>JAODMR010000162.1 GCA_025465475.1 Micrococcaceae bacterium
GTCACCCTCCGCAACAGCCACAGCTCCTAACCCCAGCGGTGGTCGAGCCCGTCGAGACCGGTGGTCTCGACAAGCTCGACCAACGGCAACAGGCTCGGGGTCTCGACAAGCTCGACCACCGGCAACAGGCTCGACCACCGACGACGGGCTCGGGGTCTCGACAAGCTCGACCACCGGTGGGTGGGTTATTTTCCGTGCAGGCGTTTACGGACTTCGCGGCCCCGCACCATCAGGCCGACAACGTGGGTGACCATGCCTGCGCCGAGAAACGGCAGACCGGCCAGCATCATCGATCGGTTCTCGGTGTTGGCCCCCACGACGGTCAGCACCAGGCCGACAGCGATCAAACCCATGGCCGTCAGGACAAGCACCTTGTACAACCGGCCGGAGGCTTCCCAGAACCCGTTCAACGTGGGCGGGCTCAGACGGCCGGCTGGACGCCGAAGGCCACAGCAAGCTTCATGATCTTCTGGGCGCGACCCAGGCGGGGCAGGTCGGAGCCGTCACGGATCACGCCGCCGCGGGCGTCAAAATCGGCCATGAAGTCAGTCGCCCAGGCCACATCCGTGGGGGTCGGGCTGATGACCTCGTTGATGATGGTTGTCTGGTCGGTCGCCAGGCACAGCTTGCCGGTCATGCCCATGGACACGGTGATGGCTGACTGTTCGCGCAGGATCGGGTGGTTGGTACCCACGGTAGGCCCGTCAATGGGACCGGGCAGGTTGCCGACCCGGCTGGCGACCACGAGCTTGGCGCGCGGGTAGGCCATGGCCTCCCGGTCGGCGCTCATGCCGGTGTCGCGGCGGAAGTCGCCGGACCCGAAGGCCAGCCGGAAGGCGCCCTCGGCCTTTGCGATGTTGTTGGCTTCTTCGATGCCGACTGCTGACTCGACCAGGGCGAGCACCCGGGTTTTTCCGTCGAGGCGGTGGTAGGTTTCCTTGACCTGTTCCGCGTTCTCGGTCTTGGCGAGCATGACGCCGAGCAGTCCGGGGTTGTTGCGCAGGCCTGCGACGTCGTCGGCCCAAAAGTCGGAGTGGACGTCATTGATGCGAACCCACGCCTTGCCGCCGTCGTTCAGCCAGCGCACCACATCTTCGCGTGCAGTGGCCTTGTTGACGGGGTCGACGGCGTCCTCGATGTCCAGCACGATGGCATCGGCACGGGATCCGGCGGCCTCATCAAACGACTCGGGCTTGGTCGCGGGGACCAGGAGCCAGGAACGGGCGATCTCGGCGGGAATGTTGCGGACCCGGGGCGATGGGGCAGGCGTCACGACGTCGGGGGCTGTGGAAGACATACAACTACCGTATATCCGCCGACAGGGCTTCGCTGGCCGTAATCGGCCGGTGACGGAAAACATTAAGACCGAAACCCCGCCCACCGGCGCAGGGCCGATGGACGGGGTTTCAGTTTGGGGAGTGGATCTTAGGCGATCCAGGCGGTGCTGTCTGCCCCGAGTTTGCCGTCCTCCAGCGGAGCGCTGGTGACCAGCACCGTGCCGGCCGGGAGGTCTACCGGGGTGCTGCCGAAATTGGTCACGGAGTGCCAGCCACCGGGCCGTACGAAGTGGAGCACCTCAGGGTTTCCTTCGTCGATCCACTGGAGTTCCTCGGCGGACTGACGCTGGTGCCTCAGTTCCAGGGCCTGCCGGTACAGGTTGAGCGTGGACTGCTCGTCCTGCTCCTGTGCCGCCACGGCATAGCGCGCAAACCAGGCCGGCTGTGGCAGGTGCGCGGTACCTGAACCGAAACCGAAGGAGCCTCCCTCCGTGGACCACGGCAGCGGCACGCGGCAGCCGTCCCTGCCCTTCTCCACACCGGCGTTGCGGAAGAAGGTGGGGTCCTGGCGGTCCTCATCCGCAATGTCCGCCACTTCATGCAGGCCCAATTCCTCGCCCTGGTAGATGTAGGCCGAGCCGGGGAGCGCCAGCATCAGCAGCGTGGCGGCGCGGGCCCGGCGCAATCCCAGCTCGACATCCAGTTTCGGTTCGGTTCCGTTGGTCATCAGCCAGGCCTTGCCGTCCTGGCCCAGTCCCTTGGCTCCCCCGCCCTTGGGCAGGCCGTAGCGCGTTGCGTGACGAACGACGTCGTGGTTGGAGAAGACCCAGGTGGAGGAAGCGCCGGAGGCGTCGGCCTCTTCCAGGTTCTTGGTAATGATGTCCCGGAACTGGTCGGCGTCGAAGTCCGCCTGCAGCAGGTCAAAGTTGAAGGCCTGCCCCAACCCTGAGGGGCTGGCGTAGCGGGCGCGGCGGGAGGCGTGCACCCATGCCTCGGCAACTGCGGTGCGCGGCGGCGTGTACTCGTTGAAGACATCCCGCCATTCCGCGAAGACACCGTGGACTTCATCGCGGTCCCAGAACGGGTGGGACCCGTCCAACAGCTGTCCCTCGATGCCAAGCTCGTCCTTGGAGGCCAACGGCTCGCTGAGGTCCTTGGTGAGGGCGTGGGCCACGTCAACACGGAACCCGTCCACTCCACGGTCGGACCAGAAGCGCAGTGTCTTGAGGAAGTCGTCGCGGACCTCCCGGTTGTCCCAATTGAAGTCGGGCTGCTCCGGGGCGAAGAGGTGCAGGTACCACTGTCCGTCCTCGACCTGCTGCCAGGCGCTGCCACCGAACACCGATTCCCAGTCCGACGGCGGCTGCGATCCGTCAGGACCCTTGCCGTCACGGAAGATGTAGCGCGCGCGGGCGGCCGACCCCTTGGGGGAAGCGAGCGCTTCCTGGAACCATTCGTGCCGGTTGGACGAGTGGTTCGGCACGATGTCCGCGATCAGTTTGATGCCCGCGGAGTGCAGGGCCGAGGCCATTTCATCGAAATCGGCCAGGGTGCCGAGCTTGGGGTCAACGTTCCGGTAGTCGTCGACGTCGTAGCCGCCGTCGGCGAGCGCGGAGGGGTAGAACGGGCTGAGCCAGACCGCGTCGATGCCCAGGGACTGCAGGTACGGCACCTTCTCGGTGATGCCACGGATGTCGCCCAGGCCGTCACCATTGGAGTCGTAGAAACTGCGCGGGTAGATCTGGTACACCGCCGCCTGGCGCCACCAGTTGGGGTCGGTCATGCGCTCGTCGGAGGTCTGGGTGCTGGTGGTGGCATTCGTGGACAAGAAGGGTTCCTTCAGGGACGACGGTGGATTTTAGATATAATCTAAATCTATTACCGTTCCATTGTCCGTGCGGAGCGCGGGAAAGGTCAAGCCATATGCATCGCCGCCCCGGCACCACGCCGCAATTGCTGCGACAGGTCAATGCCGAGGCCGTCCTGGGAGTGATGAGGCGGTCAGCCGTCATGACGGGAACGGACCTGATGCAGGCGACGGGATTGACCCGCGCCACCGTCATTGCGGTCTGCGAGGACCTGCTGCGCGCCGGATGGCTGCACGAACTCGGCGCCGCCGCCTTGGGCCCTCCGCCGCAGGGCGTTGCGGGGCTGGTGGAGGTTCCGGGGGTGGGGCGGCAGGAGCCTCCGGGGCGGCCCGCTGCTGAGGGGTCCCCGGGGAAGGGCCGGCCGGCCCGACGCTTCGAATTCGCGGCCACGGCCGGTTTCGTCCTGGGCGTGGACATTGGCGTCGCCAAGGTCAGCGTGCTTGTTGCCGACCTTAGGGGACGCACGGTGGGCAGAAGTTCCCTGCCTTTTGCCACCCCTGACCTGGCCGGGGAGCGGGTGGACGTGGTGAGTGCAGCGGCCCTTGCGGCGTTGGAGGATGCGGGAGTCGACGCCCGACGCGTGCTGGCCGTGGGGGCGGGGCTTCCTGCGCCCATTGACCGCGATGGCAACGTGGTCGCCAGCCAGGAATTTTGGGGGATGTTCGACGTCGGACTCCGGACTGCCTTGTTGGAGCGGCACGGCTGGACGGTGCTGCTGGAGAACGACGCCAACCTGGCCGCCCTGGGCGAGCGTTGGAGAGGGGCGGCGTCCGGCGTCTCAGACCTGGCGGTCATGTTGTCCGGCGAACGGCTTGGTACGGGCGTGATGGAGTCAGGCCGGCTGCTGCACGGCAGCCGGGGCAGCATCGGTGAGATGGGCTACCTGAATCAGGTGGTGGGTGTTGGCACTCCCGAAGGGATGGCAGGGCTCGCCCGTCGGTGGGGGTCCGACGCCGTGGCCAGCTCCGCGCCGACGGTGTTGCGGGACTGGACAGGGGGCATCGCAGGGAAAGTCACTGCGGAAATGGTCTTCCAGGCGGCCGCTGGAGGGGACCCGCCGGCCCTCAGCATCCTGGCGCGGCTGGTTGACCGGATGGCCCGCGTGATCGGCTCCCTTGCTACCTTGCTGAACCCCGAACTGGTCGTGCTGGGCGGGGCAGTGTCGCGCTCTGCCGCCGTGCTGCTGGATCCCATCGCGGAGCAACTCCCCCTCTACACGCACACTCCCCCGCGACTGGCCGTCTCCGCCCTGGGCGAGGACATCGTCGCCGTGGGTGCTTTGCGGCACGCCTTGGACCATGTAGATGCCACGGCCCTCACCCTGAACCTCCGCTGAACCTGCCACCCTCCCCCCGCCGAGTGTCGACATCTGCACCCCCACCCGCATCATCCCCACGTCGCCACCACCGCCGAGTGTCGACATCTGCACCCCACCCGCATCATCCCCACGTCGCCACCACCGCCGAGTGTCGACATCTGCAC
>JAODMR010000031.1 GCA_025465475.1 Micrococcaceae bacterium
TGGGGGCGGCGACGGCGATGCTGGGCGCCATGTCCGCGGCCGGGGGCGCCCAGCTGGCCGGGTCCGCCGCGACCTGGTCACCGCTGCGGATGTCCTTGACCTGGTGACTGCCGTCGTCGGCAGTGAACCAGACGAAGGGAATGCCACGCCGGTCGGCGTACTTGATCTGCTTGCCGAATTTATCTGCCTTTGCCGCAACCTCCGTCGGGATGCCCCGGGCACGAAGCACGGCTGCCACATCCTGGGCCTCCTGCCAGCTGTCCTCCGAGGAAAGCGCCACGAGCACGGCGGTGGGGACGCTGCGCGAGGCGACGGCGAGGTCCTGCCCGACGATCCGGGACACCAGCCGGGTGACGCCGATGGACAGGCCGACGCCGGGGAAGGTGCGGTTGCCCTTGGTGGCGAGGCTGTCGTAGCGGCCACCCGAGCAGATGGACCCCAGGCTCTCGTGCCCCACCAGCACTGTCTCGTAGACGGTTCCCGTGTAGTAGTCCAGGCCCCGGGCGATGCTGAGATCGGCGACGACGGAGCCGGGCGCCCGAACGCTGGCGGCGGCGATGACCTGCTCCAGCTCGTCCAGCCCCTGGTCCAGGAGCTCATGAGAGACCCCCAGCGCCCGCACCTGTGCCACGAATGAGGTGTCTTCCGTGCGGATCGACGCCAGGGCCAGGGCCGCGGCGGCCTGCTCGTCGGTGGCTCCCAGCTCGGTTTTGAGCAGCTCGGCGACTGCGGCGGGACCAATCTTTTCCAACTTGTCGATGCTGCGGAGCACTCCGGCCGCGTCCGTCAGCCCAATTCCACGGTAAAACCCTTCGGCCAGTTTGCGGTTGTTGACGCGCAGCTTGAACGCCGGAATGGGCAACGCAGAAAGCGCCTCGACGATCACCAGGGCCAGTTCGACGTCGTACCGGAACGGCAGTTCCCCGTCAGCGACCACGTCAATGTCGGCCTGGGTGAATTCACGGGCGCGACCGTCCTGTGGGCGCTCTCCACGCCAGACCTTCTGGATCTGGTAGCGACGGAACGGGAACGCCAGATAGCCGGCGTTTTCCACCACGTAGCGGGCGAACGGTACCGTCAGGTCGAAATGCAGCGCCAGTTGCTGCGGGTCGGCCTTCCCGCTGGCGGCAGCGCCGTCGTCGTCCTGGAGGCGGCTCAGCGCGTAAACCTCTTTGTCGATCTCACCCTTTCTCAGCAGCTGCCCGACGGTCTCCACCGCACGCGTTTCGATGGAGGAAAAGCCGTGCAGTTCAAACGTGCGACGGAGCGTGTCCAGGACATGCAGTTCCACCAACCGTTCTGACGGCAGCCATTCGGGAAAGCCGGACAGGGAGGCGGTGCGTGCCATGGAAAGAGGTCTCCTAACGGGGGCGGCAACCGGGCGCGCCTCAGCCAGCGCGGCGTCCGGGATGCTTCAAGGTTCTCACAGGGGCAGCGTGGGTACACTTGCTGCGGCAGCCATTTTATGCGGGCGAACTGCCGAGCGCCCAACCGGCCGGTAGTGCGCATTACAGCCCCCGCAGGGCTCCAGCGACAGTGAAGGGTAGGGGAACAACGCCTTGGCGACGACGAGCAAAAAGGAAACCCGCGAAGCCAGGCGGCGTGTTGCACAGATGCAGGCGAAGCGGCAGTTGCGCGCCGAGCAGGGCGCGCGACGTCGGCGGGATAACCTGCTGGCCGCCGGAGCCATCCTCGTGGCGGTGTTGCTTGCCGTCGTCCTGCAGCTCACGGTTTTCAGTTCCAACCCGACAGCAGAGGAGGTCGCAGCTGCCGCCGCCGGTTTGAACTCGACGTCGGCCGCTACGGACCCCGCCAGCGGAGAAGCCACCGACGCGGCAACGGCGGCCCAGACGAACAGCCCCAATGTGCCGGCCGCCAACACGGCTGCGGGCAAGACGTTCACCGGGCAGCTCAGCCTGAACGGGCAGCCGTTGGGGATCCAGGTGGACGGAACCAAGGCGCCGCAGGCAGCAGCGGTCTTCAAATCGCTGGCCGACGCCAACTTCTTCAACGGCCTGACCTGCCACCGCCTGACCAACGCCGACAACTTTGGCGTCCTGCAGTGTGGCTCCAAGGGCGGCGACGGCGCCGGGGACCCCGACTACCAGTGGGGCCCGGTGGAAAACTCTCCGGCCGACGGCAAATACCCTGCAGGCAGCATCGCTGTCGCGCGCGGCAGCAGCACCTACAGCAACGGCACTCAGTTCTTCATCGTCTACAAGGACACGGTCCTCCCGCAGACCGACGGCGGCTACACCCTGATGGGAAATGTGACCTCAGGGTTGGACGTCGTCCAGCGGATCGCCGACGCCGGGATCGCTGGCGGAGCAAGCGACGGTGCCCCTGTGACACCGGTAACGATAGACTCGTTTACGCTTGGGTGATCCGGCCGGGCCGCGGGCATCCCGCGTCGCCCGCCGGTAGCCGGGCGAGACAGCGATTTCCTAGCGAAAGACTTTTAGCGGTGACAGACAGTCAGCAATCCGACGACCTGGCAGCAGCCTCCACAGCCCCCGCGGCGGAATCCGAAGCAGGTGTAGCCGCAGCGGTGGCCCCTGTCCCGGAAGAACCCGCAGCAGCCGAAGCCGCGCCCGACGCCCCCGAATCCGCGTCGGCCGAGGAAACCGCGTCGGCTGAGGAAACCGCGTCGGCCGAGGAATCCGCGCCGACCGCGCCCGACGCTCCCGAATCCGCGTCAGCGGAAACCGCTCCGGCCGACCCTGCCGCGCCTGAGGCCGAGGAATCCGCCCAGCCAGCGCCGTCAGAGCCGGCAGCAACGGAACCGGCAGCCCCGGAGCGGGCCGATCCGGCACCCGCGGCCCCCAAGGCGCCGTCACCGGCAGCCTTCGCCGCCCGGCCCAAGGCTGCGCCCAGCGCACCGAGTGCAACGGCACCGGCCCCGGTCATTCCGCTGCCCGGTGGGATGAGCCCCGCCGAGGCCGCCAATTGGGGCCGCGCTGAGGAAGACGGACATGTCTTCCTGCTGATCGACGGTGAGGAGGTGGCCGTTGGTCAATACCCCGGCGCCACACCCGCTGAAGCGCTGGCATACTTTGCCCGGAAGTTTGATGACATCGCCGCCCAGGTCACCCTGCTGGAGCAGCGGGTCGCGGCCAAGGCACCTGCCACTGACATGCACAAAACCATTGGCCACCTGCGCGCGCAGCTGGATGAGCGCTCCTCCATCGGTGACGTCCGTGGCGTCGAGGCCCGCCTCACAGCACTCGATGAACGTGTCAGGGCCCTTGAGGCTGAGGAACGTGCGGGGCACGAAGCCGCACGGGCCAAGGAGCTGGAGTCCCGCGAAGCCATTGTGGCCGAAGCCGAGGCCATCTCCGGGCAGGATCCTGCAGCGATCCAGTGGAAAACCAGCAGTGCCCGCATGAACGACCTGTTTGAGGCCTGGAAGTCCGCCCAGAAGGGTGGGATCCGGCTGGGCCGCAGCACGGAGGACGCCCTGTGGAAGCGGTTCCGATCGGCGCGGACCGTGTTCGACAGGCACCGCCGGGCGTACTTCTCCCAGCTCGACAGCACCAACTCCACGGCCAAGGCCGCCAAAGAGAAGTTGATCGCTGAGGCTGAAGAACTTTCGACGTCGACCGACTGGGGTTTCGCCGCCGGGGAGTACCGCCGTCTGATGGACCGGTGGAAGGCCGCTCCGCGGGCCAGCCGCAAGGATGACGACGCCCTGTGGACGCGTTTCCGCGCGGCACAGGACAAGTTCTTCGCCGCCCGGCAAAGCGTTAACGAGGCTCTCGACCAGGAATTTTCCGCCAACCTGGTGGTCAAGGAAGCCCTGGTGGCTGAAGCGCAGGCGCTCCTGCCCATCCGCGACCTGACGGCAGCCAAGAAATCCCTGCAGTCCATCCGCGACCGCTGGGAGGAAGCCGGCAAGGTGCCCCGGGCCGACATGCACCGCATCGAGGCAGGCCTGCGCCAGGTTGAAGATGCCGTGCGCAAGGCCGAGGACGAGAACTGGCGGCGCACGGATCCCGAAACCAAGGCCCGGACCAACAGCGCGCTCAGCCAACTGGAAGCGACCATCGCGTCGCTGCAGGAGGACCTCGCCGCAGCGGAGCAGGCCGGAGACCAGCGGCGTATCCGAGCTGCGCGCGAAGCGCTGGAGGCCCGTACCGCGTGGCTCGAGCAGATCCGCAAGGCCGCGGAGGAACTCTCCTAGCAACACCCGCAGGAACTCGGCAGCACACAATGCGCCGCGGCCCGCCGCAACAGCCGCAGCACAGCCCCGAAGCCCCGACCCTGAAGTTATCCACTTCCGGGTCGGGGCTCTTTGGTGCCCTGGCCCGCGGCTGCATGCTTGGTGCATGAGTTCCGGCAACGACCCGGCGGCGCCGGTGGTACTGGTGCCGGGCTACCACTTTAGTGCCGCTGAACTACAGGCGATGGCCCTGGACGGCGTGCTGGTTCGGATCCACGGGCAAGCATATGGGCCCGCGGCGCAGGAGCAAGGTCCAGCCGCCCGTGCCCTGGCTGCGGCGCTGAGCCTTCCCGCCCCTTTCGTGGAGCGGGTGGTGCTTGGCCGGCTTACTGCTGCATGGGTGCATGGCTGCGCGCCGGACCCCGGTCGGCTGGCCCTGCTGGTGGACTGCCGCCGGCGCACCACGGCGTTGCCGCCCTGGAGCGGTTGCGTCCTGCATGAGGTGGCGTTGGGGCCCCGCGATGTCGTGCACGTGGCGGGCGTGCCGGTCACTCCAGCGCTGCGGACTGCGTACGACGTTGCCCTTCAGGTGCCCCAGGCGCAGGCACTGCCGGTGCTCGCGGCGCTTTTCCGGGACCCCGTGCTGGAGTGTCCGCTGCCGCTGGTTCGGCAGGCAATCGCCGCCGCTTCCAGGCTTCCCCATAAGGCCAGCGCTCTGGCTGCCCTGGACGCAGTGCCGTTATCAGGACCGGCGCTGTGAACCCGTCGTCCGGTATACATCGAAGACGCCGTCGATCCGTCGCACCGCGTTGAGCACGTGGTGCAGGTACTTGGTGTCGCCCATTTCGAAGGCGAACCGGGACATGGCAACCCGGTCGCTGGAGGTGTGCACGCTCGCCGCAAGGATGTTCACGTGGTTCTCGCTCAGCACCCGGGTAACGTCCGACAGCAGGCTCTTGCGGTCCAGTGCCTCGACCTGGATCTCGACCAGGAACACGCTCGACTGCGTGGGAGCCCACTCCACCTCCACCAGGCGCTCCGGCTCGGAGAGGAGGTTCTGCAGGTTCCGGCAATCGGCGCGATGCACCGAGACACCGGAACCCTTGGTGACAAAGCCGCGGATCGAGTCCGGTGGGACGGGGGTGCAGCAGCGGGCGAGTTTGACCAGGACGTCCCCCACGCCGCGGACTACGACGCCGGAATCGGAGAACCGGGGGCGGGACGGCGCGCTGGGCAAAACGACTTCCGCCGCCTCATCCTCTGCCGCATCGTGGCCGCCGAGCAGGTCGACGAGCTTTTCGACGACGGCCTGGGCAGAGGCATGCCCGTCGCCCACGGCCGCGTAAAGCCCGGAGATGTCGACGTAGTGCATTTCCTCGGCCACCGACATCAGCGCGTCATGGGTCATCATGCGCTGCAGGGGGAGGTTCTGCTTCCGCATGGCACGCGTCAGCAGTTCCTTGCCCTTTTCGATGGCCTCTTCGCGACGTTCCTTGCTGAACCACTGCCGGATCTTGTTCCGCGCGCGGGGACTCTTGACGAAGGTTTGCCAGTCCTGGCTGGGGCCGGCGCCCTCGGCCTTGGAGGTGAAAATTTCCACCCAGTCGCCGTGGTTGAGCTCACTGTTGAGCGGCACCAGCTTGCCGTTAACACGGGCCCCGATGGTCCGGTGGCCCACCTCGGTGTGGACGGCGTAGGCGAAGTCGACGGGGGTGGATCCGGCGGGCAGCGCCATCACTTCGCCCTTTGGAGTGAAGACGAAAACTTCGCGTGCGTTGATTTCGAACCGCAGGGAGTCAAGGAACTCTCCGGGATCGCGGGTTTCCTGCTGCCAGTCAACCAGCGTCCGCAGCCAGTTCATGTCCTCCTGCTGCGGCCCCTGGCTCACGGTCTGGCCGTTCTTGAGCTGGTTCTTGTACTTCCAGTGGGCCGCCACACCGTATTCGGCCCGCTGATGCATCTCCTGGGTCCGGATCTGGATTTCGACCGGTTTGCCGCCCGGTCCGATGACGGTCGTGTGCAGGGACTGGTACATGTTGAACTTCGGCATCGCGATGTAGTCCTTGAACCTGCCGGGCAGCGGGTTCCAGCGCGCGTGCATGGCGCCCAGGGCGGCGTAGCAGTCCCGGACCGTGTCGACCAGGATGCGCACCCCCATCAGGTCGTTGATGTCGTCGAAGTCCTTGTCGCGAACGATCATCTTCTGGTAAATCGAGTAATAGTGCTTGGGCCTGCCGGTGATGGTGGCCTTCAGCTTCGCTGCGCGGAGGTCCTCGGCGATCTGGTTGCGGATGACGCTCAGGTTCTTCTCCCGCTCCGGGGTGCGGTCCCCCACCATGCGCACGATCTCCTCGTACACCTTGGGATAAAGGGCAGCGAAGGACAGGTCCTCAAGTTCCCATTTGATGGTGTTCATGCCCAGGCGGTGCGCCAGCGGGGCATAGATTTCGAGGGTTTCGCGGGCTTTGCGGCCGGAGGACTCGGCCGACACAAAGCGCCAGGTACGGGCATTGTGCAGCCGGTCAGCCAGCTTGATCACCAGCACCCGGATGTCCTTGGCCATGGCCACGACCATCTTGCGGACCGTTTCCGACTGGGCGGCTTCCCCAAACTGCACCTTGTCCAGCTTGGTCACGCCGTCCACCAGCATCGCCACTTCGGCGCCGAAATCGGCCCGCAGCTGCTCCAGGGTGTAGTCGGTGTCCTCCACCGTGTCATGCAGCAGCGCCGCGGCAAGGGTGGTTCCGGTCATGCCGAGTTCGGCCAGGATGGTCGCTACTGCCACGGGGTGGGTGATGTAGGGATCACCGCTCTTGCGTTTCTGGCCCTGGTGGCTGCGTTCCGCGACGACGAACGCGCGCTGGATCAGGTCGAAGTCTTCCTTCGGGTTGTTGGCCCGCACGGTGCGCAACAGCGGCTCAAGGATGGGCGAATAACCGGTCCCTGCCCTGCCCGTCAACCGGGCGAGCCGGGCCCTGGTGCGTTCCCTACGGCCCGGAAAGGTGGGGCGCAGTTCAGCAGCACCCGCGGCGGCTCCATTGGCGGCAGGCTGCCCGGGTGCCGGCACCGGTCGCGCAACATCGGGCGCGGCAACCCGCGCCGTTGCAGCTGTCTGCTCGTCCACCTGTTGTCCCTAACTGTCCGCATTCATTGAAACAATGAATCCCTCTAGTGTATGCCCGGAATTAAGGACTATAGTGCGCCTTAACTGTGAGCGGCCGGCACCTAAGTGCCGGCCGCTCCGCCGTGGTTCTTCCGGTATCTTAGCCCCGGACGACGCCGGGACCACCGCCCGCCCGTTAGCCCCGGACGATGCCGGGACGGTTCCGGTCCGCTTAGCCCTGCACGGCGCTGCTGCCGGTCCCGCTCCGGCTGCTCTTTCCGTTGCCGGTGCCGCCGCCGGTGCCGCCGCCTGACACCGCAATCGCGGCAACTGCGTCGTCGTCGGTGTCCGCCGCCTTCAGCGCGGCACGCCGCTGCTGCACGCGACGGGCCTGCTGCACCAGCTCAGATTCACGGGACCGAAGCCAGGCGTACAGTGGCGCCGCGATGAAGATCGTGGAGAAGGTGCTGACGATGATACCGATGAACAGGGACAGCGACAGGTCGCGCAGGGTGCCGGCACCCAGCAGGTAGGCACCAATGAACAGGATGGCTGCGACCGGCAGGATGGCCACCATCATGGTGTTGATGGAGCGCACCAGGGTCTGGTTCACGGCAAGGTTGACTTCCTCCGCGAAGGTGCGTCGGGTGGAGGCAGCGATGCCGGAGGTGTTTTCCCGGATCTTGTCGAACACCACCACCGTGTCGTAGAGCGAGTATCCCAGGATCGTCAGGAAGCCGATGATGGCCGACGGCGTCACTTCGAAGTCGCTGGCGGCGTACAGCCCGGCCGTCACAATAACGACGACGAGCAGGCCGGCGACGGCGGCAGCTGACATCCGCCAGGTGCGGAAGTAGAGAGCCATCAGCACGGCCGCGAGCAGGACGAAGACCACCAGGCCCAACAACGCCTGCTTGGTCACGTCAGCACCCCAGGTGGGACCGATGAAAGTTGAGGTGACCTGGTCTTCATTCACGCCATAGGCCTTCAGCAAGGCAGCCTTGACCGCGAGGGTCTGGTCATCGGTCAGCTTGTCCGTCTGGATGCGCATGGTGTTGCCGGCCACGTTGGCCACGCGCGGAATGGTTCCGGAGACTACATCGGTCACGGCGTGTTCGCCGCGCACCGTGTCCGTGTCCTGGACGTTGGAAACCGTGAACTCGGAACCGCCACGGAACTCGATGCCCAGGTTGAATCCACCCTTGAGCAGCGGAACCAGGATGGAGAGCAGCACGAGCACGGCCGCGATGGAGAACCAGATTTTGCGTTTGCCGACAAAGTCGTAGGACCGCTTGCCGGAGTAGAGGTCGTTGCCGAAGGTGGCGAAACTGGCCATTAGTTGTTGTCCTTAGCGTCCTGCGGGTCGACCGCGGTTGAGCCCGACCGGCCGGCTGAGCGGCTTCCGGCGAGCTGTTCCTGTTTGGCGGCCAGCCGCCGCTCGGCGATGGTCTGACGGCGTTCCGCTTCTGCGGCAGCGCCGGTGTTCTTGACGCGCACCGGGGCGGGCCGCTCCCCTGGCGTGCGGATCCGGCCGGCACCGCGGTACAGCGGCACGGCCCCCAGCCGCTCCGGGTCCAGCCCGGAGAACTTGTGCCCCTCGCCGAAGAAGCGGGTTCGCGCCAGCAGCTGCAGTGTCGGGTGGGTGAACATGAAGACCACCAGGAGGTCGGCCACGGCGGTCAGGCCCAGCGTGAAGGCGAACCCACGCACGTTTCCGACGGCGACGAAGTACAGGACGACGGCGGCAAGCAGGTTCACTGCCTTGGAGGCCAGTACGGTCCGCTTGGCCCGGCGCCAGCCGTTCTCGACGGCGGCAATCAGGCCCCGGCCTTCACGCAGTTCGTCACGGATACGTTCGAAGTACACGATGAACGAGTCGGCTGTCTGGCCGATGGCCACGATGAGGCCCGCCACGCCGGCCAGCGAGAGCCGGTAATTCGCGGTCCAGCCCAGAATGGCGATGGCCAGGTAGGTCAGCAGGCCTGCCACGACGAGCGACAGGATGGTGACGAAGCCCAGCGCGCGGTATTGGAACAGCGAGTAAACCACCACCAGGAGCAGGCCGATGATGCCGGCCAGCAGGCCCATCTGCAGCTGCTGCCCGCCGAGCGTTGCGGAAATCTGTTCCTCGGACTGGATGTCGAAGCTGATGGGCAGCGCGCCAAACTTCAACTTGTCAGCCAGCGACTTGGCACTGGTCTCGGTGAAGTTGCCGGTGATCTGTGAGTTGCCGTCCGTGATGATCGCCTGGGAGACGGGGGCCGAAATGACGCTGCCGTCAAGCACGATCGCGAACTGTGCCTTGGGATCGTTCGGGTTGGCTGCAAGGTACCCGTTCAGGCGGGTCGTGACCTCGCGGAACTTCGTGGCGCCGTCGGAAGTGAACTTCAGGTTCACGGCCCACTGGTTGGTGGTCACGCCCTGCGAACCCTGCTGCAGGCCGTAGCTGGCGTCGCTGATGTCGCTGCCGGGAACCTCGACCGGTCCCAGGATGTACTTGGCTCCCGTGGAGGGATCACAGGTCACCAGCGGTTTGGTGGGGTCAGCGTTCGGCTTGGCCTCGGTCAGGGGGTCTACGCAGCTGGTGGTCTCGAACGTCTTATACAGCGCGGCGTCGATCCAGTTGTCGTCGCTGCCGTTTGCCGGTGCGGCCGTCGGAACGGGCAGTTTGTCATCGGGCAGCAGTTGGTCGGTCGGTGTGGCGGCACCGGCACCCGACTGGATCACCGGCCGGAAGGACATGTCGGCGGAGGCCTTGATCAGGTCACGCGTTTCGGAACTGGGCGTGCCGGGCAGGCTGACGACCACGTTGCGGCCGGACTGGGTGCTGATTTCGGCTTCGGAGACGCCGGAACCGTCCACGCGCTGGCGGATGATGGCGACGGCCTGGTTCAGCTGGTCGTCATTGATCGCTGTGCCGCCACCTTCGACCTTGGGCGCCAGAATCATCTGGGTCCCGCCCTCAAGGTCAAGGGCAAGCTTGGGGGCCCAGCTCGCGCCGCCCCAGGTGGAGCCTGCGCCGAGCAAGAGGGCGCAGGCAATGAAGATCGCTCCGAGCCACAGCAGTGTCCTGCGGGCTATGGAGGTGGGGCGGGTTCGTGCCATCGGGGGATCTTTCTTCTCGTCACAAGTACCTGCACACAACAGCGCCGCCCCGGACCGAATCGGCGGGAGCGGCTGTTGGCGCAGGACCCAGCAGCTGGATTCGGCGCGGAACCGGGACTAGTTGTCCTTGCCGTTCCTGTTCTGGTTGTTCAGCCGGTCAAGCGTTTCCTCCGGAGTCTCCCCGGCGAAAGAGTTCGTGCCGGTGAAGGAGTCAGTACCGGTGAAGGAGTCAGTACCGGCAGCCGTGGCACCGGTGCCTTCGGTAGCGGTCAGCGACGATGCGTCATTCGGAATGACCGGTTCGGCAACCGAGGGCTCCATAATCTTGGTGATGGTCTGGCGGTGCACCGTTGCGGTGGTTCCGGGAGACAGTTCGACGACGACCTTGTTCTCCGCGTCGTCGATGGAGAGAACGGTGCCGAACAGGCCGAAGTTGGTCATGATCTCGACTCCGGGGGCCAGCTTGGCCTGCTGCTCCTGCTGCGTCTTCTTCGCCGCCTTGTTGCGTCGGAACATCATGAAGATGAACACAGCGAAGACAGCCAGGAGGATCAGCGTCATCGGATCGAACCCACCGCCGCTGGCGGCCGGAGTGGTGGCGGCTGAAATGCTTGTAAACACAGCTGGAATCCGTTTCTTGGTGCGTAGTGTAAGGGCCCTGTGGCACGCGGACGTGCGGGACGTCATACCAGTCTAAGCCGTATTCCTGAAGGGCGCGTGTTAAGGAATTCGCCGCAGCCCTGCCCTGCCCGACGGAGGCGGGAGCTAGAGGGGTGGGATTCCGGTTCCATCCCCGACGCTGCCGTCCCCCACCGCGACATCGAACAGCGGCGCCGTTCCATCCGCCGACAGGTGCGCCGGAAGTTCCAGTCCCAGGTGCTCCCATGCCGGGGGCATCGCGATGCGACCCCGTGGTGTACGTCCCAGCAGGCCCTCCCTGACCAGGAACGGTTCCGCCACGGTTTCCACCGTTTCCGGCTCCTCACCGACGGCGATGGCAAGGGTGGATAGTCCCACGGGGCCGCCGTTGAACTTGGTGATCAGCGCGTGCAGCACCGACCGGTCCAGCCGGTCCAGTCCTCGCGCGTCCACTTCGTACATGTCCAGTGCGGCGGAGGCGGTGCGGGCGTCGATAGTTGCCACGGCGTGCACCAGGGCCCAGTCGCGGACCCTGCGCAGCAGCCTGTTGGCGATGCGGGGCGTGCCCCGGGAGCGGCCGGCGATCTCGGCGAAGCCGGCGCTGGTCATCTGCAGATCCAGCAGCCCGGCCGATCGGCGCAGTACCAGCTCCAATTCAGCGACAGAATAAAACTCAAGGTGCCCGGTGAAACCGAACCGGTCCCGCAGCGGTCCCGGCAGCAGCCCAGCACGGGTGGTGGCTCCGACCAGGGTAAACGGTGGCAATTCCAACGGAATGGCTGTAGCCCCGGCACCCTTGCCCACGACAATGTCCACCCGGAAGTCCTCCATGGCCATGTACAGCATTTCCTCGGCGGGGCGGGACATCCGGTGGATCTCGTCCAGGAACAGGACTTCCCCCTCGGACAGGGAGGAGAGAATGGCGGCCAGGTCCCCGGCGTGCTGGATGGCGGGACCGGAGCTGATCCGCAGCGGGGCGCTCATCTCCGCGGCGATGATCATGGCCAGGGTGGTCTTGCCCAGCCCGGGCGGGCCGGACAGCAGCACGTGGTCGGCGCTGCGCCCGCGGAGCCTGGAGGCTTCCAGGACCAGGGAGAGCTGGCGGCGAACCCGCTGTTGTCCCACGAAGTCGTCCAGGTTGCGGGGCCGCAGCGCTGCCTCCAGCTCGCGTTCCTCCGGCTCACCGCCCTGGGCGGGCAGCACCTGGGGAACGACGACGGAGGCAGCAGCGTCGGCCGTGGCGGCTGCCTTCCGCCGCGCTTGAACGCCAGGTGCCTCAGGCACGGGAACCCGCCCGAGCGGCCGAGCTCCGGGCGCCGTCCTGGCCGAGCCATCGCAGCGTTGCCCGCAGGATGGCGGCCACGTTACCGGTGGCCAGCAGTTCGTCCTCGTCGGCTGTTGCCTTATCGATGCTCGCCGAGGCGTCCCTCTCGGACCAGCCAAGTGACGTCATGGCTGCCACGACCTGGGGCTTCCAGTCGGGCTGTACCGGCACCGGCTCTGCAGCCGTGCCGCGCGGCACGAGTTTTCCTGCCAGTTCCAGCACAATCCGGCCGGCAACCTTGGGACCGATGCCGGGAACCTTGGTGAAGGTCTTGCCATCGCCGCTGGCCACGGCCACGCGGATGGCCTCCGGTGGCAGGACTGCCAGTACGGCCAATGCCAGGCGCGGGCCGATGCCGCTCACCGAAAGAAGGACGTCGAAGACTTCCCGCTCATCGGGGGAAGCAAAACCGAACAGGGTCATGGAGTCTTCACGCACGATCATGGAGGTGGTGAGCGTGGCTTCCCGGCCCACGTGCAGGGTCCCGAGCGTTGCGGGGGTGGCGTGCACCATCATGCCAACGCCGTGAACATCCAGCACCGCCTGGGAAAGGCCCACCGAGGCCACGGGTCCGCGGACAAAGCTGATCATGGGGCAACTCCAAGCACTGCAGGAAACGGAGCCGGCACGGCAGGTGCGCCGGCCCGAATGGGATCGAACATATCTACGAACAGCTTAGCGACCCGCGGGGTTGGATGTCCGGCCGCCACGCCTAGCGCCAACTATGGCCGGTTTTTTCCTTGTTCTTTTTCGCCTTGGCCTCGGCCTCACGCCACAGCTTTTGTGCGGCGGTGATGCCTGCGCCACCGGACCGGCCGGGGGTTTTGGCCGCTGCCCGTGCCACGCCGGCAGGGGCGGCTGGCGCCTGCAGTGCCGGTCCCCGCCGCCACGCGTGGGTGATGGCCAGGGCCAGCGCATCGGCAGCGTCAGCCGGTGAGGGTGCCACCTCCAGGCGCAGGATCTTCATCACCATGGTGGTGACCGCCAGCTTGTCGGCCCGGCCGCTGCCGGTTACTGCCGCCTTCACCTCCGAGGGGGTGTGCAGCGCCACCGGGATGCCGCGCCGGGCTGCGGCGGCGATGACAATGCCCGAAGCCTGGGCCACGCCCATCACGGTGCTCACGTTCAGCTGGGAGAACACCCGTTCCACGGCCAGCACGTCCGGTTCGTAGCGGGTCAGCCACTCATCCACGGACTCAGCGATCACCAGCAACCGGGCGTCCAGCGTCAGGTCCGGGGTGCTGCCCACCACGCCCACGGCCACCAGGGTGGCCGTGCGGTTGGGGGCGACGTCGACGACGCCCCACCCGCAGCGGGTGAGGCCGGGGTCAACACCCAGGACGCGCAGGGTCAGTCCTCGTCCAGCTGCGCCAGGATCTCCGGGCGGACATCGGCGTTGGAGTAGATGTTCTGCACGTCGTCCAGGTCCTCCAACGCGTCGTACAGCCGCATGAACTTGCGCGCGTTCTCCACGTCCAGTTCCACCTGCATGGAGGGCACAAAGCCTGCCTCATCGGTGTCGTACTCGATGCCGGCGTCGGCCAGCGCGGCACGCACGGCCGGAAGGTCCTGGGGCTCGGAGATGACCTCGAAGCTCTCCCCGTCATCCTTGACTTCGTCGGCTCCGGCGTCGAGCACCGCCATCAGGACGTCATCCTCGCTGAGGCCGTTCTTGGGCAGCGACACGATGCCCTTGCGGGTGAACATGTACGCCACCGAGCCGGGGTCGCCCATGTTCCCGCCGTTGCGGCTGACGGCCAGGCGCACCTCTGAGGCGGCCCGGTTCTTGTTATCTGTCAGGCACTCAATCAGGATCGCGGTGCCCTGGGGCCCATAGCCTTCGTACATGATCGTCTGGTAGTCAACGGCTTCGCCGAGCTGGCCGGAACCGCGCTTGATGGCGCGGTCGATGTTGTCGTTGGGTACCGAGGTCTTCTTGGCCTTGGAGACGGCCAGTTCCAGCGCCGGGTTGCCACTCAGGTCCGCTCCGCCGATACGGGCGGCAACTTCAATGTTTTTGATCAGCTTGGCGAAGGATTTGGCCCGCCGGCCGTCGATGATGGCCTTCTTGTGCTTGGTGGTTGCCCATTTGGAGTGGCCTGACATGCTTACGCTTCTCCTCTAATCATGCGGATGAACAGTTCGTGGACGCGCCGCTCCCCCGTGACTTCGGGGTGGAACGACGTCGCCAGCAGGTTCCCGGAACGGACTGCCACGGCGCGGGTGGTTTCTTCGATTCTAGCCGCCGGTGCTAGGCGGGCGGCGGGAGCTCCTCCGGCAACCAGGGCCGGTTCGCGCTCCGCGGCCGGAGCGATGACCCGGACGGAGGCCAGCACGTCCACGGCGGACCCGGTCCGCTCCACCCAGGGGGCCCGGATGAAGACGGCATGCACCGGCTCCCGCGGTTCCGCGGTGTCCGGATTCGCGTCCAGGCCGGCGAAATCCAGGTCCGTTTCAAAGGACTCGCGCTGCCTGCCGAAGGCGTTGCGGCGGACCGTGATGTCCAGTCCGCCAAAGGTCTGCTGCGGAGCACCGTTACGGTCAAGGGCCGGGTCAGCAATGTCATTGGCCAGCAGGATCATCCCGGCGCAGCTGCCGTAGACGGGCATCCCCACGGCGATGCGCTCCTTGATCGGCTCGGCCAGGCCGAACATGCGGGTCAGCTTGTCGATGGTGGTCGATTCGCCGCCGGGGAGAATGAGGCCGTCGACGGCGGCCAGCTCGGCGGGCCGGCGCACCGGAACGGCCGTGGCGCCGCAGGACTCGATCATCCTGGCGTGTTCCCGGACATCGCCCTGCACGGCAAGGATCCCGACGACCGGGCTGGCGCTTAGCTTTCTGCTGCTCACCGGAACATTCTAGTGGCCCGCGCTGGAGTGCCTGAAAGTCTGCCCGAACCCGAGCAAGTAGCATGGTCCGTGGACTGTTGAACTAAAGATGAGGTTTGCTGTATGTGCGGAATCGCCGGTTACTACGGTTACGGGGAAGACGAAGCGCTCCTGCGGGAGATGAACAGGTGCATTGAGCACCGGGGCCCCGACGGCGAGGGTATCTACACCAAGGACGGCGTTGGCCTTGCCCACCGCAGGCTCTCCATCATCGACGTCGCTCACGGCCAGGAGCCCATGTTCAGCGCCGACGGCCAGACGGTGCTGATCTACAACGGTGAGGTCTACAACTACCTGGACCTGCGGGCCGAGCTGGAGGCCCTCGGCCGGACCTTCACCACCGTGTCCGACACCGAGGTGGTCCTGCAGTCCTACGAGGAGTGGGGCGACGCCGCGTTCGACCGGTTCAACGGCATGTTCGGCATCGCCATCCACGACCGGAAGAACAACCGGTTCGTGCTGGCACGTGACCACTTCGGCATCAAGCCGCTGTACTTCGCCGACACCAGCAGCGACGGCGAAACCCGGCTCCTGTTCGGGTCAGAGATCGCCCCGATCCTGGCGGCGAACAAGATTGAGCGCAAGCCCAACGAGCGCATTCTGTACCGCTACCTGCAGTTCCGCATCCATGACGAGGAGCCTGACACCTTCTTCGAAGGCATCACTAAGCTGATGCCCGGCGAGAAGCTCGTCGTGGACCTCAACCCCGCCGGCGCCGGCGGCTTCACCGTCAGCCCGTACACCCGTCTGAAGGAAGAACTGGCGGAGCTGGCCTCCATCGGCACTCCCTACAGCCCCGAGGTTGTCGAAGAGTACCGGCAGCGGTTCACCGAGGGCGTGCGGCTGCGGCTGCAGTCCGAGGTCCCGGTGGGTACCGCCCTGTCCGGTGGGCTGGACTCCTCCGCCGTCGTCGCCACCATCAACAAACTGATGCAGGAAAATGCCGCTGCAACCGACTCGCTGGGCGCGACGCAGCAGACGTTCACCGCGATCTTCCCCAACTCCATCAACGATGAGGAAAAGTACGCCGACGCGGTCCTGGCCACCTGCAAGGGGAACGTAACCAGCCACAAGATTCTGCCCAAGGCAGCGGAATTCGCCGAGGACCTGGAGGACTTTGTCCGCACCCAGGAGGAGCCCATTATCTCCTCCGGCCCCTACGCCCAGTACCGGGTGATGCAGGAAGCCTCCAAGCACGTCACCGTGCTGCTGGACGGCCAGGGCGCCGACGAAATGATGGCCGGCTACATTCCGTACTACATCGCCTACCTGCGACAGCTGAAAAAGGAGGGCCAGAACACCAAGCTGGCCAAGGAGCTGGCTTCCTCCTCCGACATCCTGTTCCGGCTGGGCCGGTTCCGGCTCAAGGGCATGCTGACGGCGCGCAAGGAACTGTCCATCTCCTCGCTGCTGAACAAGGACTTCACCGCCCGGTTCAAGGGCGAAAAGTTCTCCAACATTCCGGACAACCTCAAGCTGCGCCTCATCGATGACCTGTTCCACAAGTCGCTGCCGGCCGTGCTGCGCTACGAGGACAAGAACACCATGCGCTTCTCCCTGGAGGGCCGGGTTCCCTTCCTGGACAAGGAAGTGGTGAAGTTCCTCTTCAGCCTGGATGACGAGTCGATCATCAAGGGCGGCTGGAACAAGCGGATCCTGCGGGACGCAACCCGGGGCCTGCTGCCGGAGATGATCAGCAACCGCCGCAACAAGATCGGCTTCACCACTCCCGAGGCGGAGTGGTTTGTCCTGATGAAGGAAAAGATCTACCAGATTTTCCTCTCATCCTCGTTCGAAAACAGGCCCTACTGGAACCAGGACGCGGTGCTCTACGCCTTCGAGGAATACCTCACGGGCAAGAACAGCGCCTCCACCATGGTCTTCTGGCGGCTGCTCAATACTGAGCTGTGGCTGCGCGAATTCTTCGACGAACCGGAGGTCAAGGCGGGCATCGAAGGCAAGAGCGACTACGTGCCGAACGCCGACAAGCAGCTGGACATCACGGTACCGGCCGACGGCGGAACCTACCGCCGCTACCCGCTGCGGACCGAGGTGTTCTACAAGGACACCGAGTTCGATCCGGCTGTCCGCAGCTATGTGGAGCGGTTCTTCGCCGGACTGCCGGACGCCGGCGACGAACACCGCGCCGCAACCTCGGACACTCCCTGGTACCTCTTTGTCAGCGAGAAGATCGTCGCCATGACGCAGGGCCGTTCGATTCCGGTCTGGGATATCAAGGTCACCGGGGCGGCGCGGCTGCTGAGCAGGTTCGTCACCCGGAACCCGGGCGGCATCGGCCTGGCCAGCCCCTGGTCCATGCAGCTGGCCATCGACGAGGTGGGGCTGCCGCGCATCGCCTATGCGGCGGCGCGCAGCGTGGTGGGCAAGCTGCAGGGCAAGAGCGGCGTGTTCTATGAGGTTGTGGGCCACAACATCAACGCCATCGACGGCGCTGCCGGATACCAGGTGGGCACCTCCACCCACTCGGTGAAGTACGCCCCCAAGGACCCGGAAGGTGTGGCACGCCGCCTCAGCGCCATGGTGCGCGACGCCGTTCCCGCCGAGTACGCGAAGACCTTCGCCGGCACCGCCATCATGGACGCCAATGACCTGGGCGTCGTGGTGCTGGGTCATGACACGCCCTTGTCCAAGGACGTTGTCGAGGGCATCTTCAGGGACAACCCGCAGGGCCAGACGACGGAGACCACGCCCATGTCGATGGTGTTCCAGCGCTCCTAGGTTCCGCACACCAGGGGCAGGGTGTGAAAGAGTCGTTTCATGACGAACGACTTCGCAAGCAACCCCTTCGCGGTTGAAAGCACCCTGTCCTACGGCCTGCCCGATTTCCGTCGGATCCGGGAAGAGCACTTCCTGCCGGCCTTCGAGGCCGGAGTGGCAGCCCACCTGGCCGAAATCGACGCCATCACGGCAAACCCCGCCGCGGCTGATTTCGGGAACACCATCGATGCGCTGGAGCGTGCGGGCCAGTTGCTGTACCGCACCTCCGTGGTGTTCTTCAACGGCACCGGCTCGCACGCCACCGAGGGTATCCAGGCCCTGGAAAAGGAGATCGCTCCGCGGTTGGCGGCCCACGAGGACAACATCTACCTCAACGGGGAACTGTACGGACGCGTTCAGACCGTGGATCGGGCCGGGCTGGACGCCGAATCGGAACGGTTGCTGGAGGAATACCTCAAGGCGTTCCGGCGCGCCGGCGCCCAGCTGGACGGGACGGCGCAGCAGCGCCTGCGGGACATCAACGCGGAGCTGTCCGAACTCAGCACCCGGTTTTCCCAGGACGTGCTGCGGGACACCAACGACTCCGCCCTGCTGCTGGAGAGCCGCGAGGAGCTGGCGGGACTGTCGGGCGACGACATTGCCTCCGCCGCCTCCGCCGCCACGGACGCCGGACATTCAGGCAAGTACCTCCTGACCCTGATCCTGCCAACCGCCCAGCCCGCACTCGCGTCCCTGACCAACCGCGACACCCGCCGGCGGCTTTTTGAGGCGTCCATCTCCCGGGGCTCCCGCGACAACGATGCCAACGTGCTGGGCACCGCCACCCGGATGGCCCAGCTGCGGGCCGAGAAAGCGGTGCTCCTGGGCTACGACACCCACGCCGACTACGCCACCGACGACCAGACGGCTCCGTCGCTGGAGGCCATCACCGCCATGCTGGCGCGGCTGGCACCCGCGGCGGTGCGGAACGCGCGGGCGGAGGCCGACGCGCTGGCAGAGGTTGCCGGTTTTGAGCTGGAACCCTGGGACTGGTCCTTCTACTCCGAGAAGGTCCGCCGCGACAAGTACAGCGTGGACAGTGCAGCCCTCCGGCCCTACTTTGAACTGGAGCGGGTGCTGCAGGACGGTGTATTTTATGCCGCCAACCGGCTTTACGGGCTGACCTTCACCGAGCGGACGGACCTGGTGGGCTACCACCCGGAGGTCCGCGTGTGGGAGGTGTTCAACGCCGACGGCAGTGGCCTGGGCCTGTTCCTGGGCGATTACTACACCCGCAGCACCAAGAACGGTGGTGCCTGGATGAACCCGCTGGTGGAACAGTCCGGACTGCTCGGGAGGCAGTCGGTGGTGGTGAACAACCTGAACATCTCCAAGCCGCCGGCCGGTGAGCCGACGCTCCTTAGCTACGACGAGGTGGTCACCTGCTTCCACGAGTTCGGCCACGCCCTGCACGGCCTGTTCTCGAACGTCCGCTATCCCCGCCTGTCGGGCACCAACGTGCCGCGGGACTTTGTGGAATACCCGTCCCAGGTGAACGAGATGTGGATCCTCTGGCCGGAGGTCGTTGCGAACTACGCGAAGCACTACGCCACCGGGGAAGCGCTGGACCAGGACGTGATCGCAAAGCTGGAGGCAGCGCAGCTGTGGGGCGAAGGATTTGCCACCACCGAATACCTGGGCGCGGCGCTGCTTGACCTGGCCTGGCACAGCCTGCCGGCCGGAACCGAGGTCTCCGACCCGCTCGCCTTCGAGGCGGATGCCCTGGCCCGGGCCGGTGTCGACCTGCCACTGGTGCCGCCGCGCTACCGTACCGGCTACTTCAAGCACATCTTCGCCGGAGGCTATTCAGCCGGCTACTACTCCTACATCTGGAGCGAAGTGCTGGACGCTGACACCGTTGAGTGGTTCAAAACCTCCGGCGGCCTGAGCAGGGACAACGGGAACCATTTCCGGGAGTCCCTGCTCTCCCGCGGCAACAGCCAGGATCCGCTGCAGTCCTTCCGCGACTTCCGGGGCCGGGATGCGGAACTGCAGCCCCTGCTGAAGCGCCGCGGCCTGGACTAGGCAGCCGACGGACCAGGCAGCCGCCGGTCCACGCAGCCGCCGGTCCAGGCAGCCGCCGGTCCAGGCACATACGACGACGGCGGCCGGCCCCCAACCAGGGAAACCGGCCGCCGTTGTTTGTCGCCTGTGAGGCGACGAACCTGCTACCAGCCGCGCTCGGCGAGGCGGTGGGGCTGCGGGATCTCGTCGACGTTGATGCCGACCATGGCTTCGCCGAGGCCGCGGGAGACCTTGGCGATGACGTCGGCGTCGTCGAAGAAGGTGGTGGCCTGCACGACGGCGGCAGCGCGCTGCGCCGGGTTGCCCGACTTGAAGATGCCCGATCCGACGAACACGCCGTCGGCGCCGAGCTGCATCATCATGGCGGCGTCGGCGGGGGTGGCGATACCGCCGGCGGTGAAGAGCACCACGGGAAGCTTTCCGGTCGCGGCGATTTCCTTGACCAGTTCGTACGGGGCCTGGAGTTCCTTCGCGGCAACGTACAGCTCATCCTCGGGCAGCGAGCTCAGGCGCTTGATCTCGCCGCGGATCTGGCGCATGTGGGTCGTGGCGTTGGACACGTCACCTGTTCCGGCCTCACCCTTGGAACGGATCATGGCCGCGCCCTCGTTGATACGGCGCAGCGCCTCACCGAGGTTGGTGGCACCACAGACGAAGGGGACCGTGAAGTTCCACTTGTCGATGTGGTTGGTGTAGTCGGCCGGGGTCAGCACCTCGGACTCGTCAATGTAGTCCACGCCGAGGGACTGCAGGACCTGAGCCTCGACGAAGTGGCCGATCCGGGCCTTGGCCATCACGGGGATGGACACCGCTTCGATGATCTTGTCGATCATGTCCGGGTCACTCATCCGGGACACGCCACCCTGGGCGCGGATATCGGCCGGGACACGCTCGAGCGCCATGACGGCGACGGCACCGGCGTCTTCGGCGATGCGGGCCTGCTCAACGTTGACGACGTCCATAATGACGCCACCCTTGAGCATCTCCGCCATGCCGCGCTTGACCCGGCTGCTGCCGGTGACGTTGACGGACGCACCGGGTACGGGCGTTACATCAGGTGTAGACACAAAAACCCCTTGAGGAAAAATTCGAAAATGGACGCCTTCAACAGGCCTCTGGTACAGCTCAATTCTAGACCCCGGGCGGCACGGCGGTTAATTCCCTTACGGAAGGCCGCACCCGCAGCGATCGGGCAACCGGTTATCGGCTGGTGTGCGGGTTGCGGGCCCGCCGGACCGGTTCGGGCCGCGGCGGCAGCCCGTCAAGTTCGATGCACTGCCGCCGGACGGTCAAAATGCGCTGGAACACGGTGACGATGCTGGCCAAAGCCAGCAGCACCAGTACCACGAGCAGGAGTTCCTGCGGCACGCCCAGGCCCACTAAGCCGGTGGCGACCAGGACGGTGACCAACCGGTCCGAGCGCTCGGCGATGCCGACATTGGCTGTCATGCCGAGCCCTTCCGCGCGGGCCTTGGCATAGGACACGACGCTGCCCAGCACCAGGCAGGCCAGCGCGAGGACCGCGATCGCCGGGTTGGAGCCGCCGGTGAAGAACCAGACGACGATGCCGGCGAAGACCGCCCCGTCACCGATCCGGTCAAGGGTGGAATCGAGGAACGCACCCCACCGGCCGGACCGGCCCAGGCTGCGGGCCATCAGTCCGTCGATGATGTCGGAGAACACGAACACGGTGATGACCACGGTGCCCCAGAACAGCTGGCCCAGGGGGTACCAGATCAGGGCTCCGGCCGCGACGCCGAGCGTGCCAACAATGGTCACGGCGTCCGGGGAGACCCGCAGCCGTACCAGCAGATTGGCCAGCGGGGTGAAGATCGCGGCAAACAGCGCGCGCGCGTATTTATTCAGCATGAGCCCAGCCTTCCGCTACCTGCTGCCGGACATCGCCAAGGGTCTGGGTGATCGCCTTGGTTTGCGCAATGATCGGCAGGAAATTTCCGTCGCCGCCCCAGCGGGGCACCACATGTTGATGCAGGTGGGCTGCAACTCCCGCCCCGCCGGTCACGCCCTGGTTCATCCCCAGGTTGAAGCCGGAGGGGTTGGAGACGGAACGGAGCACCCGCATCGCTTTCTGGGTCAGTGCGGAGAACTCGGCGGTCTCCTCCTCCGTCAGGTCCGTGTAGTCAGGAATGTGGCGGTAGGGGCAGATCAGCAGGTGGCCGGGATTGTAGGGAAACAGATTAAGCACCACGTAACTGGCAACACCGCGGTGCACAATCAGGGACTCCTCGTCGGTCCGCTGCGGGGCCAGGCAGAACGGGCACTCCTCGGTGCCCTGGAACTGGCTCTGGCCGCCCTTGATGTAGGCAAGCCGATGCGGGGTCCACAGCCGCTGGAAGGCGTCGGGAACCCCTGGCAGTTCAAAGTCGTCGCTCGTACCGGAACCTCCGGTGCTCTGCTCCCCCACCGCTACGCTGTCCGGCTCCGGACGGCCTCCACGATCCGGGCGACCGCCTCATCCACCGGCACACCGTTGTCCTGGCTGCCGTCCCGGAACCGGAAGGATACGGCCCCGGCGTCGGCGTCATCGCCGCCGGCGATCAGGACGAAGGGAACCTTGTCCTTGCTGGCGGTGCGGATCTTCTTGGGGAACCGATCGGAGGAGGAGTCCACCTCAACCCGGATGCCTGCCGCTTTCAGCTTGGCAGCGACGTCGTACATGTAGTCGTTGAATGTCTCGGCCACGGGTATGCCGACCACCTGGACCGGTGCCAGCCAGGCCGGGAAGGCGCCGGCGTAGGGCTCCGTCAGCAGTCCCATGAACCGCTCCACGGACCCGAACAGGGCCCGGTGGATCATCACGGGGCGCTGCCGCGTGCCGTCGGCGGCCTGGTATTCCAGTTCAAAGCGCTCGGGCAGGTTGACGTCCAGCTGGATGGTGGACATCTGCCAGGTGCGGCCGATGGCATCCATGGCCTGCACGGAAATCGTGGGCCCGTAGAACGCAGCTCCACCGGGGTCAGGGACCAAGTCCAGGCCGGAGGCTTCGGCGACTTCCGCCAGGGTCTTGGTGGCTTCCTCCCACACCTCGTTGGACCCGACGAACTTCTCCTCATTCTTGGTGGACAGTTCCAGGTAAAAGTCGTCCAGCCCATAGTCCTTGAGCAGGCCCAGCACAAAGTTCAGGGTGCCGGTCAGCTCATCCTTCATCTGCTCGCGGGTGCAGTAGATGTGGGCGTCGTCCTGGGTCATGCCGCGCACCCGGGTCAGTCCGTGGATGACGCCGGACTTTTCGTACCGGTACACGGAACCGAATTCGAACAGGCGCAGCGGCAGTTCGCGGTAGGACCGTCCCCGGGCGCGGTAAATCAGGTTGTGCATGGGGCAGTTCATCGGCTTGAGGTAGTAGTCCTGGCCGGGCTTGCGGACCGTGCCGTCCTCGTTGAGTTCCTCATCCACGTGCATGGCCGGGAACATGCCGTCCCGGTACCAGTCCAGGTGGCCGGAGACCTCGTACAGGTGCCCCTTGGTGATGTGCGGGGTGTAGACGAACTCGTAGCCGGCCTCGATGTGCCGCTGCCGAGAGTAATCCTCCATGGCCTTGCGGATGATGCCGCCCTTGGGGTGGAACACCGGCAGGCCGGAGCCGAGCTCGTCCGGGAAGGAGAACAGGTCCAGTTCGGTGCCCAGCTTGCGGTGGTCGCGGCGCTCGGCTTCGGCGATCCGCTCCTGGTAGGCCTTGAGTGCGTCCTTGGTGGGCCAGGCAGTGCCGTAGATGCGCTGGAGCTGGGCGTTGTTTTGGTTGCCCCGCCAGTAGGCCGCGGAGCTGCGGGTCAGCGCGAAGGCGTTGGAGATGAGTTTCGTGTTGGGCAGGTGCGGGCCGCGGCACAGGTCGCACCACACCGTGGCGCCGTCCTTGCGTTCCACGTTGTCATAGATGGTCAGTTCCGCACCGCCCACCTCGACGTTGGAACCGTCCTCCGCGGAGGGTGCGTCGGAGCCGGAGCCCTTCAGGCCGATCAGTTCCAGCTTGTAGGGCTCGTTCTGCATGGCCTCGCGGGCCTCACCCTCGGACACCACGCGCCGTACGAACCGCTGGTTCTGGTTGACGATTTTGAGCATCATTTTTTCGAGGGTCTTGAGGTCCTCGGGGGTGAATGGCTCGGCGACGTCAAAGTCGAAGTAGAAGCCGTCAGTGATGTAGGGACCGATGCCCAGTTTGGCGTCGGGACGGAGCTGCTGGACGGCCTGGGCCATCACGTGGGCGGTGGAGTGGCGCAGCACGTTAAGCCCATCGGGGGAATCGATGGTCACGGATTCCACTGTCGCCCCGGGGGCAAGCGGCTGGTCAAGGTCCTTCAGCTCACCATCGACACGCACGACGACGACGTCGCGGCGGTCACGGAAGAGGTCCGCTCCGGTGGTGCCAGGAGTTGCCGTGGTCGCTTCGCCGTCGACGTTAAGGGTGATGTGCGTATCCACTGACACTGAAAAACTCCTTGATTGGATTAACGAGCTCCGTCGAAGCAACATACGGGGTTACTGTGAGCTCTCCTCGATGCTATCCGCTCCCCGCAGGGCCAACCAACACAGCACGCCGACCGGTAGGGGCGTTTGGTCGAAGCTGGTCAGCCGTTGAATCCGGTCACGGCGAGGGTCCTGCTGGTTCCGTCGAACGCCCCGGGAGTGAGCAGTTCGGGTGCCAGGGGCCGGCCCGTGGCGTTGCCAGGCAGGGGCAACGTGGCTGTTTCACTGAGGTCCCAGGCTTCCAGGGCCTGAAGGCTGATACCCCGGGGTCCGGTGCGTCGGGTGAGTCCGCGGATCAGCAGCATCCGGGTGCCGAACAGCAGTGGGCCTGATTTTTCCTGCGCCTCGGTGAAGAAGGTGGCATCGATGCAGCCCGTTCCGTCGTCAATGCTGATGAAGACCACCCGTTTCCCGCCACGCATCGGTGGTGTTTGGGTGGCGACCCGCACTCCTGCCACCATCACCTCGGTGTTGCTGCGCAATCCCAGCAGCTTGTCGGAAGTGGTCACCCCCAGCGCCTCCAGTAACGGCTGGTAGCTGGTCATCAGGTGGCCACTGACATCCAGGGCAAGCAGGTCGAGTTCGGTACGGACCTTTTCGGTCATGGTCGGTTCCGGCAGGCGGTTTTGGAGGTTGGACAATTCCAGGTCTTCCAGGGGCAGGTGCAACTGTCCAGCCATGGGATCCCAGCGCCGGTTGCCGGCCCCCGATGGCAGGCTCTCCAGGTGGGCAATCATGTCAGCCCTGCTGGCCGAGGAACCGGTCCGCCCTTTCACAGCCGCGTGCAGGGAATCAAAGGCGCCCAGCTGCGCCAGCCGCTTCATGGCAGGACGGGAGACTTTGGCCCGGGTACGGAAGTCAGCCAGGGAGTCATAGGGCTGGGCAGCCACAATCCGTTTCAGCTCGGCACCTGAGAGCCCATACAGTCCTGCCAGGCTCATCCGGATACCCAGCCGCTTGCTGCCGTCCTTTTGCAGCACCCACTCCACCCGATACTCGCCACTACTGGCATTGATGTCCACCGGCAGGATGGGAATACCCATCCTGCGTGCTTCGGCCACCAGCAGGCGCCGTGGGTACATGCCCGGATCGTGCTCCCACAACCCGGCCAGGAACGCTTCGGGGTGATGGGCCTTAAGCCAGGCGGACTGGTAGGTGGGAACAGCAAAAGCGGCGCCATGGGCCTTGCAGAAACCGAAGCTGCCAAAGGACTTCAGGGTGTCCCACACCTGGTCAATGACGTCCAGCGCATAGCCCTTGGTTCTGGCTGTCCTTCGGAAGTACTCCTCCACTGCCGGTTCCTTGGCTTCGTTGCCCAGGGCGCGCCGGAGTTCATCGGCCCTGGCCAACCCGCAGCCGGTCATGATGTCGAAGGTCTTCAAGACCTGTTCGTGGAACACCGTGACGCCATGGGTTTCGGCGAGCGCTGGTTTGAGCGCCGGATGCGGATAGACCTCCGGGGCAAAACCGTGCCGGTTTTCCAGGAAGGGCTTGACCATGTTCGACTTCATCGGACCGGGCCTGAACAGCGAGATGTCAATGATGAGGTCATTGAACTCGCGGGGTGCAAGCTTGCCGATCAGTTCCCGCTGCCCTGGTGACTCAATCTGGAAGCAGCCAAGAGTGTAGGTGCTGCGGATCAGTTCATAGGTCGGTTCATCATCCAGGGGCACGGCGTTTAGTTCAATCCGTCCGTCGTCGCTGATGAAGGACGGCCCCTTCCCCTGCTCGTCCACCGGGTGGTTCCCGGCTTCCACCACCTCAGCCTTGGAGGGGTGGATGCGGATCACCTCGCGGAGGGCATAGGCCATGGCGCTCTGCATCCGGACGCCCAGGACATCAAGTTTGAGCATGCCCATCGGGTCCATGTCGTGTTTGTCGAACTGGCTCATCGGCAGGCCAAGACCGCTCGGCTGTACCGGGGTCCGATCCAGCAGGGTGCTGTCCCCCAAAATCACTCCACACGGATGCATGGAGATGTGCCGTGGCAGCCTATCCAGCCGTTCGGTCAGGTCCACCAGCAGGTCGAGTTGCTGGTGCCGGGTCCTGGCGCCGCGGCTTCGTTCCACCTGGTCGGAGAATTCCCTCAGTTCGGGCTTTTCTGCCATGGCTTCCCGGAACTTCCGGGCAGAGAACCGCCACAGCTGCTTGGCGATGGTTCCCACATCGTCTTCATCCATGCCCAAGGCAAGACCGGCGTCGCGCACCGCTCCCCTGGCACGGTAGCCATTCTGCATGCTCATCAGGGTCACCCGTTCGGCACCGAACCGCTCGAAAATCCGGGAGTAGACGTTATGCCGCTCAGCGCTTTCCACGTCGATGTCGATATCAGGCAGGGTTGAGCGGTCCCGGGACAGGAACCGCTCAAAGATCAGGTCATGCCGGAGGGGGTCCACCTGGCTGATGCCGATGAGGTAATTGACCAGGCTGGACGCTCCGGAGCCACGTGCAGCTGCCCGGACCCCCATGTCCAGGATCATCTGCGACACTTCGGCCACGGTGAGGAAGTAGGAGGCGAAGCCCAGCCGATCGATGATCTGCAGTTCATGCTGCAGCCGTGCCCGCATCACCCTTTCAGGGGTGCCGGAGATTCCGGGAAACCGTCGGCCGATGCCGGCTTCGCAGCGCAGCGTTAACTCGGTCAGCGGGTCGTGCTGGATGCCGATCACCGACACCTCAGGAACCACCGGCTGTTTCCAGCCCATGTCGGTCACCGGATCCATCCGGCAACGGTCGGCAACCTGTTCGGTGCTGGCCAGGAGCCGGGTCAGTTCTGCGGTGCCCAGTCCGGCCGCTGAGATGATTTCCCTGGCGACATCAGTCATTTGGCGGCTCGTTTTCAGCCAGCCCTGCCCGTTGGGCTGCAACTGGGGTTCGGGGCCGGCGAGCGCTGTGAGGGGCGTTAAGGAACGGGCGGAATCCAGCACGTCAGCGGTGGCAGCGCCGTCGCTGTCACAGTAACGGACGGCATTGGTCAAGACCGCGGGAACCCCCAGTTCGGTGGCAAGTTTGAGCATCCGCACCGCGGAGGACGTGCTGAGGTGGTCCCCCGGGGCGCTGAGGTGGCTGACGATCTCGGCCGCGAGCGTTCCCGCTGGCATCAGGCGGTGCCAGCGGGCAAACCGGCGTCGGGGCAGCAGGTATTTCCTGCCGCCCATGGCCAGGCCGACGTCGGAGGAGGGACCGACGAGCACCGTCAGCACGGGAGCCAGGGTCTGTGGGTCAATCGCCCTGGCAGCAAGCTGTTCCACCGTCACTCCCACCGGGGAACGGGGGTGCCGTTGTTCGTGGGCGTCAGAGATCAACCGGACCAGGGCACGGTAGCCGGCGGCCCGGTTGCCACCATGAGCCAGCACCACCACCCGTCCGGCTTCCCGCAACTGCTCCCTGCCGGTGTCCCGTCCCTGCAATAGGCCAGAGTCCCGTACTTGCTCCCGACCAGTACTTCCTGGAGCTGTTGCAGGGCTCGAGTTCAGGAGAGCTTCTGCTGGTTCCAGCACGGCCAGGTCCACACCGACGATGGGATCCAGTCCCGCGTCCATGCAGGCCCGTAGATGCTTGATGGTGCCGTACAGACCATCCCGATCCGTGCAGGCCAGTGCGTCGGCGCCATCGGCTGCTGCAGCCTGCGCCAGCTGCTCTGGCCAGGACACTCCGTAGTGGGCGCTGAAGGCGGTGGAAACGTGAAGATGGGTAAAAGCCATGCCGCGCCGATCAGGCTGTCCGCTGCTGCTGCGCATCATGGAGCCGAATCAGGCGCCACCGTCCGCTGCCCACATGCCTGCTGAGATCAAAGGTCAGCAAGGGTCCCTGACCGTCCAACCGTGCCTGCACCCGCCAGATCTCCGAATCCACCAAGCCGGCACCGGCTCCTGCCGCAGCCCTGGATTCCTCTTCCCACCAGTTTCGGCGTTCGTACCAGCGCACTGGTTCGGCACCCAGCCGGTAGGTCCTCCCCTGCCACTCCAGCCGGAGTGGCAGCCCGTTCTGGGCGCAGGAAACCTCAACGGATTGGGTAAACATTCCCATGACGGTTTCCTCCGCTCCTGACCTGATTCGTACCGGCGAAGGACCGAAGAAAGCCCTCGGCCCGACCCCACCGTTATTCGAACACATATTCGAATATCTCCAGTGTACGACGGTGGAGGGACTGCCGGTACCGGGCGGGAGGTGTTCCGGGATGTCTGTACATGCAGCCATGGCTGGAAGCGGCAATGGCGTCTAGCATGTTTTCATGGCCATCAAGAATGCTGCGCCACCGCTATCCAGTGCAATAAAAGGAGCGTTCCGTGAGCACCATGGTCACCCTCACCGCAAGAACCGCCCCCTTGGACCGCGACCTGCGCATGGATACCAGGCCGGCGGTGGAAGCTGACATTCCCCGGTTGGGGGAAATGTTCTTCTCTGCCTACGAACCGGGCGAGGGCAGCGCTAGCCCGCAAGCCGCCGTCGAAGACATCCGGCGGTTGTTCTCGGGCGGATATGGCCCGTTCTCTTCCGGGGCCTCCCTGGTGGCCCTCAATGGTGGCGGGGAAATCTCAGCCGCAATCCTGGTGGTTTCCCGGGCAACCTGGGATGACACTCCGGACTCGCCGTTCATCACCCACCTTTTCACTGCCCGGGAACACCGCCGCCAGGGCCTGGCGGAGCAACTGGTGCTGGCCGCGCTGGACAGTCTCTACAACGCCGGTTTGAAGCAGGCAGGGGTTCGGGTCGACGCCGATAACGCGGCCGCCCTGGCGCTTTACCTCTCCCTCGACTTCCGCCGGTGGTCAGCGGAGGACGACGAATAGGGACGAGTTTGCTAGGCCGTGTGTGCCTGCACCTTGAGCTCCAGCTCAATGAAGGCCTCAATCATGGCGCGGTAAGTGGCTTCCACCACCACGGGATCCACGTTTTTTGCTTCCGCCACTGAACGCACGTGGGCGATGACCTGTTCCACCCGTGCCGGTGCCCGAACGGCTGCCGGATCAGCCTTCAAGGTTCCGGCGATGCGGATCAGCCGTTCGCGCCGGGCAATCAGCGTCACCATCTGCTCATCCACCTCGTTGATCGCCACCCGTACAGCAGCCAGCTGCTCCCGTTGCGCCCTCTGGTCTTTAGTGTCCATGCCATGAGAGTATCCAGCCATGCAAGCGCGAGTCGACTTCATTTCCCTTGGCGTGCGCAGCGTGGCAGCTTCACGCCGCTTCTACGTGGACGGTCTTGGTTGGCCCGTGCACATGGAGGTGCTGGGCGAGGTGCTGTTCATCCAGGTCAATCACGGCCTGATGCTGTCGCTGTGGGACCGGGCCTCGATGCGCAACGAAGCAGGCATGGATGACGACGGTAGTGACGACGCGGGAAACCTCGACGCGGGAAACCTCGACGGCGTGTCGATACCGGGCGATGAAGGCTCCGAAGGCGCCCCGAGGATGCCGGTGCCGCCGTTGACCCTAAGCCATAACGTGGGCAGTCCGGACGCAGTCGACCAGGTGGTGGCGGAAGCCGAGGCGGCAGGAGCCACGGTCATCTCCGCGGGGCGGCAGCAGAGCTGGGGCGGTTACACGGCCTATCTTGCTGATCCGGATGGTTTCCGCTGGGAAATTGCCTACAACCCCACCTGGACTGTCGACGAAGGCGGCGCCGTCACGGTCTGATCACGGCGTGGAGCGGCCGTGCTGGTGCGCAGCAGGAAGCGCGCCGGCAGGATCTCATCGGCCGGACCGACGTCGGCCGGAGTGGGTCCAAGCTGTCCCAGCAACCGATGCACGGCCCGGACTCCCTGCTGCCGCGCGGACTGGTCGAGGGTGGTCAGGCCCAGGATGTCGCCGGTCTCATGCCCGTCGATGCCGATCACCGACAGATCGTCGGGCACGCGCAGGCCCAGGTCGCGGGCGGCCATCATGGCGCCCATGGCCATCTCGTCGGAGGCACAGAAAAAGGCTGTCGGGCGCTGGACCGGATCGGCCAGCAGTTGTTTGGCCTGCCGGTAGGCGTCGCTGGTGGTGTAATCCGAAATGATGGACCAGGCGGGGAGCACAGGCAGGCTGGCAGCCTGCATGGCCGAGGTGTAGCCTGCCCGCCGCCCCAAGGAAATGGGAAAGCTGTGACCCTCCTCGTTCTCTCCGCCGATGTGTGAGATGCGCGTGTGCCCCAAACCGATGAGGTGGTCTGTGGCCTGCCGGGAGACGGCCCTATCGTCGATCCGGATGGTGGGGATGCCCTGCAGCGGGCCGCCGACGCCAACGGTCGGCAACCCGGAGGCTCGCAATTGCCCAATTTCCTGGTCGTCCAACTGCAGGGCGACGGCGATCAGGCCGTCCGTGCGGTTGCGCTGCAGGAAGTCGGTGAGGACTTTCTCCCGGAACTTGTCCTTCTGGAAGTTGTACAGCGTCAGGTCATAACCGGCCTCGGTCAGGGCCGACGCTATGCCCTCCAGCACGGTGGAAAAATACCACCGACTGATAAAGGGCAGCACGACGCCGATATTGCGGCTCCGGCCGGAGGCCAGCGCCGAGGCAGGATAGGACAGCACGAAGCCGAGGTCCCGGGCAGCGCGGGTGACCCGTTCCCGGGCCGAGGTTGAGACGCTGCCGTTGCCGCTGAGCGCACGGGATACCGTTGCCGCCGACACACCCGCCACCCGTGCAACGTCCTTGATTCCTGCCACGGGTTATGGGCTCCTGTCCTCGAAAGTGGCCGGTCAGGCTATGCCATGTCGTCCCCGGCAACGGTGCCAAGGTCCAGCCAGGCGCACTGCGCCGGAGCCAGTTTACGCAGAAACGGCGCGTCCGGGTCACTGCTCAGCAGGACCGCGAAGGGCGGAAGGTCGATGTCGGCCTCTCCCATGTTCAGCAGGACCAGGACACCGTTGTTGATGAAGGCCACGCAGGCGCTGTCCTGGAAGGGCAGGTACCAGTCCATCGAGCCGGCGCCGAGGTGGTGGGCACGGCGGAGGTCCAGGGCCCTGCGATAGAGCGAAAGCATGGAGTTGTCATCGGCCCGCTGAAGGTCGCGTGACAGGCCGGCGAACTCCTCGGGCTGCGGAAGCCAGGCGGCGCCCGAGTCGTTGAAGCCGAGGGCCGCACCGTCAGCGCGCCAGGGCAGCGGGGCCCGGCAGCCGTCGCGGCCCAGGCGGGCACCGCCGGTGCGCGCGAACGAGGGATCCTGTCGGTACTCAGAAGGCATCCGGGTATGGTCGGGCAGTCCCAGCTCCTCGCCCTGGTACAGGTACACGCCGCCGGGCAGGGCGAGCATCAGCATGGAGGCGGCACCGGCACGGCGCCTTCCCAGTTCCAGGTCCGGCTGGGCGTCCTCGGGGCCGATGCCGTCGCCCGGACGGGAAGTTTCAGCGGTCAGGCCAAAGCGCGTGGCGTGGCGCAGCACGTCGTGGTTGGACAGCACCCAGGTGGTGGGGGCTCCCACGGTGTCAAACGTCCGCAGCGAGGAGTCAATGACCCCGCGCAGCGCCCACGCGTTCCACGCCGTGGACAGGTAGGCAAAGTTGAACGTCTGGTGCATCTGGTCGGGGCGTACCCAGTTGGTCAGCCGCTCCAGGGGATCGATGCTGGCCTCGGCGCACAGGATTGGCTCGCCGTCGTACTGCGCCAGGATGCCGCGCCAGCTCCGGTAGATGTCATGGATCTCGGGCTGGCCAAACATGGGGGCCTCCCAGCCGGGAAAGCCCTCGCTGCTGCAGCCGTCGGCGCGGCCACCCCAGTCGGGGAGGCCGGGCGCCTTGACCAGGGCATGGGCCACGTCAACGCGGAAACCGCCGACGCCGCGCTGCAGCCAGAAGTGCAGGACGCGCTCGAATTCCGCGCGGACGGCAGGGTTGTCCCAGTTGAAGTCGGGCTGGGAGGAGTCAAAGAGGTGCAGATACCACTGTCCGGCGCTGCCGTCGGGCTCGGTAATGCGGGTCCAGGCCGATCCGCCGAAGTGCGACTGCCAGTTATTGGGCGGGAACTCCCCGTTGGGTCCTGATCCATCCCGGAAGATGAACATGTTCCGTTCCGCACTGCCTGCCGGGGCCTCCAGCGCAGCCTTGAAAAGGGCGTGCTCGCTGGAGCAATGGTTGGGCACCAGGTCGATGATGATACGGATACCCAGGCCGCGGGCCTTGGTGACCAGGGCGTCGAAATCGTCCAGGCTGCCAAAAAGCGGGTCGACGGCGCAGTAGTCGCTGACATCGTAGCCGCCGTCGCGCTGAGGCGAGGGATAGAACGGGGACAGCCAGATCGCGTCAATGTCCAGTTCGGCGAGCTGGCCGAGCTCGGCGGTAATGCCAGGCAGGTCACCGTTTCCGTCCCCGTTCGAGTCGCGGAAAGAGCGGGGGTACACCTGGTAGATGACCGAGGAGCGCCACCACTCGTTACTGGAATTGGCATCCCGTACGTGTATCAACTGGTCCGGGGAGAGCGGGATGACCGGCATTGCGGTGGTCTGCGTCATACAACAAGAGTAAGCATACTTACGGACCGATTGGAAACGCTTGCACATTCGATTGCAGCGACTTCGTACCCAGATCCGACAAATGGACCACTCGGAGTGGAATCGCTTACACTTGCTCAAGCCCCGCTTCTAGGAGATCGCCTTTTGCCAGCACCCACCAGCGGCCCACGGACCCCGCTAGCCCTTCTGGATGCGGCTTTTGCCGCCGGGCCTGCCTCGTACGGCGTTCCGCTGGGAATCTGCCTGGTACGGGCCTCCCATCCCGACGTCGGGCAAAACCTTTGGGTCACCGATCCTGACCATGGATCGGCCGGATTGGAAGCCACGTACCTCACGGGACCGGGTCGGGATGCCCTGCAGAATGACATGGCCGTGTACATCCCGGATGTCAGCCGCTCCCGGCGGACGTGGCCCGTCGCCATGGCGGCGGCCGCCCGCAGGGACGTTGCGTCCATGCTGGTCCTTCCCCTACCCGCGGCGGGAGAGGCCCACCTGCTCATCCTCTGTTCCCCCGCCGTTGACGCCTTTGCCGGCGAGCTGCTGGCTGAGGCTTACGGTTTCGCCGACTCCGCAGCCAGGCATGTGGGCCAGCGATAGTCCTCGTCGCCAGGAATAAGCCAACAGCCGCCGGGGTTATGGGTAGTGCAAAGTTTTCGAAAACCCTAAGGAGCAGTAGTGGATTTCACTCCCGAGACAGGCACCATCACCATGTTTTCAACGTCGTGGTGCGGCTACTGCCGCCGGTTGAAGACGCAGCTGGACGCCCAGGGCATCGGCTACACCGAGATCAACATTGAAGAAGTTCCTGGCACGGCCGAGCTGGTCGAGAAACTGAATGGCGGCAACCAGACGGTGCCGACCGTGTTGTTCCCGGACGGATCCGCTGCCACCAACCCCTCGGTGAACGACGTCAAGGCCCGCCTCTCGGTTTCCGCCTGACAAAACCTCTCACGGGGCCGTTCCGCATTGCCGGAGCGGCCCCGCTGCGTTCCCGGGGTCGGCGCCTCCGGCGGAACGGCGTTATTTGCGTCGAAGGTTGGCCTTCGTGGTAGACACAAGATGTAGGGAATGTCGCCGTCGAAAGGAAGTTGCTGTGGTGCACAAGGTTCAGGGCGTGGTGGCGCGGTCCAAGGGAGCTCCTGTCACTCTGGAGACAATTCTGGTACCCGATCCCGGCCCCGGTGAGGCGCTGGTCGACATCCTCACCAGTGGGGTCTGCCATACCGACCTGCATTACCAGCAGGGCGGAATCAGCGATGATTTCCCGTTCCTGCTGGGACATGAGGCCACCGGCGTCGTATCGGCGGTTGGTCCGGATGTCACAGAGGTTGCACCCGGCGACCGCGTCATCCTGAATTGGCGCGCCGTCTGCGGTGAATGCCGCGCTTGCCGACGCGGAAAACCCGAATACTGTTTCAACACCCACAACGCAACCCAAAAGATGACGCTCGAGGACGGCACCGAGCTGTCTCCGGCCTTGGGAATCGGTGCCTTCATCGAAAAGACTCTGGTGGCCGCCGGGCAGTGCACCAAGGTGGATCCCGAGGCGGATGCCGCCGCCGTCGGGCTGCTGGGCTGCGGCGTCATGGCCGGCCTCGGTGCGGCCATCAACACCGGCAAGGTCAGCCGCGGGGATTCCGTCGCAGTGATCGGTTGTGGTGGAGTCGGCACCGCGGCCATTGCCGGCGCCGCCCTGGCCGGAGCGACCACCATCATCGCCGTCGACATCGACGCGAAGAAACTGGAGCGGGCACGGACGCTTGGAGCCACCCATGTGGTCGATTCCTCAACTGCCGACCCGGTGGAGGCCATCCAGGCGCTGACGGGCGGCTTCGGCGCAGATGTGGTGATCGACGCCGTCGGCCGGCCCGAGACCTACCGGCAGGCTTTTTACGCCCGGGACCTGGCCGGCACCGTGGTGCTGGTGGGCGTGCCGACGCCGGAGATGACCCTGGAGCTGCCGCTGCTTGATGTCTTTGGCCGCGGCGGTTCCCTGAAGTCCTCCTGGTACGGCGACTGCCTGCCGTCCCGTGACTTCCCCATGCTGGTCAGCCTTTATCGGCAGGGCAGGCTGGATCTGGACGCTTTCGTCTCGGAACGGATTGGCATCCACCAGATCGAGGAGGCGTTCGCCAAGATGCAGCAGGGCGCCGTGTTGCGCTCGGTGGTGGAACTCTGATGGCTCCCAGGATCGATCATTTGGTGACCTCTGGAACGTTCCAGCTCGACGGCGGCAGCTGGGACGTCGAGAACAATGTCTGGGTGGTGGGCAACGACGACGAGTGCGTGGTCATTGACGCACCGCACGACGCCCGCGCGATTGTGGATGCAGTGCACGGGCGGAAGGTGACCGCCGTGCTGCTGACCCACGCCCATAACGACCACATCAACGCCGCGCAGCAGGTGGCTGAAGCCCTCAAGGCTCCTGTCTATCTCCACCCGGACGACCTGATGCTGTGGCGGGAGGTGCACGACGACGGCGACCCGGCGCATGTGCTGCAGGACGGCGATCGTTTTGACGTTGCCGGAGCCACGCTGACGGCACTGCACACCCCTGGACATTCCCCCGGGTCCACCTGTTTCTACCTGCGGGACGCCGGCGTCGTCTTTACGGGTGACACCCTGTTTGCCGGTGGTCCCGGCGCGACCGGCCGCTCGTACAGCGACTTCCCCACCATCATTTCGTCCATCCGTTCCCGGCTGCTGACACTGCCCTCGGATACGGTGGTCCACACGGGACACGGCCCGTCGACCACAATCGGTGCCGAAGCCCCGCATTTGCAGGAATGGATCGACCGCGGGCACTAGTCGCGGCTGCCCGCGGGATGTCTGCCTGCGGCGGCATGGCGGCGTGGCGGCATGGCGGCATGGCGGCATGGCCCCCGAAAACCGGTTACGAGCCGGCGGCAAAACCGGTTATGGCCCTCGATAACCGGTTATGCCCACGTCAAACCAGGGGCGACGCCGGGAAAACCGGTTATCAATCAGGCTCAAGACCGGTTATCACGGACGCCGTCATAACGCGTTATGCCAATGCCAGCCCAGACCCAGTCAGGCAGTGGTGGCCAGCAGGTCCCCGGCCTCGACAAGCCGCGTGCGGGAGGCGTATTCGGCCAGCAGGGCCACTTCCACGTCCGCCACATCCAGTCCAAGCACCAGGTCCGCGGCTCCGCCGGCCGTCCGAGGGTCCCAGGGCATCTCAAGCGCGGCGTAGCAGGCGGTGAGCACGTCACGTAGCGGAGCCGAGTTTTCCACCACGACGACGGAACTGAACAGCCAGGCCCCTGCCACCACGCGCTGGGCGGTGCCGACCAGTTTCAGTCGGGTACCGTCGTCGGCCGTGCCGTGCACTGTGAACTCGCCGGGGCAATATTCGCCGGGAATTTCGCCCACGCCTGCGCGCACGCCCACCCGGGCCAGGGCAGACTCGAACAGGTCCCCAAAGTACCGGAAACGGCCCTTGGCAGTAATCATGGCGTCCTGCTGCGGCTCGATGTGGTCCACCACCAGGCAGCCCTGATGATAAGCGGCCGCACGCCCTCCCGCCTTCCGGACCAGGGGCGCGAACCCCGCCGCCGAGGCAGCCAGCGCCGCCTCGGGGTAGCCGGAAAGGCGCGCGTCCCGTTGTCCAAAAGCCACGGTCGGCTCCGGCCGGTAAAGGCGCAAGGTAGGCCCCAAAAGCCCTTGTCGGGCGCGGGTCAGCAGGGCGATGCCATTCCCGAGGTCCTCGTCGGCGCCGGCTGACTGCTGCTGCCGGAAGACGGCCAGACTGCTGGCAATCATGCCCTCGGCACGCGGCTGCTGCGTCATTCGGAGATGGTCACCCCACGCCAAAAGGCAACGTGATCCTTGATCTGCGCGGCAGCACGTTTCGGTTCCGCGTAAAACCACACGGCGTCACGGTTCTGCTGGCCATTCACATCGAGGCTGTAGTAGCTGGCCTTGCCCTTCCAGGCGCAGGTGGTGGAGTAGTCACTGGGCCGCAGGAACTCCTCGCGGACCGAATGCAGCGGGAAGTAGTGGTTACCCTCCACCATTACGGTTTCGTTGCTCTCGGCGATGACTTCATCGTTCCACATTGCTTTGACCATCGTGTGCTCCTGAATTCAATCGTGTGCGCCTGAGTGGCTGGGAAGTTGCGGTATCCGGCACCGCTTATCAGGGCAGTTGGCTAACCGTGAGGATTTGCGCGGACCGTCCGAACGGGCCCTTCTCGTCATTCAACACCGCAGAGGTCATGCCAATTCCATCGACGCCGAACGTCACCGTAGTGTCCAGGCCCAGCCACTCTCCGACCGGGTCCCGATGCAGGTGAATGGACAGATCGACGTTGGGGAACATCCAGCTGCCCGGGCCGGGCGGAACGCGGGTCGCTACGCCGTTGGCCGTATCCACCAGGCCGATCAGCCGGACCAGGTCGGAGGTGGGTTCGCCGTCGAGCGTGCCGTAGGGGCTGTGCACCCACACCTGCCCGCGGCCTGGCCTCAGCCCCGGTATGGCCCGGAATTCCACGGATTCGATGAAGGCTCCGGGCCAGGCGGTCATGGATTTTGTTGGTGCAGCCTCCGCCAGGGCCGGCATTGGTTGCTCTTCGACGGCGGCCACGGAGGCGGTGTTCCCGCGCTGCAGCCTCCAGGCAGTGGCCCGAACGGCGACACGGCCCTGGGCTGTCAGTTCCGATTGCAGCAGTTCGATGGTCTTTCCCGGCCGCAGCACCCGCGTCTCCACGGAAAAAGGGCCTGCTGGAATCAAGCCGAGGATGTCGTAGTTGATCCGGGCCATCCGCAGGTCGGGCCGGGGCTGGTGGCGTTCCAGCTCGCCGGCGAGCAGGCCGGAGACGGGGGCCATATGCTGCTCATGCGGGTTCCATGCACCTTGGGCGTGAATGGTCGACTCAAAGCCGTTGCCGGTACGTCGGTAGTAGGTGGGTTCGTCGCTGATGTCCGGCACTGCCAGGTCCTCAGCCAAGGGTTCGGCGGTGATCTCACTCTGCATTCCTCGACTTTACCTTCGCCTGACCGTCTTCACCTTGGACCCGTCGTCACCTTCGCCCCGCATACTCACCCTTCGCACAGCTCACTCACCCTTCGCCCAGCACACTAACCTTCGGCTGGTGCCGCCCGTCCCATCGCGCCGAGTCCACAGTTAGGCTGGAAATTCAGCACGATGCAGGGCACTTCCGGACAGGCGGGGAACATCGATGGAAAATACGGAACGCCGCAAGCAGTTGGGCAGCAGCGACGCACCGGTCGAGGACGCCCTTGAGGAGTCCTTCGACCGCATCGTTGATGAGGGCGCACAGCGTCTGCACCGCACCTGGTTGTCCATGTTCGTCACCGGAACCTTCGGTGGACTCGAGGTGGGCGTGGGCGTCATGGCCTACCTGGCGGTGCTGCACGAGTCGGACAACCACCTGCTGGCTGGGCTGGCCTTCGGCATTGGCTTCATTGCCCTCCTGTTGGCCAAGAGTGAACTGTTCACGGAAGG
>JAODMR010000040.1 GCA_025465475.1 Micrococcaceae bacterium
CCTTCCGGTCGTCCAAAACGCCACGGGCGGTATCTGTTCCAGGATCGTCCCAATCGTCCCAAATAGGACCGTTCTTGGGCGATTCAGGGGTACTTGCCCGGCAATTCCCGGATATCAAAAATGGCGCCGATTTCTCGACGCCATCTCTGTTGTTCAAACTAAAGTCGGTCTACTCAAACCATGGTTCGAATAAAGCGACTCTGGTCGGGGTGACAGGATTTGAACCTGCGGCCTCGTCGTCCCGAACGACGCGCGCTACCAAGCTGCGCCACACCCCGATCACTGCGTTTCGACCCCTAAGGGAGGAAAAGCAACCTCTCAAGAATAGCTGATGACCCGCTCATCGCGAAATGCAGTGCCGCCGGGCCGCGGGCTCTCAGACCAGGGACTCCCGCCATGCCCCGTGCAGGTCGGCAAAGCGGCCGCCGTCGGAGATCAACTCCGCCGGCGTGCCATCCTCGATGATGCGCCCGTCGTCGACCACCAGGACCCTGTCCGCGATCTCCACGGTCGAGAGTCGGTGCGCGATAATCAGCGCCGTTCTTCCCTGACCCGCGCCGTCACCGGAGCGCAGCAGCCGGTGCAGGCCCTGCTGCACCAGCCGTTCAGAGGGGATGTCCAGCGAGGACGTCGCCTCATCCAGGATCAGCACGGCCGGGCTGGCCAGGAAGGCCCGCGCAAAGGAAATGAGTTGACGCTGGCCGGCGGACACCCTGCCACCACGTTTATTGACATCCGTGTCATATCCCTCGGGCAGGGCAGCAATGAAGTCGTGCGCACCCACCGCCTTTGCGGCGGCGGTGATCTCACTCCGGCTGGCCGACGGATTGCCCAACGCGATGTTCTCGGCAACGGAGCCGCTGAACAGGAACGCCTCCTGCGTCACCATGACCACCGCCCGGCGCAGGTCGGCAGGGGACAGGTCGCGCAGTTCAACGCCGTCGAGTGTCAGGGACCCCGAAGTGACATCGTAAAAGCGGGCGATCAGCTTGGCGAGAGTCGACTTACCGGCTCCGGTGCGGCCCACGATCGCGACGGTCTGCCCGGCGGGGATGTGCAGGTCCAGGGCAGGGAGCACCATCGGTCCATGTCCGTAGCGGAACGCAGCTCCCGTGAAGTCAATCCGTCCTGTCGCGGCAGGAAGCGGGACCGGGTGTTTGGGCGGCAGGACCGTTGGCACCTCATCGAGCAGTCCGGACACCTTCTCCAGGGCGGCCTGGGCGGACTGGAAGGAGTTGTAAAACATGGCCATCTGGTCCACGGGCTGGAAAAACCGCTTGGTGGCCAGCAGCAATGCCAGCAGCGCGCCGACAGCCAGGCCGCCGCTCAGCACCCGGAAGCCTCCCACGAGCAGCACTGCCGCGACGGTGACGTTGCCGATCAACACCAAACCGGGCTGGAAGATGCCGTTGAGGTTGATGGACCGCACGGTGACACGTCGGTAATCCTCGGCCAGCTCGTCATACCGGGCGGCATTGTCGCCCTCTCGCCGGTAAGCCTTGACCGCCCGGATGCCGGTCATGGTTTCGATGAAGTGCACGATCAGCCTGGCGGACACGACCCGGGAGGCGCGGAACGCCACCTGGGAATGCTTCTGGTACCAGCGGGACAGGAAAAACATGGGTACTCCAGCGGCCAGGACCAGCAGGCCGGTCACCCAGTCAAGGCTCACGATGGTCACGAGCGTGAAGACCATGAACATGGCTCCGGACGCGAGCGAGGATACGCCCGAGTCCAGCAGTTCGCGCAGCGCCTCAAGGTCCGAGGTTTGCCGGGAGATGATGCGCCCCGACGTGTACCGCTCGTGGAATTCCAGGCTGAGCCGTTGGGTGTGCCGGAACACCCTGAGCCGCAGGTCCAACAGCATCGCCTGGCTCAGCCGGGCAGTGGAAGTGACATAACCCGCCGTCAGCCACGACGCGATCAAGGCAGCGACGATGTACCCTCCGCCGGCAAGCACCAGGGGACCCATATCGGAGATCCCCACCGACCCATCACCGGCTCGGGTGCTGGCCAGCATGGCCGGCAGCGCGTGGTCGATGCCGAAGGCGATCAGCAGTGGTCCGGCCACCCGTGCAGCCTGGGAGAGCACCACCAACACCACGGTGGCGATGAACCTGCCCCGCACTGGGCGGATAAGCGATCCCAGCAGGCGCAGCGAACGACGGCGGATGGCCTTGCTGTCAGCGCGGGTGAGGTGGACCTGGTCCTCATCCGAGGTCCCCGCGGGGGCAGTGCTCGCTGCTACCCCGCGCTGGGAAGGAGGAGTGCCGGGGGATCGGGGGCTCATGCGGAAACTTCCTGTTCGTCATCCAGGCCGGCGCGTTCGACGGCGCCCAAGCTGGCGTCCACGTCGGCGTCGTCCTCGTCCTCGGCCTGCTCGGGACGCAGGCTGGCCAGCACGTATCGATAGTGGGCGTTGTGCGCCAGCAGTTCCGCATGGGTTCCGACGGCGCTGATGCGGCCGTCCTCCATGAGGGCGACACGGTCGGCCAGCGCCACCGTGGAGGGGCGATGGGCAACGATCAGGGTGGTGGTCTCGGCCAGGACCTGACGCAGCCGCATTTCCACCAGCTCCTCAGTCTGCACGTCCAGCGCCGACAGCGGGTCGTCAAGGACAAGGATCCGTGGCTGCGCGGCAATGGCCCGGGCCAGGGCAATCCGCTGGCGTTGTCCGCCTGAAAGGCTGAGCCCTTCCTCGCCGATCAGGGTATCCAGGCCCTCAGGCAGGTCATAGGCGAAATGCGCCTGCGCCACGTCCAGGGCCTCCTCCAGGACCTGCTCCGGGGTGCGGTCCGTGCGGGGCTGCGCACCGAGCAGGACGTTGTCCCGGACGGAGTTGGAAAACAACGTGGTGTCCTCAAAGGCCACTGCCACATGCCGGCGCAGGTCGTCGACGGCGAGACGGCGGACGTCCGTCCCGCCAACCTGCAGAGACCCGCCGGTGACGTCGTACAGCCGGGGGACCAGTTGCAGGAGCGTACTCTTCCCGCAGCCGGTGACCCCCACCAGTGCCATGGTCTCGCCGGGGCGGATATCGAGGTCGATGCCGTTCAGGGTATCCGGCGCATCAGCGGGAGCGCCGGGGTAGCGGAAATGCACTCCCGAGAACCGCAGGCCACCCGCGGTGGCGGGTAACGCCTCGGGCTGGTCGGGGTCAGAGATCGGATTGCTCGCATCCAATACCTCGAAATGCCTGTCCACGGCCGTTTTCGCAGCGAGGGTCATGGCCATGAGCGGTCCCATGGCCTCCACGGGTCCGGCGACGACAGCTGCCGTGGCGAAGAACGCCACGAGGGCTCCGACGGTCAGCTGGCCGTTCGCCACCGAGACGATGCCGACAATCAACCCAGAACCCAGGGCCAGTTCCGGCAGCAAGGTCACGACCAGCGAGAAGACGGCCAGGGACTTGGCCTTGGAGATCTCCGTTTGCCGCAGCTCCTCCGCCTGATCCGCGAAGGCCTCAAGCGCTTCCCGGCTCCGGCCGAACGCCTTCAACACCCGGATGCCGTGCACCGACTCCTCGACAGTGGTGGCCAGGTCTCCCGCCTGGTCCTGGCTCCGACGGGAAACGGCCCCGTAACTGGTGCGGAACCGGAATCCGAACAGCACGATGGGCACCGCTGCGGCCAGGAAGATCAGCCCGAGCGCCCAGCTGAGCGTAAACATCAGGATGATGCCGATGGTCACCGTCAGGCTGGTGACCACCAGCATGATCGCGCCGAAGGCGAGCCAGCGCCGCAGGAAATTCAGATCCGTCATGGCCCGGCTGAGCAGCTGCCCGGACCCCCAGCGGTCGTGGAACGACACGGCGAGATCCTGCAGGTGCCGGTAGAACGAGGTCCGCAGGGTGGTTTCGACGGTGGTGGCTGGAGTGATGACAAATTGTCGGCGCAGCGCCACGAAGGTGGCTTCCAGTACCCCCAACACCAGGACGACGCCTGTTGCCGTCCATACTCCGGTGGGGTCACCTCCCTGGTGCAGGGCCGAGTTCACCAGCACCCGATACACCTGGGGAATGGCTAGCGCGACCAAACTGGCGGCAAGGGCTGAGAGGAGGCCTAGAACCAGGCGCGGCAGGATCGGCCGCAGATGCGGGTAGAGCCGGGCGAGGGAGGCGAGGAGGGTGCCGTTGGTTTGTTTTGCTGCGGTCATGCCAACTTCTTTGGGCCGGTTCGGTTCCGGCGCTCAGGCGGAACTGCTCCCGAGGGAGTAATTACTGTAGGTAATTACCCTAAGGCAGTTTCCTTGTTCCGATTGGTGTCGACGCAGGGTTTCTTCAGCGTGCGACGAGCGTGAGCAGTACGGCCTCCGGCCGGCAGGCGAAGCGGATGGGGGCGTAGCGGGACGTCCCGATCCCTGCGGACACGTTGACAGGGGAGCGGTGGCCCTCAAATTCCCAGTCGTTCAGCCCCCGGGCCAGCTTGGTTGGCAGGTCGCAGTTGCTGACCAGGGCCCCATAACCGGGGACGCACAACTGCCCGCCGTGGGTGTGGCCGGCCAGAATCAGATCCGCTTCCTCGGCGGTGAAGTGGTTGAGCACCCGTTGGTACGGCGCATGAGCCAGTGCGATGCGGACGCTCGGCGCTGCGTGCTCTCCGACCGTCCCGGCAGGCCAGCCCGCGTATCGTTCCCGCTGCAGGTGCGGGTCGTCGACTCCGCTGAAGTCAAAGCGCATCCCCTGGAGCAGGATGGACGCGGAACGGTTGGTCAGGTTGACCCATCCCGCCTCATCAAATCCGGCGTGCATGGCTTCCGTGTCCAGTCGGCGCGGAATCTTTTTCACGCCGGGATCGTCATGGCTGCGCGAAGGGCCCAGAAGATACGCGAAGGGGTTCTTCGGGGTGGGGGCGAAATAGTCGTTGGAGCCCGGTACGAAGACGCCGGGCACCTGGAGCAGCGGCTTCAGGGCGGCCAAGAGCGGCTTGATGGCCTCCGGATGACTCAAATTGTCCCCGGTGTTGACGACCAGGTCCGGCTCCAGTCGGGCCAAACCCTGCAGCCACGCCGTTTTCTTCCGCTGGTTGAGGCTGAGGTGGATGTCGGACAGGTGCAGTACCCGCAGCGGAGCCGAACCGGCCGGCAGGCACGCCACTTGCTCCCGCCGCACCATGAATGCGTTGCGTTCGATCAGCGCACCATAGGCGACGGCGGCGACGCCGGTTCCCAGCCCAATTCCGGCCGCCCTCAGCAGGCCCCCCGCGCGGGAGGGCAACGGTTGTCCTGCTGCCATGCCCTAGGGCGCCTTGGTTTCCGGGGTGTCGGCGTCCGGAGCTTTAGGCTGCGTGGTCGCCGGTGCGCTCGGGGCGGGTGTGGTCGGGGCGGGTGCGGTTGGAGCCGACGTGGCGGGCGGGTTAGCCGGCGTGGTCGGGGTGGTGGGTGTCGTCGGGGTGGTCGTGCCGCGGGTATTGGCCAGCAGGTTGGCAGGAGGGGCCGTGAAGGTGCCGCTCGGGTAGAAGGACACGGCCTGCTTCATGTAGTTCTGCCACTGCGGGCCGGCAATGTAAGCACCGTCGACCTGCGGGTAGACCTTGCCCTTGTAGTTGTAGTTCAGCGCGTCGCGCCGGGCTCCGTCCTTCCACCAACCCCACCAGGAGGCGGTGGCCAGCTTGGGCGTGTAGCCGATGACCCAGGTCTCCTCCGAGGAGTCAGTCGTTCCGGTCTTGACCGCGGCGGGCGTGCCGATGCCGAGTCCGTAGGCCGAGCCTTGGGTCAGCACTTCCTGCAGTCCGTAGTTCACCGCATTGGCCACGTCAGGCTTGATGGCCTGCGAGCAGTCGGCGGTGGGGACGGGGTAGTCCTTGCCCTGGTAATCGGTGATGCTTTCGATGGCGATCGGCTTGCAGTACATGCCGCTGCTGGCGAAGGTGGCGAACGCCGTCGCCATGGTCAGCGGGGAGACTCCCTTGCCGCCACCGATGAGGCTTGACAGTGAGGTGGTCCAGTCCAGGGCTGAGCCGTCGGCTGCCGAATGCAGGCCCATGGCCTTGCCCATGTCATTGATGCCGCACAGGTCAAGCTTTGCGGCGGAGGCGAAGGTGGCCGTGTTGATGGAGTGCGCAATACCTTCACGGACCGTCATGGGGCGGTACCAGCCCGGCTCATCATTGGGCAGCAACACGCTGCCGGCCGCTGAGGGGTCATATGCGCCGAAGTTGACCAGGTTCGTGCAGGAGGCCTTCCACGGAAAGTTCAGGGGGTAGAGGCGCCGGCTGGCGTCGACAACCTCGTTCATGGAGTGCCCCTCGTTGAGCCACTCCGCGAAGGTCACCGTCTTGACCGTTGACCCGGGCTGGAAACCGCTGCCACCGCCGTCGGCCGCGTCCACGCTGAAGTTCAGCACCGTGTTGCCGATGGCGTCCACGTTGGAGTACACCGTGTTCTGGGCCATGGCCAGAATCTTGCCGGTCCCGGGTTCGACCGTGTCCAGTGCGGTGCCCTTCTGGCTCTCGTCGGTGGCCGGCTGGGTGTCATTGACCTGGTTCTGTGCCGCCTGCTGCAGCCGGGGGTCCAGGGTGGTCTTGATGGTCAGGCCGCCGCGGTCCAGGAACTTCTGCCGCTCCGTCTCGTCGGCCCCGTAGGCGTCGTCGTTGAGGATGACATGCCGGACGTAGTCGCAGAAGTACGGGGCGCTGACGGCCGAAATGCAGCCCTGGCGTGCTTCCTGCAGGTTCAGCTCCACCGGAGTGGCGGCGGCGGCGTCGTGGTCCGCCTGGGAAATCCTGCCCTGCTGCAGCATCTTGTCCAGCACCAGGTTGCGGCGCGAGAGTGCGTTTTCCGGCTGCTGCACCGGGTCGTAGAAGGTGGGGGAGTTCACCACGCCTGCCAGCAGCGCGGCCTGCGGCAGGGTCAGGTCCTTCGCTTTGACGCCGAAGTACAGGTTGGCGGCGGATTCGATCCCGTAGGCCCCGTTGTTGAAGTAAACGATGTTCAGGTAGCCCTTAAGGATGTCGTCCTTGGAATACTTCTTCTCCAGGGCGATGGCGAGCTTCATTTCCCGGACCTTGTCGCCCACGGTCTTGTCCAGGCCAAACTTGACCTGGTCGGTTTCTCCGTTGGCCACCTGCGTCTGGATGATCACGTTGTTGACGTACTGCTGCGTCAGCGTTGACGCGCCCTGCCGGCCGCCTTGCGCGGTGGCGGCCAGGGCACGGAGGATGCCGGTGCTGTCCACGCCGCCGTGCTCGTAGAAGCGGGAGTCCTCAATGGCGATGATCCCGTCCTTGATGAACGGCGACATGTCATCCAGGCCTACCTGCACGCGGTTCTGGTCGAAGAAGGTGGCAATGACCGAGCCGTCATTGGCCAGCACCTTGGTCGACTGCGCGGGGGCGTCAATCTGCAGCTCGCTGGGCAGCGAGTCAAAGTAGTTGATGGAGTTGCTTGCCGTGGTGCCCGTCAGGGCAACGGCGGGGACCATCAGGCCGGCCACCAGGACACCGCAGATCGCGCTGACACCAAGGAATCCAAGGAGCTTGCCAAGCGTGGTCGCCGTGTCGAAAAGGGGGTTTTTGCGCGCAGCCATTTTTCCAGTTTACCGGCAAGGACTAGTCTTTGAGGCATGACGAAATGGGAGTACGCCACGATTCCGCTGATCATCCACGCTACCAAGCAGATTCTGGATCAGTGGGGCGAGGACGGCTGGGAGCTGGTCCAGGTGGTGACCGGGCCCGATGGAAACGGCCTGGTGGCATACCTGAAGAGGCAGAAGCAGTAGCCGTGGCGTCCCAGGAAGCACCTTCCGGCGTGGCTGGAACGTCGGCCTCGGCGGGCATCGGAGTGGCGGGCACCGGCGTGGCCGGGACATCGGCCTCGGCAGTCGAAGCCCGCCTGGCTGGACTCGGTCTGGCGCTGCCGGCCGTCGCCGCCCCCGTGGCCGCGTACGTCCCGGCCGTGGTGACCGGAAACCACGTCTACACCTCCGGGCAGCTGCCCTTTATCGACGGCGCCCTGCCCACCGCCGGCAAGGTGGGGGCAGGTGTTTCGGCGGAGCAGGCCAAGCAGTTGGCGGCCGTGTGCGCCGTCAACGCGCTCGCCGCCGTGAAAAGCGTGATTGGGGACCTGGACCGGATCACGCGGGTAGTTAAGGTGGTTGGTTTTGTCGCCTCCGACCCTGCCTTCACGGGCCAGCCGGGAGTCATCAATGGTGCCTCCGAGCTGCTGGGCCAGGCGTTGGGTGATGCGGGCGTGCATGCGCGCTCCGCCGTCGGGGTAGCGGTACTGCCCCTGGATTCGCCGGTTGAGGTCGAGTTGATTGTTGAATTCCAGTAAGCCTGCGGCCAAACGGCTGTTCCCGCTGCTTCCCGATCAGATGGACGCGGCGCAGGCATGGATCGATTTTGGTGCCCGCACTCCCAGCAAACCGCGGTACGCCTCCTCCGTGGTGCTGCTGAAGGACGGCCCGGCCGGGCTGCAGACTTATCTCAGCTACCGGCGTGGGGTGTCCCCGCTGGGCATCGTCGCCTTTCCCGGCGGCAGCGTGGAAACCACCGACGACGACGCGGTGGACTGGCTGGGCCCGACCCCTGCCGTGTGGGCCCGCAGTATGGGCCTGACGGACGAGGTGGTTGCCCGCCGACACGTGGTCGCTGCCATCCGTGAGACCTTCGAGGAAACAGGCATCCTGTTGGCGGGTCCCGACCTGTCGTCACTGATTGAGGGCGGTCAGAGCCCCGAGTGGATGAAGGCCCGGGAAGCCATCGCCTCCCAGGACGCCTCGTTCGTGGATATGCTGCGCAAGCGAGGCTTGGCGCTGCGGACCGACCTGCTGAAACCCCTGGTCAATTGGATCAGCCCGGACTTTGCCCACCGGCGGTTCAACACCAGGTACTTTGGTGCTGCGGCGCCGGTGAACCAGGAGCCGTCACCGCTTTCCAGCAAGGGCGTCTGGGGTCGATGGGTCGCCGCCTCGGAGGTGGTGGCAGGTCGCCAGGACACTGCCCTGGGCGACGAGATCGGCCAGCCCAATACGGTTGGCCGGACCCTCGAGGAGCTGACCGTGCCGGGCTGCGAGATCATCCTGGAGAAGATTGCCGCGGCCCGCGGCTGCATCGCCTACCTGAATCACAAACGGCCCGTGGTGGCGTACCAGCCGCGGCTGGTGGAACAGGACGGGGCGTTGCTGTTGGAGGTCGACGTCGCGCCCGCCTCCGAGGGCGCCGCCTGCCGCGAACGGTAGCAACCCCGTCGTTGTGGTCCCGGGGCCGGGGCCGGATGCTGGGGTCGGATGCACCACTTTGCCGGGGCAGGTGCCCGGGGGCCTGTACCGAGTTGCACCACTTTGCCGGGTCAGGTGTCCGGACCCCGTGTTGAGTTGCACCACTTTGCCAGGGACAGGTGTCCGGGGCCTGTATTGAGTTGCACCACTTTGCCAGGGTAGGGGCCCATTCTGACGGCGCGTTCTGGTACTTAGACGTGTCTCCGGCTCAAAGTGGTGCAGAACCCGACTGCTCCTGGGCCAAAGTGGTGCAGAAGGCAACAAGTCTTGCGGGCCAAAGTGGTGCAGAACGGGACGGGGTACAGACAGCAGGACAACCAGCGCGGCCAACGCCGGGAGCATGCGGCCAACCCCGGGAGCACAGGGACCAACCCCGGGAGCACGTTAGCCAACCGCGGGTGCACGCAGCCAAGCGGGGAGGGCGCAGCCAGCCCCCGGGAGCGCGGCAGCCGGTGACGGCTACCGCGCCACGTGTGGATTTAGCGGGAGCGCTGCCGCAGCCGGTTGACGTCGAGAATGACGACGGCGCGGGCTTCCAGGCGCAGCCAACCCCGCTGCACAAACTCCGCCAGGGCCTTGTTGACCGTCTCACGGGAGGCGCCGACCAGCTGGGCGAGTTCCTCCTGGGTGAGCTCGTGGGCCACCAGGATGCCGTCGGTGGCGGGTCGGCCAAAACGGTCAGCCAGATCCAAGAGCGCCTTGGCCACGCGTCCGGGCACGTCAGAGAAAACCAGGTCGGAAAGGTTGTCGTTGGTACGGCGCAAACGGCGGGCCAACGCCTGCAACAGCTGGGCCGACACCTCCGGTCGGCTCCGGAGCAGCGCATTGAGGCTCTCGTTGCGCAGCCCCGCCAGACGGGTTTCGGAGACGGCCGTTGCGGTCGCCGTCCGAGGGCTCGGATCGAACAGGGCCATCTCGCCGAACAGTTCACCCGGGCCCAGGATCGCCAGCAGGGACTCCCTGCCGTCGGGGGAGGTACGGCCCAGCTTCACCTTGCCGGAAACAATGAAATACAGCTGGTCGCCCTGGTCCCCTTCACGGAACACGCTGGCGCCGCGCGACAGGTCCACCTCGGTCAGCTCATCCGTCAGCAACCGGAATGCCTCATCATCGAGTGTGGCAAACAGTGGTGCCCGGCGCAGTACCTCGGTGTCCATGAAATCTCCTGACTAACAGTTTCGTATCGGTGCCCGTGGTAATTGTTCCAGAATTTTGCCCCGCATGTGACCAACTTGGCATCGAACGCCCACCCCGCCGGGGGGTGCCGACCCCGGAACTGTCAGTCCCAGCCGGTAAACTCTGCAGTCCATGGCCCATCCGGGCACCGCAGCACTAGACGAGCAAGGAGCCGCGAATGTATGGCTTGACCCTGCTGGATGTGCTGCTGCTGCTGTGGTTGCTGGGCCAGTTTATCTACGGCCTCCGGGTTGGCCTGCTGGTCAGCCTAGGTGGGGTCCTCGGTTTCGCCGCGGGCGCCGTTGCCGCCTTTTTCGCCGTTCCGTTCGTCAGTGCCGCCGTCAGCGACAGCAGCTGGCGGACCGCCGTCGTGGTGGTGACAGCCCTGGTGCTGGTCATCATCGGCCACGGTCTGGGCATCCGCGCCGGTGCCAGCCTGGGCCGAAACCTGAAGTTGGGGCCGGCGCGCGTCGTCGGTCGAGTCCTGGGCGGTGCAGTCAGCCTTGCGGTTGCCGCCCTGATGCTCTCCCTGCTCGCCTTCAGCGTGTCCAACCTGGGCATCCCCGTCTTGTCGGCCCAGCTGAGTCAGTCCCGTCTGATCACCACCATTGACCGGTGGACGCCGACGCCGGTGAAGGCAGCGGTGGCCCAGTTACGGTCCGCGGTGCTCAGTGAGGGCATTCCGCAACTGTTCGACTTGCCCGGGCCCGCTCCGTCGTCGGCTCCGCCGAACACCAGCACCGATACTCCGGCCCTGAACACGGCGGCGGCGGCGGTACTGAAAATCACCGGCACCGCGTTCCAGTGCGGGCAGAACCAGACGGGGTCCGGCTTTGTCATCGCGGAGGACCGGGTCATCACCAACGCTCATGTGGTGGCCGGAGTTACCCAGCCGGTGGTGGAAACACCTGACGGAGGAGCGCTGGAGGGCCGGGTGGTCTCCTTTGACCCCGACCGTGACCTGGCTGTCCTAGCCGTGGACGGGCTTGGCATTACGCCGCTGCCCATCGGGGAGGAACTGGAGGGTGGTGACGCCGCCGTAGTCGCGGGATATCCGCACGGTGGGCCGTACACGACCAAACCGGCCACGGTGCAGACCGTGACCCAGATGCTGGTTCCCGACATTTATGGCCAGGACCCCGGGCCGGAAGAAATTTACCAGCTGAACGCCGACGTGCAGCCGGGCAATTCCGGCGGACCGGTCCTGAACGAGCAGGGTCAGGTGGTGGGAGTGGTGTTCGCCAAGGCCACGACCGACGCGCCGGTAGGGTTCGCTCTGACCCTTGACGAGTTGGGGCCGGTCGCCGGAGCCGCGCCGGGCCTGGACGCCCGGGTCTCCTCAGGAACCTGCGTCCGCAAGTAAGGGAGCAATCCGCTGGCGGATTTGGCTGTAGATGGCCGCTTCCCAGGAGGCGCTGGTCCGCAGTGACTCCCGCCCCGGGATAACCCCTGCGGCTTACCCTGTCCCCGGCGTAAGCAACCGGAGGGCTTACGCCGGCAGCGTCCGGGCCAGGTAGGTGATCGCGAGCTCGTAGCCGAGGACTCCAGCACCGACGATGACGGTGTCCACCACCGCCGACAGGTACGAATGGTGCCGGAACTCCTCCCGCTGGTGCACGTTGCTGATATGGACCTCGACGGCGGGGAGCCGTACGGCTGCCAGCGCGTCCCGCAGCGCCACCGAGGTGTGCGTGTAGGCGCCGGCATTGATGACGATGCCCACGGCATTCTCCCTGGCGGCGTGCACGGCGTCGATCAGTGCCCCCTCGGAGTTCGACTGGACGCAGCGCACGTCAAAGCCTGCCTCGCCCGCCACTGCTTTCGCCTGGTCCTCGATGTCCTGCAGGGTCGCGGACCCGTAGATACCCGGTTCGCGGGTTCCCAGCAGGTTCAGGTTGGGGCCATTGAGGATCAGCAGGGTGCCGCGCGTGGGCGATGTCGACGTCATGGTTTTACTATGCCGCATCCTTCGGCTGACTTTGCAGGCGGACGACGGCGGATCCACCGCCCGGGACCCGTAGCGGATTGGCTTCCGTGCCGCCGATCAGCTCGGTGCCCTGGACCTGGACGACCGCTTCGTCGGCGCCATGGTTGAGCACGAAGATCCAGCTTTGCCCGTCGCGGGAGCGGCGCACCGCTTCAACGTCCGGGGGGAGGTCAGGCAGCACCGGCTCGACGCCGGCACCTTCAGCCAGCTCCTGCACCAGACGGTCCAAGCCTTCCGTCCCCAGGGTCGTGGCGACGTAATATGCTGTGCCGCTGCCAGCCTTGTTGCGGGTGACAGCTGGCGAGCCGGCCACAGGTCCGGAGGTGAAAACCGCCAGCGCCTCCGCCGTCGTCGTCCTGCCCAGCTCGCTCCACCGCGAGCCGGTGCCATAGCCGTCCAACTGCACCTGTTCGCCGCTTCGCAGCGGGAAGAACTCCTCCATCCGGACGCCCAGCAGGTCCAGGAACGCACCGGGGTAACCGCCACCGGCTGCCGGAGCCAGCCGAATGGCATCGTTCTCATCCACGATGCCCGAGAAGTAGGTCACGACCAGATCCCCGCCGTTCCGGACAAAGCCTTCCAGGTTCGCGTGCCCCTCATCCGTGACCAGGTAGAGCATGGGGGCGATGACCAGCCGGTAGCCGGAGAGGTCGTCGGTGCTCTGGCGAATATCAGTCGTGATGCCCGCCCGGTAGAACGCATCGTGCCAGCGACGGGTCTCGGCGAGCGCGTCCGCGTCGACGCTGGGATGCGAGTCGAGCTCAGATGCCCAGCGCGCGTCGGTGTCGTGCAGGATGGCCACCTGCACGCCCTCCACCACCGAGCCCACCACCTCGGCGATGGACTGCAGTGCCTTGCCCAGCTGGACGACTTCACGCCAGACCTTACTATCGGTGCCGGCGTGCGGGAGCATTCCCGAGTGGTACTTCTCGGCACCGGCGCGGGAGGCACGCCACTGGAAAAACAGCGCCCCGTCGGAGCCGCGGGCCACATGCTGCAGGGAATTGCGCAGCATTTCGCCCGGTGCCTTGGCCACGTTCCGGGGCTGCCAATTCACCGCTGAGGTGGAGTGCTCCATCAGCAGCCACGGCTTGCCCTGCGCCCAGCCGCGGGTCAGGTCGGCGGTCATGGCGAGGTGCTGGAAGTTCCGCTCATCATCGGCGATCAGGTAGTGGTCGTTGGACACAATGTCCATGTCCCGTGACCACCGCCAGTAATCAACTGGTGCCTGCAGGCCCATATTGAAGCCCATGAAGTTGGTGGTCACCGGGTGCGGTGAACGTGCCCGGATGATCTCCGCTTCCGCCTGGTAACACTCCAGCAGGGCGTCGGAGGAGAAGCGGGCAAAGTCCAGCTGCTGCGTGGGGTTCACCCAGGTTCCGGAGATCCGCGGCGGCTGGACTTCTTCCCACGAGTAGTAGTGCTGCGACCAAAAAGCGGTGCCCCAGGCCGCGTTGAGTCCTTCCAGGCTCTTGTACCGGCGCTCCAGCCACACACGGAAAGCGGCAGCCGAGTAGCCGCCGTAGTCAGGCTGGTTGTGGCAGCCGTATTCGTTGTGCACATGCCACATCACGACGGCGGGATGGTCTGCGTAGCGGTCCACGATCTGTTGGGTCAAAGCCGCAGCGGCGCGTCGGTATTCCGGGCTGTTGGCACTGAACGCCTGCCGGGAACCGTAGCCCAACTGCACGCCGTCGGCCCGGACGGGCAGGGATTGCGGATACTTGTGGCTGAACCAGGGCGGCGGCGAGGCGGTTGCGTTGGCCAGGTCCACCCGGATGCCGTTGGCGTGCAGCAGGTCAAGGACCCGGTCCAGCCAGCCAAACTCGTACTCACCTTCAGCGGGTTCGAGCAGGGCCCAACTGAAGATGCCCACGCTGACCAGGTTCACCCCCGCCTCGCGCATCAGCTGCACGTCCTCCTGCCAGACCTCCTCCGGCCACTGCTCAGGGTTGTAGTCACCGCCGTAGGCCAGGCGGGCGGGGCCGCCGTCCTCGGTAGCGAGGCGGGAGGTGACATAGTCCATGCTCATGGCAGGCGTCCTTGCTCGCTCCCGGCGGACAGCCGGCAGCGGATCGGTGGGAACGTGGGTCTACGTGCGCAGCGGATTCGTGGGGTGTGTCTATTTGCGCAGCGAGGCGGCAATTTGGGTCATGACCGTGTTGTCGGCGAGGGTGGTGGCATCCCCGGCGTCCCGGCCCTCCGCGACGTCCTTGAGCAGGCGCCGCATAATCTTGCCGGAGCGTGTCTTGGGTAGCTCAGGCACCACCAGGATGTTCTTGGGCTTGGCGATGGGGCCGATCTCCTTGCCCACGTGATTTCGCAGCGTGGTGACGATGTCCGCATCCTCGGCTGCCGACCCCCGCAGGATCACGAACGCCACCACAGCCTGGCCAGTCGTTTCGTCGGCCGCCCCGACCACTGCCGCCTCGGCCACTGAGGGGTGGCTGACCAGGGCCGACTCGATTTCTGTGGTGGAGAGCCGGTGACCGGAGACGTTCATGACGTCGTCGACCCTGCCCAGCAGCCAGACGTCCCCGTCCTCGTCCTTTTTCGCTCCGTCGCCAGCAAAGTACATGTTGTCGAACCGCGACCAGTAGGTGTCCCGGTAACGGTCCGGGTCACCCCAGATGCCGCGCAGCATGGCAGGCCAGGGTTCCCGGATCACCAGGTACCCGCCGGAGCCGTTGGGCACCGATTCGCCAAGTTCGTCAACCACGTCCACGGCGATGCCGGGCAGCGGAACCTGGGCGGATCCGGGCTTGGCTTCGGTGACACCGGGCAGCGGCGCGATCATGTGGGCACCCGTTTCGGTCTGCCACCAGGTGTCAACGATGGGGGTGCGGTCCTGTCGCTTGCCCCCGTTGCCGCCGATGACTTCGCGGTACCACATCCACGCTTCCGGGTTGATCGGCTCGCCCACCGACCCGAGGACGCGCAGGCTGCCCAAGTCGTACTTGGCAGGGATCTCGCGGCCCCACTTCATGAACGTGCGGATCGCCGTTGGCGCGGTGTACAGAATGGACACCTTGTACTTTTCGATCAGTTCCCACCAGCGGCCCTGGTGGGGGGAATCCGGGGTACCTTCGTACATCAGCTGGGTGGCACCGTTGATCAGCGGCGCGTAGGCGACGTAGGTGTGTCCGGTCACCCAGCCGACGTCGGCGGTGCACCAGAACACGTCACTTTCGGGATGCAGGTCGAAGACGGCCTTGTGCGTGTACGCGGCCTGGGTGAGGAAGCCTCCGGTGGTGTGCAGGATGCCCTTGGGTTTGCCGGTGGTGCCGGAGGTGTACAGGATGAACAGCGGGTGTTCTGCGTCGTGCCCGACGGCGGTGTGTTCCGGGGACGCGGTACCGACGGTGTCGTCCCACCACAGGTCCCGGCCCTCCGTCCATTCCACGGGCTCGCCGTTTCGTTTGACCACGATCACGGAACCCACGTTGTGGCCCTCCTTGGCAAGGGCCTCGTCCACGGCAGGTTTCAGCGCGCTCGGCTTGCCCCGGCGGTAGGTGCCGTCGGAGGTGACCACCAGCTTGGCCTCCGCGTCGTCGATCCGGGAGCGCAGGGCATCCGCCGAGAAGCCACCGAAAACAACCGAATGCACGGCACCGATCCGGGCGCAGGCAAGCAGGGTAATCACCGCCTCCGGGATCATGGGCAGGTACACGGCCACCCGATCCCCCTTACGGATCCCCAGCGACTCGAAGGCGTTCGCAGCCTTTTTGACCTCCCGGGTCAGTTCCGCGTAGGTGTAGCTTCGGGTGTCCCCGGGTTCCCCCTCGAAGTGGATGGCGACGCGGTCCCCGAGCCCGTTCTCGACGTGGCGGTCCAGCGCGTTATAGGCCGCGTTGAGCTGCCCGTCACCAAACCAGGACGCGAAGGGAGGGTTGCTCCAGTCCAGTGTCTGGGTGAAGTCCTTGCTCCACGTGAGCAGTTCCCGGGCCTGCCGGGCCCAGAACGCGGGGCGGTCAGCGGCGGCCTCCGCATAATCTTCCGCGGTGGCCACGGCCTGGGCGGCGAATTCCGGGGAGGGAGGGAACCGGCGGTCTTCGTGGGAGAGGTTCTCCAACGCGTCGCCGGGGTGGTTGGCCTGGCCGGCAGCTGGTCCGGACTCGTGCGGGGACATGCGGTGCCCTTCTTTCCCTACGGTGCCCGGCTTCGGACGGCGTGGGCGCCGGGTTCGGGAGCCGGGAGCACTAACGATGGTTCGGAATCCACCATAGTCTTCGATTGCGACACGCGTGGTCCCTGTCACAATCCTGCGCGTTGGGCAGCGTCGAATCTGCGGCGAACGACGGCCCGACCGGATCCGGCAGCAAGGGACAGCAAGGGGTGAGGCCCCTGCAGAGGAGGCCCGGCTAGTCTTGCCCGGGCCCTTTAACTAGGCTGTAGGAGAATCGGAACTTCGACCGGACCGCTGTGCGGCTCTCTTGCAAGGGCCGTCCGGCCTGCGGTCGGAGGCGACCGCCCCTTGCTAGGAGTAGGCATATGACAGAACAATCCCACCCGTCCGACCGGCAGGAAGCGGCACCGACGGGCGTGCCGACACCCGTGTCGGCCGCGTCGTCGACCGGTACCAGGCCAGCCGCATCATCTGTTGCGCCCAGCACCCAGGCTGCCTCTTCCCCGACGCAGGCTTCTACCTCCGCGGGCTCAGCTGCCTCCTCTGCTGCCTCCTCTTCTTCCTCGGCCAAGGATCGCGTAGCTGCCAGAGGCGTGGCTGTGTTCGGTCCCTTCACGCTGCGGGACCTGGTGCTCCTGGGCTCCGTCCTGGTGATGTTCATCGGCTCGTTGCTGCCGATCGTCCAGGTCTCCTACACCTTGAATCTGTGGACCGGTGCCGCCCTTTACTTCATCGGTATCGGCATAGTCCTGCCGCTGGCCGTTGGCGTGCTGCACGCGCTGCGCCGGCTGGCGCCTGAGGCCCGCATCCGCATCGGGTCCCTCTCCATTGACCAGTTCGCTTCCGTGGTGGCCGCCTTCGCCGCCGCCTATTTCTTCCTCAGCACCGTGAGCGACTTCAGCATTGGATTCCTGATTTCGCTGATTGGAGCCCTCGGGCTGCTGGCCGCGACGGTCGCTGCGCCCCTGGTGCCGGCCTTCGCCCCCGACTTTACCGGGCGCCGCGAGGTTCCCGCCCACCCCGTCGCGCGCGAAGCGGTCCCCGCCGCCAAGGGTGTGGCCAGGAGCACGTCCAAGGGAGCTCCTGCCGGCGGTTCCGAGCCGAAGAAGGCGAAATTCACCCTGCCGCGGCCCGGGGCATCCAAGAGCGCCGGAACCGGCACGTCCAACGCGGCTTCCCCCGCGAGCAGCGGTTCGACGGCGGCCGGTTCGACGGCAGCTGGTTCCGCCGCAGGTGGCGCAGCCACGGCTGCCTCCGGCCCGGCTGCCTCCGCGTCCTCCGCATCTACATCCACGGCCGCCGGCGCCCCGACGAGGGCCAGCGCGGACGCTTCCGGAACAGTCAACGCGGCCGGTGCCACGACGGCCAATCCGGTCGTCGGCAACGGCGCAACGGCCAGCCCGGTGACGGCCGCGACGACGGCCAACCCGACGGTTGGCAACGGCGCAACGGCCAGCCCGGCGACGACCGCAACGACGGCCAACCCGACGGTTGGCAACACCGCAACCGCCGGCCCGGCGACGACCGCGGCGACGGCCAACCCGACAACCGTGAACCCCGCCGTCGTCGTCCGTCCTGAAAGTATTGGTGCCACCGTGGACCCCGCCGATCGGTCCGGAATACACGAGCATGGCCGCGAGCACGAGGGATCAGGCCAGCACTACGAGGCGTTCTGGTTCGCCGTGGACCGTCCGCGTCCGGTGGTCGACGAACGCAGCGGCGCCTACCTGTTCACCGTCGAGCCCGGCAACTGGATCCTGGCCCTGCAGGACCGGGGCAACGACTACGTGGTCCAGCACACCGACGGCCGGGTGGGCGTGCTGCGCGACCTGTCAAATATCGAACGGGCCCCCGAGGGGGACTGACATGCCCTCTACCCGGGTGGCGGACCGCAGCGCAGAATCCCCGCTGGCACTGAAGCGTCGGGCCCGCAAAATCAACCGTGTGCTGGCTGAGGCTTACCCCTACGCCCACGCCGAGCTGGACTTCCGCAACCCCTTCGAACTGGTGGTCGCCACGGTACTCTCGGCGCAGACGACCGACGTGCGGGTCAACCTGACCACCCCGGCACTCTTCGCCAAATACCCGGACGCCAAGGCGCTGGCCGAAGCGAACACGGCTGAACTGGAAACCATGATCCAGCCGACGGGTTTCTTCCGGGCGAAATCGCGAAGCATCATCGCGCTTGCCAACCGCATCGTTGACGAGTACGACGGCGAGGTGCCGGCCCGGATGGAGGACCTGGTCACGTTGCCAGGCGTGGGACGGAAAACGGCCAATGTGGTGCTCGGAAATGCCTTCGGCATCCCCGGCATCAGCGTGGACACGCACTTCGCCCGGTTGTCGCAGCGCTTTGGCTGGACCACCTCCGATGACCCGGTCAAGATCGAGTCCGACGTGTCAGCCCTGATTGAGCCCGCCGAGTGGACCATGGTCTCCCACCGGGTGATTTTCCACGGACGCAGGGTTTGCCATGCCCGCAAGCCCGCCTGTGGCGCTTGCCCCATAGCAACCCTGTGCCCTTCGTACGGGATGGGGGAAACTGACCCCGAAAAGGCGCGGAAACTGCTCAAGTACGAACTGGCGCCCGGGCAAGAGGAACTGCTGGCGAGGATGCGCTCAGATGTTTCCCGGGCCGCCGAATACCGCCGTCAGGACCAGCGGGAGGCGGCACAGCGGTCCGCCGGCCGGCCCGCTCCGGCATTTTCGGTTGAGGTCGCCGAGTCGGTGGGTCCTGTTGAGGATGCGGATTCGACCCGGGTTGCTGATTCGACCCTGGTTGCTGATTCGACGCGCGCCAATGACTCGTTGGGCGCCGAGGAGAAATCGTGACCGCTTTTGCCGATCTTGTCGCCCTGGCGGATCGGGCCGCAGCGGGCACGCTGCAGCTTCCTCCGGGCGATGTCTGGGAGTCGGACTGGAACCGGGAAGGCGCCCGCCACGCCGCTGTACTGATGCTGTTCGGTGCGCTGGATCCGGTGCCGGCGGCCAGCCGCAAGCCGCTCGCCCCGGCCGAGTTGGACGTGTTGCTGATTGAGCGCGCCGGGACCCTTAATGATCATCCCGGCCAGGTTGCCTTTCCAGGCGGCGGCGTAGACCACTCCGATACCTCGGCTGAGGCGGCGGCCGTTCGGGAAGCCGTGGAAGAAACTGGTTTGGATCCTGCGGGAGTCCAGGTCCTGGGCCACCTGCCGGATGTTTCGCTGCCCGTCACCAACTTCCGCGTTACTCCCGTGCTTGCCTGGTGGGCGTCGCCGTCGCCGGTGAAGGTAGTCGACTACGGCGAGTCGGCACAGGTGTTCCGGGTCCCGGTGCGCGACCTGCTCGATCCCGAGAACCGGTTCCTGGCCACCGTCACCCGTGGCGGGACAACATTCAAGAGCGCAGCCTTTGCAGTCAACGGCGTCATCGTCTGGGGCTTCACGGGCAACCTACTGAGCCGCCTGTTCGACCAACTGGACTGGGCGGTCCCCTGGGATCGAAACAAAATGGCCCCCGCACCGCTCGGACAGCCAGCGCGCCGACAGCGGCTGCCCTGATGGCATGGCCCTAACCGCGACTGACCGCTAATAACCGCCCCGTACCCTGACCGCGGCGCAATCCTGCCCCGCGCTGTGCGTCGGGCACCGATTCAACCCGCGACTCAGGCGAGAGTCGGCTTACTTCGCGTCCGCGTAGGAGTCCACCACGGTAATACTGACCGGGAACTCCACGGGAATTTCACCGAACAATAACGCCGTCGCTGCCCGGGCCGATTCCTCGATGAGCTGGCGGACCAGGGCTACCTGAGATTCGGGGGTATGGACCATTACCTCGTCGTGCAGGAAAAACACCAGTTCCGGTACGCTCTTGCCGTCGGTTTCCGGCCCGCCCCGCTCGCCGCTACCCGCCCCTGCCTCGACCGCCGCGCCCAGGAACCGTAGCCGCCGTCGTAATTCCGCCAGCCAGCAGGCGGCCCAGTCCGCCGCCGAGCCCTGCACCACAAAGTTGCGGGTGAACCGGCCCCGGGATCTCGCCTCTGCATCCGCGCGCCGCTGTTCCTCCGCCGTCGTCGTGCGTTGACCGGCCAGCCAGCGGCGCGAGGGGGGTGGGCAGCTCCTGCCGAGCCGTGTGCTGACGATGTCACCCCTCTCGCCGGCGCGGGCCGCCTCCTCAACGAAGGCGACTGCGCGTGGATAGGTCTTGGCGAGCTGCGGCATCAGGCGGCCGGATTCACCGGTGGTCGCACCATAAATGGCGCCCAGCAGGGCCACCTTGGCCTTGGCCCGGTCACCGCCGAAACCCTGAGCCGCGATGCCTGCGTACAGGTCCTTGTCCCGGGCCGCTGCCGCCATCCCGGTATCCCTGGCCAACGCGACCAGGACGCGGGGTTCCAGCTGCGACGCATCGGCGACGACCAGTTTCCAACCCTTCTCAGCGTGTGCGGCGCCTCGGATGTTTTTTGGAATTTGCAGGGCTCCGCCGCCGCGGGAGGCCCACCGACCGGACACGACTCCACCCACAACGTACTCGGGCCGGAATCGTCCTCCGTGCACCCATTGGTCCAGCCAGGTCCAGCCGTTGGCGGTGTGCAGGCGGCTGAGTTTTTTGTAGGCCAGCAGGGGCGCAATGGCCGGGTGCTGTAGTTGCTGCAGCTCCCATGATCGGGTGGTCCGGACCTCTATCCCGGCGCGGTGCAGGGCACGCATCAGTTCCTGAGGCGAATCCGGGTTGAGGGACGGCGCGTTCAGCTGGTTCCGCAACTCCGCTGCCAGCGCCTCCAGCTTGTCCGGTCGCTGGAATCCTGACGGCCGCGGGCCCAGCGCATCGGACAGGATGGCCTGATGCAGATCCTCACGCCAGGGCAGTCCGGTGTGCTGCATTTCGGCCGCAGACAGAGCCCCGGCCGATTCAGCAGCCAGGAGCAGGGCCAGCCGGCCCGGGTGCAGTGAACCGCTGACAGCCTCCAGTTGTCCCTGTAGGTCGGCTACCAGTTCCTCGGCAGTGGGCTGGGACTGCCGCAACGGCTGGTCAAAAAGGCTGCCCTGGTCAGCCCGTTCGGGCAAGGAAGCCTCTGCGGTCTCCACGGGAATGGGCTCATTGCCCCGGGCATACGCGGAGGCGGATGTGGCTTGCGAAGAGACCAAAATGTTCCGACACAGCAGCAGATCGTGGCAGCGGTCGACGCTCACGCCCGCCGCCAGAAGCTGCGGGTACCAGTCCTGGGTGCGGTGCCACACCCACCGCGGGGACGCTTCCTTTTCCCATTGTGCGACGACGGCGGCCAGCTCCAATTTCGCTTCGATCCGGGCAGGGGCGGCCGGTGCTCCTGAGGCGTCCAAAGGCAGCAGCTGCACGAACTGTTCGCCGCTCGCTTGCCGCTGTTCCGGGGCGGAGGCCAGCAGCACGTACATGTCCTTATTCTCTCCTGCCGATCCGACAAGGTCCGCCAGCACCCGACGCAAGCGGGATCGGCCCTGCACTGCGCCGAGGCATCAGGGGCCTGTGCACAGCCTCCGAAGGGATGCACCAGGGGACCCAGCGGGAAGGGAAAGTGGCTGCATGGGAGCGCGTCATGAGCAACTGTCCACTCACAGCCACCGTCCTCGGGACGGTACGGCCGGGTTTCTGCGGCCCGGTCCGTGGCGGCCGGAACCTCCCGGACGCCCGGATAACGGGGGGAGCGGACAGTTATGGCAACCCGCGGGCGCCGACCGCGTGCTGCTGATCAGTGACGTGTCGGCGATTCGGGAGGCGGTGACGCAGGTGGCTGCCGCCGCATCCCTCGACGCTGTGGTGCGTCCCACCGTCGGCAGCGCCATGGAGGAACTGGCGACGGCGGATGTGATCCTCCTGGGCGAAGACATCCGGGAGGTGCTACCCCGCCGGCTTCGGCCCACAATGTTGGTGGGGATGTCGGGGAGGTCCTCCCAGTTATGGCAACGGGCTTCAGCCGTGGCGGCTGAACGCGTGGTGCTTCTGCCGGAGGGATCCCAGTGGCTGGCAGAGTACCTCTCCGGGCTGCAGGACCCGGTCAAAGGCGGTCTGGTTGTGGGGGTTCTTGGCGGTTGTGGCGGTGCCGGCGCTTCCACTGCTGCCGTCCTCCTGGCCGCCCATGCAGCCCGCTCCGGAGTGCTGACGCTGCTGGTGGACGGGGATGCTTGGGGAGGTGGCCTGGACGTCACCTTGGGGGCTGAAGGGGCAACCGGGTTGCGTTGGCCCGACCTCCTGCAGGCCGTAGGCATGATCAACGCAGCCCAGCTTGCCGCGGCCCTGCCTGTCGTTGCCGGGTTCTCCCTACTGGCCGGAGGCAAGGGAACGATGCCGACCTTGCGGGAGGTATCCGGGGTTCCCGCTAATGGACACGCTCCGGCAGCCGAAGGTGACAGTTCTGCCACCTTTGGTTCCATTTCCGCTGCTCCAGGAGGCTCCCGCTACGGGGACGACGGCGGGGCAACGCCGCGATCGGAGGTTCTGGCAGCGGCGAGGCGTGGCTACCACCTGGTCATCGTTGACGTAGGACGCAGTAGTGCGGACTTGAGGACGATGGCTGCGTGCGACAGATTGGTGCTCGTTACTCCGGCACGGTCCGGCGCCGTGCTCGCAGCTACCCGGATGGTGCAGTCCCTGCCGTTACCGCCCACCTACGTCGTCGTCCGGGAACCTCTGCCCGAAGGCTGGGACGGTGAACTGGTCGCCCGGGCCTTGGGGCTTCCCTTTGGCGGTGTCCTACCCTTGATCCGCTCGCTTCCGGGCACGGCGGAACGTGGCGAGCTTGCGACCCTCGCCGGACACCGCAAGGCCAGGCGATTCGGCAACGCCCTGTTGAGTCAACTTCAAGGGGATCACCCTTGAGCCGGCATTCAGCTGTCCGAGGAGAACCGGTGCTGGAGGAGGGGCTCCTACAATCCGTGCGGGAACAAGTGCTGCAGCAGGATGGTCCGGTAACCCCGGCACGCATCGCCGCTGCCGTCCAGGCCACCGGAAAACTGTTGGGTGCAGCCGGGTCCCTGGCAGCCGTTTCACGGATCGCAGCCGAACTTCAGGGCCTGGGACCTCTGCAGTCCTTGGCAGAGGATCCATGCGTTACCGACATCTTCGTCAATTCGCCGCATTCCGTCTGGATTGATGCCGGATCGGGACCGGTACGCGCGGCTGTCTCTTTTGAAGATGAAGCCCAGCTCCGGGGCCTGGCAGTGCGTCTTGTGGCATCAGGAGGTCGCCGCCTCGATGACAGTTCGCCGTGTGTCGACGTTCGCCTGAAGGCTGGGTTTCGGATCCACGCGGTTATCCCGCCAATCTCTCCGGCCGGCACCCTGTTGTCCATCCGCCTTCGCCGTTCAGAGGCGTTCACGCTCGAGGAATTGGTGAGAGGGCCGTCCGGCCCCATCTTCCGGTCCCTCCTTCGCTCCCTGATGCGATGTCGGTTGAACTTCCTCATCTCAGGTTCCACTGGATCAGGCAAAACGACGCTACTGTCCACACTCCTGGGCCTTTGTGGTCCGACGGAACGCTTGGTTCTCATCGAGGACGCGGCAGAACTTGCTCCACGCCACCCGCACGTCCTCACCCTGGAAAGCAGGCACGCAAATGCCGAAGGAAGTGGTGAGGTGGGGTTGTCGGAGCTGGTGCGGCAGGCACTGCGGATGAACCCGTCGAGATTGGTGGTCGGTGAGTGTCGGGGCGCTGAGGTGCGGGACTTGTTGGCTGCGTTGAACACCGGCCACCGCGGTGCAGGCGGCACGATCCACGCCAACAGCGCAGTGGACGTGCCCGCGCGGTTGGCAGCGCTGGGAGCCCTTGCCGGCATGAGCCGGGACAGTACCAACCTGCAGGCGGCCAGCGCGTTGGACGTCGTCGTGCACCTGGAACGCACCCCAGGAGGACGGCGGATAGCGGACATTTCGGTTCCGCTGTACGACGGCGGCAACCTTTCGATGATTTCTGCGGTTCGACCACGCCCTGTCGAACCGCAGAGGGAGCGAAACCCTTCGGGAGAGGGCCCAGAATCCGTGACTCCGTCAGCTACTTCGCTTGAGGATGCCATGATCTTCGGACCTGGTTGGCAACAGCTGCGCGGCCTGTTGGACGGTTTTGGGTGAGTGTGACAGTGCCTCAGTTGGTCTTCGCACTTCTCGCCGCAGCCAGTCTCACCCTGATGACTGCACCTGCTTGGCGCCGTAAGAGGAGAGGGGCTTGGTTGTGGTTCCACCGGAGCAGCCGCCATGTCCCCGCCGGCGCCACTGTGGCAGCCCCCTCCTCTCTGCTGGGGCGACATAGGCACACCCACCACGCAACAACTGCAGCTCAGGCGAGGGATTCGGTCAAGCTCGTTCGGCAACTGGCGGCACTGTTGGAGGCGGGAAGATCGGGTTCTCGCCTCTGGGAAGAAGCCCTGATCGGACGCATCCAGAACGAGGCGAGGGCCGGCCCGGATCCCCATTCCACCATGCTGGAGCTTGCTCAATCGGCGGCTGCCCTCGGATTGAGCCCAAGCGCCGCGTTCAGGCGCGGACATGAAGGTTCGGCAGCGGAGCGCCTCAGCCCACCGCAACTTCGGTTTTGGCAGAACCTTGGTGCCTGCCTCGACTTTTCAGAGCATAGCGGCGCCCCGTTGGCCGCGTTGTTGTGGCGGTACGCATCAGCTCTTGAGGACGACCTTGACGCTGAAGCCGTCAGGCGCACTGCCCTTGCCGGTCCGCGGGCGAGCACCCGGTTGCTGACGGCGCTGCCCATTCTGGCCCTGCTGCTGGGGATCCTGATGGGAATCGACCCCGTCGGTGTCCTGCTCGGCCAGCCGCTGGGGTGGACGGCCGCGGCGACGGGTCTGGCTCTCATGGCTTTGGGGCGGTGGTGGAGTTCCTTCCTGCTACGCGCCGCCACAAGGCAGGGGTGACATGGCGCCAGCCGTGATTTGCGTCCTTTTGTCGGCGGTATCGGTCCTGATGTTTGTCCCGCCAGGTTTTGCTGATCGGCAGTCCTGGAAGGTGCAGTCGGAGGAGTCAAACGCATCGTCCACCCTCGGCGGGCTGGACGACGTGCCCTTGCTGCTGGACCTGTTGGCGGCGGGGACAGATGCGGGCCTGCCTCTCGTGCGTGCCCTTGAAGTCCTGGGCGGAACGGCGGATGCGCAAATCCGGCAGGGGCTGGTGACCGTGACGGCCAATCTGCGTCTTGGAACATCATGGGATACAGCCTGGGCCGGGGTGGCAGAGGTCCAGCGCCTCACGGACCTCCATGAGGCGCTGAACCTGGCCGCCCGTACCGGGGCGCCTGCTTCCGCGCTCTTGACCACAGAAGCAGCCCAGTTGCGTCGCGAACGCAAACGACGGGCCGAGGAGCGGGCCGCGACGCTGGGGGTTCGGCTGGTGTTGCCCTTGGGCCTGTGTTTCCTGCCCGCTTTCCTGTGCCTGGGCGTCGTGCCCGTGG
>JAODMR010000068.1 GCA_025465475.1 Micrococcaceae bacterium
ACCGAATCCAAACTCCTTCCCGGAACCTCCTTCTACCGCAAAACCGGCAACACCACCCTCTACTACGCCAGCCCGGCAGGAGAAACACCCGCCAGCACCACCGACTGGAAAGCAGCCGGCTCACCCACCGTCACCACCCGCTAGCACCCTGAGGGGCTGGAAAAAGGGGCCCGGCCCTGTACGGAGAAACTTCTCCCTACAGGGCCGGGCCCCTTTCAGGTTCAACGCCCAGGCGCGCCCGCGCCCACGGGCCAGCGCGCGTTACCGGTCCAGCATCCGCTATCGGTCGTTGTGCAGCGCTGAGGGGTGCGCCGATCCGGGAAGCACAGACGGAACCGGAGGAACGCGCACCCGGCGGCGGGGCGGCGCGCCGTCCAACCGGTCCATCCGCTCCTGCAGATCTTCCAGCGACGAACGCAGGATCGCTGTCTCCTCGGCAAGAACCCGCGTCTCATCCTCGACCAGGGACAGCTCCCAGGACAGGTGCAGGCACACACCGATCAGGAGCACAATGCTCATGGCGAACAGCAGGTTGGCGGGGACCTGCACCCCGAGCACGCCGGCGACGATGGCCAATAGCTGCGGGAAGCCGGCAAGTATCAGGGCGCCGGTGCCGACAACGAGCCACAGCACGGCGTACTTTTCCCGCAGCTTCTTTCGCCGCACCAGGTCGATGACCAGCACCACCATCAGGAACGCGAAGACAAAAGCTGCCAGCACTGCCATTACAGGCCCCCAGCTGGAACGAAGATTGACGACTTCCGCCTTGTCAGGGCCAGGAACAAGGCAAACACGGAGCGCAGCAGGTACAGGGCAGCCTTAGCGGGATTGTGGCTGGGCTGACCACCCTGCCTGGTGCGCATCTCAACCGGCACCTGGGTAACGACACATCCGGAGCGTACGGCAACCACCAGGGAATCGATGGTGTCGCCCAGATACTCGGCCGGATAATGGTCAATGTATTGCCTGATCGCCCTGCCGTTGGCGGCCCGGAAACCGGACGTCACGTCCGTCAACCTGGTTCTTGCCAATCGTGAGATGACTGCTGCGAGCAGCGCCATGGCCCATTTCCGCGGACCCACTACTTTGTAGTCCCCACGACCGGCAAAGCGCGCACCGATGGAAATATCGGCCGATTCCAGTCCCGCCAACACCCTGGAGATGTCCAACGGATCGTGCTGGCCGTCGGCGTCGACCTGGATGGCACCGTCGTATCCATGCAACTGCGCGTACTTGAAACCCGCCCGCATGGCACCGCCGACGCCCAGGTTGTACGGCAACGTGAGCACACGGGCCCCGGCCGCGCGGGCCACCTCTGCGGTGTTGTCACGCGATCCATCGTCCACCACCAGAACGTCGTAGCCCCGTTGCAGTTCCAAAACCTCGCGGACCGTAGCTCCCACAGTTTCGTGCTCATTCCAGGCAGGCATGATGACGAGCACTCGAGAGGGAGGAAACATGGAAGCCATTCTACCCAGCCGGTCCTTGCCGGACGGGCAGCATTAAGGGGGTCCGGGCTGGCGTCGGGCGGGATGCTAACCTTGATACCCGTGCCCGGGCGCCCCGCAGCCCGTCAGGGCGGCCCTGGCCCCGCCACGGCCACCGCCGCCCCTGCCCCGTCAGTAGCCGGCACAATTCCAGGAGGATCCCATCGACGGACAGCAGCGTAGCATGACAGTTCCGGAGCGGCTTCGCCAGCAACTGCTCGCGGCCAGCCGCGGCCACGCTTTCCGCTTCCTCGCCGTTGGCGTCGCCTCCTTCGTCCTTGACCTGGGCCTGCTGATCATCCTGCATGAAATCTTTCGGGTGGAGCTGTGGATCGCGACCCCCGTGGCGTTTTTGGTGAGCCTGGTCTTCAACTTTGTGCTGCAGCGGGTTTTCACTTTCAAGGCCGAGAACAGCCGCAGGTCAAGTGCGCTGAAGTATGGCCTGCTGGTCGTGTTCAACACGGTGGCCACTGACGTCATTGTCAACGCGTTTGACCAGTTGGGGGTCGGCTACGGGATCGGCAAGGTTTTCGCCACCGCCGTGACCATGGTGTGGAACTATTTCATTTACAAGTACTGGATTTTCGCTGCGCCCGCCAAACGCGCGCATTCGGCCCCCGATCAATCGGTCCGGTAGACGGACAGCGTCTGTCCCGCCCACTCGAGCTCCTTTTCCAGGGACAGGCAGGATCCGCTGAGCGGCACCGTCGAGGCGACGTGGCTCAGGTTCGGTACCTCCCGGGCAAGGACGCAGGGATCGATGGCCACAAAAGTCGTATCAAAACCGTTCGTGGTGATCTGCGTTTCCGCTCCAGGCGTCCAGTGGAACGGCACGTACCCGCCGCCGCGGTTCCAGGCCGACTCGAATTTGTTGTCAGGGTCCAAGGCCTTCCACATTGCCTGGTCGGGACCAGAACGCTGGAGACCGGACAGGCTCGGCACACCATTGGCCAGCAGAACGGTATCGAAGGGCCCCAGGTCTGAGGCCCACACCTCCCCGCCCTCCCGCGCCTGCTTCCCGGCGTCAAACAGTTCGCGGGCGGTGTCGGAAGCACGCAGGTCTCCCAGACCGAAAATTACCGGATTTGCGGCCCAGACGGGCAGTGCCGCCAGGACCAGCGCCAGCACCATGGGCAGCGGGTTCCGGGGAAACCTCGTTACGAGCATCACTGCGGTACCGGCGGCCAGCGCAGGCACGAGCACTTCGTAGAGTTGGAGTCCCGGCAGGTAGCCCTGCTGCAACTGGGAGCCGGCGTAGGCGCTGAGCGCAGCAACCGAGAGGCCGGCGACGACGGCGGCGCGCCAGGGCGGGGACTCGGTCATCGCCGAGAGCAGCAGGCAGACGGCCAGGACGGCCAGGATACCCACCACCTGTGCTGCGCGGGGCGGGGTGACGTAGTTCAGCAGCGGCAGGGTATCCCCCGCCGGACCAAAGTTCACTGTGGTCCAGGCCAGCCAGACCGCGGCGAAAAACAGCACCGTTCCCGTGGCGACGTGGTCCCTCCATTGACGGGTAAACCGGGCGGTGGCCAGCAGGACCAGCAGCCAGGCAAAGCAGAGGGTGAAGGAGGTGGAAATTTCGCTCGCATTGATGCCGGTGGGCTCAACGCCCTGCTGTAGGGGGTTCAGGAACGGCGCACCAAAAAGGAGCGCGAGCGGCTGCGCGGTGCCCGATGAGCGGCGGGAACCCGGATACACGGTTTCCAGCAGCGCCTGAAGCCCCGACGCATTTTCGAGCAGCGTCCCCGCACCCAGGACGGCGGCAACAACTCCGGTGACCAGCACGGGACGTATGCGGGACCACCAGGAGTCGATCCGCGTCAGGATCCACGCCACCGAAGCCACCAGCACCGGCAGGCCAAGAACCAGCGACCACGGCGTATAGAAGGTGGGAATGCCCGCCAACAGGACACCACCCACAACTGCCAACAGCCAGGGAAGGACCCGTCGGCCGTTGCGGAATCCCGTATACGCGGACAACATCAGGGAACAACCGGTGACCGTGTACGCCATCAACGCCACCGGCATCTGCGACCACCAGGCCACCGACGGGGAGAGCGCGATCAGCCCGGCCGCCAGCCAACCCAACCGCCGGGAGGCGCCTAACTGGGCGAACCAGGTGGGCAGGAACAGCAGGAAAAGCAGCATGGGGAGCCACCAGTGGGCAGCAAACACCATGCTGTCAGGCAGGAATGTTGCTGTCTTGAGCAATTGCGCATCGAAGAAGACGATGGATTCAAAAAAGCCCCCGGAGCTGAAGCGATGCACCAGGTCGGCGCGTGCTCCCAGTGGACTGAGCGTGGGAGCTCCGCCGGTTGCCATCACCGACAGGGCGATGGGTGAGAAGGCGTTGTATTCGTCGGATCGGATTCCACGGGGGCCGCCCCACTCGGTGCCGAGGGGCGAGCCGGGATCCTCCCGCAGATGCGGCATGCCGATTGACGACGTCGTCGCTCCCGTCAACACCAGCACGACGTAGGCGGCAAGAACGGCGATTCGAATGATCCGGTCGTGGGTCAGGAACCAGCGTCCCGCCGCTGCGATGCGCCCTTGCGGTTTGGGCTGCTTCCCGGCTTCGGTGGTGGTGCTCATATCTCCTCAGCGGGTTGCGGCGATCAGGGGTGGCATGAAAAGTCCCCCGATAACCCTACCCGCCGGGTTCAGCTGAGCAGGTCCAGCAGGTAGCTGCCGTAGCCGCTCTTGATCAGCGGCTCGGCCCGCTCGCGTAGCTCGTCGTCGGTCAGGAAGCCGAGACGCCAGGCGATTTCCTCCGGCGCACCGATTTTCAGGCCCTGACGGTTTTCCACGGTCCGGATGAAGTTGGAGGCGTCGTTCAAGTCCGCGACGGTGCCCGTGTCCAGCCACGCTGTGCCGCGCGGCAGGATTTCGACCTGCAGTTTGCCGGCCTCCAGGTAGGTGCGGTTGACGTCGGTGATTTCCAGCTCGCCCCGGGGTGAAGGCTTCAGGTTCCGGGCAATGTCCACAACGTCGTTGTCGTAGAAGTACAGGCCGGGCACCGCGTAGTGGCTCTTGGGCTGTTCGGGCTTCTCCTCCAGGGACAGCGCGCGGCCGCTCGCATCGAACTCCACCACTCCGTACGCCTTCGGGTTCTTGACCCAGTAACCGAACACTGCTCCGCCGTCGACGTTGCTGTAGCGGCGCAGCTGGGTCCCCATGCCCTGCCCGTAGAAGATATTGTCTCCCAGCACCAGGGCCACCGGCTCATTGCCAATGTGCTCAGCGCCG
>JAODMR010000076.1 GCA_025465475.1 Micrococcaceae bacterium
GTGGATGCTTTCATCCCCGTCGTGCCATTGGTCCTCGATGAGGCCAGTGCCGAAAAAGATCACCGGCGCGCCCAGCAGGCCGGAGAGCAGGCTGGCGGGGCCGCCCCCGGCGTTGCCCATCCGGCCGATCGTGTTCGTGCGGAAGCCCTGCTGCATGGCACGTTCCAAGGCCGCGACGGCCGGGACGTTGGGGGTGACGTAGGGGTCCTGCGCGGTTTCCTGGGACAAGGTCAGGACGTAGTCAAAACCGTCGCTGATGCGCTCCGCGACCCAGGCCTTGAGCTGTTCCGCGACATCGTCCGGCCGCTGGCCCTGGACGATGCGGAAGTTCAAGTCGGCGGTGGCCACTGCCGGTACCGCGGCCCGGGAAGCGCCGACCGGGTCGCCGCCGATGATGGACATAATCTCGGCTGAAGGCCGCAGCCATAGCTGTTCCAGTGCGGTGTAGCCGGGCTCGGTGCTGATGCTGCGGGTGCTGGACCTGGCCAGCCAGTCCTCCGGTGAGAACGGCAGGGCGGCCAGTTCGGCACGACGTTCAGCAGTAATCTCGTCCATGCTGGCGTAGAAGCCTGGAAGCTGGATGCGGCCGTCGGTGTCATGCAGCTGGCTCAGCAGGTTGCACATTTCCACCAGCGGGTTAGGGGCCGGGCCCGAAACGGCGCCGCTGTGCACGTCCCGCAGCGGGCCCCGGATTTCCAGGTGGGCGCTGATCATGCCGCGCAGGCTGGTGGGAATGGCAGGAGCGTCGGCACGCCAGAGCAGGGTGTCGGAGAAGACCACCAGGTCGGCGGCAAGTTGTCCCAGATGTTCCTGCACCAGCTCCAAGAGGTTCGGCGAGCCGACTTCCTCCTCTCCCTCGATAATGAGTTTGAGGTTGACGGCGGGTGCACTGTTTCCTGTCGCTGCCAGGTGGGCGCGTACACCCCACAGATGGCTTAGGACCTGCCCTTTCGCGTCGGAGGTGCCGCGGCCGTACATTCGGTCGTCCCGGACGGCGGCTTCGAAGGGCGCGGTCTGATGCCAGCTTTCCTCCTTCACGGCACGCACGTCATGGTGGCTGTAGATGAGGACGGTGGGCGCTGCCGGGTCGGCGCACCATTGGGCGAAGACCGCTGCCGTGCCGCCGGCTTCCCAGACCTCCACGGTCGGGAACCCGATGCCGCGCAACTCGCCCGCCAGCCAGTTGGCTGACCGGAGCAGCTGGTGGGCCCGTTCCGGGACGCCCGCCACCGACGCAATACGCACCCAGGCCGCCAGTTGAGTGAGCATGTCCTCCTGGTGGGCGGCCAGGTATTCGTGGACGCTGGCCGAGTGCTCAGCGGACATTCAGGGCTCCTGCCTTGGCCTTGCTGCCTAGATGCGTGCGCTCAAGGGCGTCCAGGACAACTGCACGCCGGTCGCCGGTGCGCAGCATGACCAAACGCTGGCGGGTAGCTCCGGTCCCGTCCCGTAAGAGTGTGTCCAGTCCGCGCTCAACCCTTGACTCATCACCGTAGCGGCGCAGGGCCGGGCGGATGTGCTCCAGAAGGGCTGCCACCGCCACCGCCGGAAGGCACGGAGTCTTGAGCACAGGATGCAGCAGGTCCCCGGCCAGGCCGGACTTGCTGGCCCGCCATCCGGCCATGACCAGATGGGACGCCAACGCCGGTGCAGGTCCCCTTCCCTCCCGCCACTGGGTGGCGGCCGTTTCCACGAGGGACCGAATGATGCCGGCCAGCACGGCGGCGTGTTCGGCGTCCATGCACACATCCGCGATGCGCACCTCCACTGTGGGGAAGCTTCGCGAGAGCCGGGCATCAAAGTAGATCATGCCTTCATCCAAGGGGACCCCTGTCGCGAGAAGTTCGCCGACGCGACGGTGGTATTCCCGGGCCGAGCCGAAGGGCTCGCAGGGTCCGGCCGAGGGCCACCTGCTCCACATCTGGTAGCGGTAGCTGGCATACCCACTGTCCTGGCCCTTCCAGAAGGGCGAATTACTGCTTAGAGCAAGTAGCAACGGCAGCCAGACCCGAATGCGGTCCAGCACCGCGACACCCTCCTCATCATCGGCGATGCGGACGTGGACATGGAAGCCGCAGGTCAGCTGCTCGCGGGCCGTGGCACCAAAGGAGGACATCATGTCCAGGTAGCGGGGGCTTGACACCACGTGTGGATATACCGTGTCGACGCTGGTAGCGATGGCGACGGCGCGTGCTCCCACAGCGCGTGCTGCATCATCCGCCTCCTGGCGGCCCAGCCTGACGGCCTCCGCGAGCTCAGAAAGGGTCGCGCAGGGCGGACTGACCACCTCTATCTGTTCGCGCTGAAATTCGAGCTCCAGCTGGCCCGTGCCTGGTTCCCGGACGTGGGCGGACCGCCACCGTGCCAGGGCTGCCTCGGCGGCCGGTACGGGCCGACAGGTGAGCTGGTCCACGAGGAACAGCTCCTCCTCAACGCCCAAGGTGCGGGCTCCGTCAAGCGCACGCGAGCCAGCGGTCGGGCACGCCGGCCGGGAAACGGGTCGCTTACCACGGCTGAACGCCGGGCGGATCGGTGGGGACATAGCTGAATTCCTTACTCTCCCCGGAGTAGGACAACTGCTTGCCTGGCAAAAGCATGGCAGGTTTGCGGGGGGCGAACAAGGGACAGTGCCACCCGGGTAAAGGGGCTTTTTAACAGTCCTGATTTATCCCCCCGACAGTTGCCTGACGGCTGGGACGGCAAGCTGATCCAGCCAGTTATGCACCGGACGGCTCGGGGGACTCGCCTTTCCGGTCCGTCATTCGGCGGAGGGCTCCGACATCGCCGAGATGAGGTCGATGAGTCGCTCCCTCAGCTCGCCATGGCCGTCCCCATCGGAAACGAGCCCGGTGGTGGCTTCCTCTGCCGCCTGCAGGACAGCCCGTCCCTTAGCGGTGATGGCAACCTTTGTGCTACGCCGGTCAAAGGGACCGCGCTTCCGCGTTACGTATCCGTCCGCTTCCAACCGGACCAGTACCTTACCGGTGCTCTGGGCCGCTACCCGGAGGATATCGGCCAGCACCGTCTGCGGTACCGGACCGGATTGGGCCAGTGCGGCCAGGGCGGCAAACGAGGAGACGGTCAAATGCAGCGGTACCAGGACCTGGTTGCAGCGGTGCTCCGTCAGCCGGGCCGCGGTGGTCAGCAGCCGCTGGGTGGGCCAGGTGCGAAGTTCCTCCCGCGGGGAGGGCCTCTGAACCATCGGATCCGGTTCGAAGCCGCCCGGCGCCGAAAGGCCCGTCAAAACGGGATGTTCGCTCAGTGCTGCCGTGGGTCCCAACGTTGCTGCCGTTCTCAGGTTAGCGGGACCTGGTGGATCGGCGACGACCTTAAGCGTCTGGTGGACAGGTGTGTGATCTGCCCGGTTCCTCCCATGCTTCGGGGGTGTCACGGTGGTTCCCTCACTCTGCTGGTGGTTGCCGGTTGCTCGTGCAGCGCGGGTTTGACGTGTCCCGGTCGTTCGAGGGCCGCGCGCCGCCTGGGTTTCCGGGCGGGGCGCGCGGCCCTGGCGGTGGTGGTTAGGCGTTCTTGACGTTGTCCTTCGCGTCGGTGGCGCTGCCCTTGACGTCCTCGACCGCGCTCTGGCCCTCGGTCTTGACGGTGTCCGCGGCGTCGGTAGCGGTTTCCTTGATGCTCTGCACCGCGTCCTGCGCCGGTTCCTTGAGTTCCTGCGCGACGTCCTTGGCCGCGTCGGTCAGCTTCGCCTTCAACGGCTCCGCGGCTTCCTTCACGGACTGGGCCGCTTCGCGTTCCTTCGTGGACGCCGGAATCAGGGACGAGATCAACAGCCCGGCACCAAAGGCGATCAGCCCGGCAGCCAACGGGTTGCCCTGGGCCTTGGCCTTCAACTGCCCCGGCGCGTCACCGAACGCCGACCCGGCCCCCGAGGCCGCGTTCCCTGCCGAATGCGCCTTATCCGACACGGACCCGGCCACTCCGTGCGCGGTGTCCGACACGGACCCGGCCACGCCGTGGGCCTTATCCGACACCGCATCAGCGGCGCCCATGACCTTCTCCCGGACACCTGACACGGCGTCCCGCACACTGTCCTTCACCTTGTCCGTCTGCCGCTGCACAATGTGCGACGGGGTGACCTTATCGGCCACCGCATCCACGTTCGTGCCCAACCGCTGACGGGTCGCTTCGATCTCCGCGCGGAGTTCTTCCGGTGTTTCGCTCATCGTGGTTCCTCGCTTGGTTTCAGTGTTGACGGGATTTCCGAAATGGTTTCAGTGGTCTGCGGCAGGCCCTTGATCGCCTGCAGCTCCTTCCGGCCCCGCAGAGCCAGAACAGCGGCAATGATGCCCCAAATAACAGCCACGATCAGGGCCGACCAGCCATAACCGGTCACGTTGCCCAGGCCCCACCACAACGAGATGGACAGGAACAGCAGCACGAAATGCCCCGCCACCCCCGCACCGGCCAACATGCCGGCACCCTTACCGGCCCGGGTGGCCGACTGCTTCGCCTCCAGCTTCGCCAGCTCCACCTCCTGACGCATCAACGTCGAAAGATCAGCCGTGACCTGCCCCAACAAATCACCCAACGACGTGGACTCAGCCTTCGCCTGAGCCGGCGTCGGGGGAAGTTCGCTACTCATCAGATCCGACCACCCGTGCTGTAAGGATC
>JAODMR010000085.1 GCA_025465475.1 Micrococcaceae bacterium
CCCGGAGCACCCTGACCCGGAATAATCAGCAGGCTTAGTGTCCGGTTAGACTGGCCCGATGACTGCCAACACCGAGCACCACCCCGATTCCAAGCTTCGGCAGGGCATCACCGGTCCGCTGCTGTACCTGTTCATTCTGGGCGACGTGCTGGGAGCCGGCATCTATGCCCTGGTCGGGCAGGTCTCGGGGGAGGTTGGCGGCGCCATCTGGGTACCCCTCCTGGTTGCCCTGGTGCTGGCCTTGTTGACGGCCGCGTCCTATGCCGAGCTGGTCACCAAGTACCCCAAGGCTGGCGGCGCTGCAGTGTTCGCGCAGCGGGCCTTCGGCAAGCCGGTCGTCTCCTTCCTCGTGGGGTTCTGCATGCTGGCGGCCGGAGTGACCAGTGCCGCAGGCCTGGCCCTGGCCTTCGCCGGTGACTACCTCAAAGCGTTCCTGGACGTCCCGGCCGTTCCCGCCGCGCTGGTGTTCCTGCTCCTGGTGGCGCTGCTGAACGCACGCGGCATCTCAGAGTCGGTGAAGAGCAACGTGGTCATGACCGTGATCGAAGTGTCCGGGTTGGTACTGGTGGTCGTGCTGGTATCGGTAATGTTCGGCCGGGGCGAAGGCCACCCAGAACAGGTTCTGCAGTTCCGGGACGGAACGAATCCCGGACTGGCCGTCCTGGGAGCCTCCCTGTTGGCCTACTACTCGTTCGTCGGGTTTGAAACCTCCGCCAACGTGGCCGAAGAGGTCCGCGGCGTGCACCGGGTCTATCCGCGGGCCCTGTTCGGCGCGCTGCTGACCGCCGGCGTCGTGTACGTGTTGATCGGACTGGCCGCCGCCATCGCGCTGCCCACGGAACAGCTGGCAGCCTCAACGGCGCCCCTGTTGGACGTGGTGACAGCCACCGGAGCACCCATCCCGGCGTGGCTGTTCAGTGCCATCGCGCTGATCGCCGTGGCGAACGGAGCGCTGCTGACCATGATCATGGCCAGCCGGCTGGCGTTCGGCATGGCCGAGCAAGGGCTGCTGCCAGCCGTCCTGGGCCGGGTGCTTCCCGGGCGCAGGACCCCCTGGGTGGCGATCGTGGCAACAACGGTGCTGGCAGCCGTCCTGACCCTCACCGGTGACTTGGCATCCCTGGCCGAGACTGTGGTCCTGCTGTTGCTGTTCGTGTTCCTCAGCACCAACATCGCCGTGCTGGTGCTGCGCCGGGACGCGGTTCCCCAACGGCACTTCCGCACGCCGGTCATTGTCCCCTGGCTGGCGATCGCCTCCTGCCTGGCGCTGATGACCCAGCAAAGCCCGTCCGTGTGGCTGCGGGCAGGAATCCTCATCGCCGTCGGCCTGGTTCTGTACCTGGTCCGCCAGCTGGTCCAGTCCCGCACCGGAGATGCCCGTTCCGCGGCTGTTGTAGGCAGCACGGACCGTCGGTGACGCCCCCGGCGCAAACGTAGGCTAATTTAGACACCGACCTTAACGGCCTGGACTCGGGCCCCGAAGGAGGACTGAGTGGACGGTAATGCCGGTTCCTGGTTCCTGAGCGCCGCCGAACGGGGGAATCAGGCCACGGACGTGCACGCTGGCGGTTCCGGATTGCCGTCCTGGTCCGAGGGCAACCTCGTGACACCCCTGATTCATGGAGCTACCTACTTCTCTCGACTGCATGACGAGTTGACGGCCCTGAGGGCAGGCGACCGTGTGTGGTTCACCGACTGGCGTGGCGACGCCGACGAGCAGCTGACAGCGGACGGACCGTCGATCGGTGACCTGCTCGCCAAGTTGGCCCGTGCGGGAGTTGAAGTGCGGGGACTCGTCTGGAGATCCCACGGAGAGCGCGTATCAGCCCCAATCAGCGGCAGGTCCAACGAGCTCCTAAGCCGTCAGGTCAACAACGCGGGGGGAGAAGTGCTGCTGGATCAGCGTGTACGCCTGTTCGGCTCCCATCACCAAAAACTCGTTGTTATCCGCCATCGCGACGACCCGTCGCGGGACGTCGCGTTCGTTGGCGGAATCGACCTTTCCCACAGCCGACGCGATGATGCTGATCACCACGGAGATCCACAGGCGGTGACCATGGATTCGAGGTACGGAAAACGGCCCCCGTGGCATGACGCGACCCTCGAACTGCGTGGCCCGGTGGTGGCAGATGTGCTGGCCGTGTTCGCCGAACGGTGGAATGACCCGCACCCCCTGGACCGTCACACCCCTTACCGGATGCTGCTGCAGCGCCTCGCCCGCATGCCGCGGCACCCAAAACCGCTTCCAGCCACTGCCCCGCCTCCACCGGTTGCGGGCCCCCACGCGGTGCAGCTGCTGCGCACGTACGGTGTGAAGCACCCCCCGTTCCCGTTCGCGCCGGAAGGAGAACGCAGCGTCGCCCGCGGCTACGCGAAGGCCTTCTCCAGGGCCCGCTCGTTGATCTACATCGAGGACCAGTATTTGTGGTCCACGGAGGTCGCAACCGGAATCGCCGAGGCTCTTGCCCGGAACCCCGACTTGAAGGTCATCGCCGTCGTGCCCCGCTATCCGGACGCCGACGGCGCCCTGGAGGGACCGCCCAGCCGGATAGGACAACTGCGCGCCATCCACAAGCTGCAACGGGCTGCCCCCGGCAGGGTCGCCGTGTTCGACTTGGAGAACAGCGCCGGAACTCCGATCTACGTTCACGCCAAGATCTGCATCATCGACGACACCTGGTTCACCTGCGGCTCCGACAACTTCAACCGCCGGTCGTGGACCACCGACAGCGAGATCACCTGCGCGGTGCTGGATACGACTACCGGCACCCCGGAGGGTCCCACTGCGGAAACTGGTGGCGGCTCGTACCGGCCGTTGGCCCGCGGGCTACGGCTGCAGCTTTGGGCCGAACACTTGGGGCTGGACCAGGACGACCCCCGACTCCAAGACCCGGCCGTCGGGCTCGAGCTGTGGAATACCAGCGCCGATGCTCTTGATCGCTGGCACGAAACCGGCCGCGGCACGCCCCGACCCGGCGGACAGGTGCGACACCACAATCCCGAGCCGGTATCGCGCCGCCAACGGCTCTGGGCGGAGCCCATCTACCGCTTCATCGTGGACCCGGACGGCCGCCCCCGCGGCCAGCGCGGCACCGCTGACTTTTAGGCACGCCGCCCTCTGCGATGAGGGGGCGGCGCGTTTCTCAATGCTGAGGGCGGGCCGGCGGCGGGTGCTCGGCAGCGTCTTTAGTTCTCGTCCGCAGACTGCTGGTTGGTCCGGTCGGCCCGCTGCTGGTGCCTCGCGCTGCCCGGGGCGTGCAGTCGGCTCCCTACCGCACCTGGGTTGGGAGTGCGGCGGCGTGGCCCCTGGTCCGGGTCAACATGCTCGCCCTTCGAATTTCGCTGCTGGCCAGGCACACCGACGTGCTCCGGCCAAATGTCGTTCATCATTTCCACTTCCCCAATAAGATGCGCCGCCTGCCGCGTGCCCTCGCATTGGACGGCACGCGTGTCAGTCAAGGCAGACTCTAGCCATCCTAAAGCGCAGTTACTGGGCAGTAACATAGGTTGGACTGGCGGTCAGGCTTTCTAGCCGTGACCACGACAGCAGGGGGGCCATCCTGGCCCTCATCCCCCCTATCGTCAGGCGGCACACCCCTCTTATCAGCCCAGGGATGCGTGACTACTCTCGCCGTAGCCACTTGGGTTGCCTCAGTGCTCCCTCTCCTTGCTGCGCTGGACGAACTCGGTGCACACGAAGGCGCAAACGATCATGGCGACGCCGATGCCGAGCAAGCCCGGGAGTGCCCGCACGAAGCCTAGGGGTTGGCCCACGAAAACCAGTGCCGCAATGATGAGGACCGCCGCTGCCGTGACCTTCGTGAAGAAGTGCCGTGACCTTGGCTTCGGTGGCGCGAGCACTTCCAGCGGAATTCCGCGGTGCCTGATCCTGACCGCTGCGCCGACGATCGCGCTTCCTGTCGCCGCCACGAAAGCGACCCACTGTCTCGCCGTCCACGCCGGCTCCAGAAAGAATGTGGCGGCGATCGCCAGCAGCAACACCACCTGAAACCAGGACGCGACGAAAAACCGGGTGAAGCGTCCGACGGGTGCGCGCACTGCATTTGGTTCCTGCGGCTCGTTCACGACGGTGGCCCTTTCCTTAGGTGTTCCCTGATCAACAGCCCGAACATCCACAGGACAACGGGCGCAGCAGGTCCTTGACCTGCTGTCCCTGGGCAGGCAACTTCCTTATCCAGTGTTCCCTCGAGTCGATGAAAAGATCGTACGCAAGTGTCATTGATGCCGGCAGATGATCAATACGCTTGGGCGTAGAGATGGTTCCAGCTACACAATGACCTGCCGGCTGGCCGTGATTCGGGTGGTAGGGGTACACCGAAGTCCATGGAATGGAGAGAACGCATGTCGACGATTCAGCTGACGTTTCTGCTCACCGGCCTGATTGGGCTCGGGCTGGCCGCCTTCTGCCTGCTCTTTCCTTCCAAAGCGTTGACGATCATGAAGTCCCAGAGAAGTGCAGGCAACGCTAGTTACGATGCTGCAGGAAGACCACGGCCAGCCACTGAAGGCTACGCGCCCAGCGCCGGAAAGGTTGTCCTGACAGGAGTGGGCGCTCTGCTGATCGGAATAGCGGCACTGGTCGTGGCCTTCACGGTGGCAGCAGGCCAATAGAACGCGCCGTTTTCACCAGTACCGCGCCCGGACCTTTGGATGGCCCAGCAGTGAACCCCTTCTTCCGGAGCCCAACAGATACTGTCGGGTCATGGAACAGCAGCGGAACGCCGTCGAGCAAACCGTCATCCTCAAAGGAGGTGGTAAGGAAACGCCGGCGCGTTCACCCTCATCGCCGTCTTGGCCTGGGCCCGTTGTTGTCATTTTGTTACTGCGCGGTAGGGACCGTTGCTTGGGGTAATGGATATATTCGTAGGACCGGAAAAATTGCTAATTGGGGGATTTTCCGGGGCGGGGAGCCGGCGCTGCCTCCGGCTCCTTGCCGTGCCCGCTACCGGTGAGTAGGATATTTGAGGCCCCGCCAGGCTTTTCCCCCAATTCGCCTAGCGGGGTCCTGTCATCTGTTCCTCAGGTTGCGCTCCGAGGCCGAAGGTCCTGAGGCTGGCACCCACCCGGGATCCGGCGAACGGATGTGGATTTCGTCCTGCAGGCTCAGGGGAGTGCCGCGTAATGACGGGTCCTGCCAGCGACGGCACCCCACCAAGCAAAAAAGCCGGAATCCCACTGAATCAGCGGAATTGCACGGCTTTACTGGAGCCTCCTAACAGAATCGAACTGTTGACCTTTTCATTACGAGTGAAACGCTCTACCAACTGAGCTAAGGAGGCTTGCGTCCCCGGGAGGACGCAAGAAACAACTCTAATCGAGCCTCCGCCGATGGTCAAAACCACGGCCGGAAGCAGGGCGGGATCAGCAGCGGGTTTGCTCTGCGGGGACCTTGCCGTCCACAAAGTAGTCATCCACGGTGTTGGTCAGGCACGCGTTGGCCCGTCCGTATGCCGTGTGGCCGTCACCGTCCCAGGTCACGAGCACACCTGAACTGAGCTGCTCCGACAAGGACACGGCCCATTCGTACGGAGTCGCGGGATCCCTGGTTGTACCGACCACCAGGATCGGACCGGCTCCCTCCGCGGTGATCCGGTGCGGCGCACTGACCGCCGGGTAGGGCCAGTTGGCGCAGGTCAGGCCGGAGTAGCCGAGCAGTTCGCCGAAGGTGGGGGAGAGCTGCTCCAGGTGGGCGGCCTCGGCCCGCATTGCGGGCACATCTGCCGTCATGGGGTAGTCCAGGCAGTTGATGGCGTTGAAGGCGAACGCCGTGTTCGAGGTGTACTTGCCGTCCTGTCCGCGCTCCGCCGCGTAGTCGGCCAGGGCCATCACCGGATTGGGGTTGCCCTTCATGGCGCTGCCCAGAACAGAGCGCAGTGGAGCCCACAACTCGGTGGAGTACATGGCGTAGGCGAGGGCGTTGTTGAAGTCGGCTCCGGTCAGCAGCCGTCCATCGTTGGTTTTCTGCGGCTGAGCGGTATAGGCGGCGTTCAGGTCCCGAACCTGCCCGACGGCGTCCTCCACGGAGCCGCTGACGGGGCAGTCGCTGCGGGTCAGGCAATCAGCGGCCCAGGAGTGCAGGGCCGTCTCGAAACCCTTAGCCTGTCCGGCGGAGATATCCTCGATACCCAGGGACGGATCCAGCGCCCCGTCCAGGGAGAATTTGCCCACCCGGGCAGGGAACAGCTCGGCGTACGTGGCGCCCAGCTTGGTGCCGTAGGAGAAGCCCATGTAGTTCAGCTTCTGGTCATTGACCAGAGCCCGCAGGATGTCCATGTCCCGGGCCGAGCTGGGCGTATCCACAAAGCGGAGCACGTCGCCGGTCTTGCTGACGCACTGCTGAACGTCACTGGCGTCCTCGGCCACCTCCCGGGCCAGGTCCGCGTCATTGTTCAGGTCAAAGGTTTCCTGCCGTTCCGCGTCACGGGCGGCGTCGTCAATGCACTTGACCGGGGCTGACCGCTGTACGCCACGTGGATCAAAGCCAACCACGTCGTAGGCGCTCCGCAGCCGGGGCGAGAAAACCGTGTTGGCCCCGTCGCGGACCAGGTCATAGCCGGAGGCGCCCGGGCCGCCCGGGTTGACCAGCAGGGAACCCTGCTTTTGTCCGGTGGCCGCCTGTTTGATCACCGCGAGCTGGATGGTGCCCCCTTCCGGGTGCGTGTAGTCCAGGGGCACGGTGACGCTGGCACACTCGAACTCCTTTTCGCAGCTTTGCCACTGCACCGCTTGGGTGTAGAACCGGGCCAACTCCGGAGGTGTTCCTGCCACGGCGGCCGCGCCGGCCGTGGCAGGAGCCGAGGCGACCTTCGCCGGGCCGAAACCCAGTGCCGAGCAGCCGGAGAGCAGCATGGAGAGCAGCAACGCGACGGCCACTCCAGCGGGGACCGGACGACGGCGGACCTGGGTGGGGGTGGTGGCTGAATTCACTGCGGGTCTCCTCATGGTGCTACAGCAGGCTGACGGCCATGGCCTCGATGGCCAGCAGGGGTGCAACGTTTGTGGTGGTGATGCGGCGGCGGACGCTGTTGATGGCATCCATGCGTGCAAGGGTCAGTTCAGGGGTTCCGGACGTGGCGAATCGTTCAATGTCCGGGCGTAAAGCCTCATTGACCAGGCCGGTTCCTCCGCCGGTCCCGCTTGCTCCGCTGGTCCCCCCGGCCGGTTGGCCGTCCCGGAGCCGGTCGCCTGCCGCCAGCTGCAGCACCAGCGTATCCCGGTAAAAGGACAGCAGGTCAGTCAGGGCCCGGTCCAGGGTATCGGTGATGGAGCGTTTGGACCGCCGTTTCTGGTCCTCCTCCAGCTGCCGCACCTGGACGCGCATTGACGGGGGAAGGGTCCCCTTGTCCGGGGCGCCCAAGGAGCGCAGCAGGTGTTCCTTCTCCGCGGCGTCCCGTTCGTCGTTGGACGAGTTGGCCTCTGCGGTGGCCAGTTCAACCAGCCTGGCCGCGGCGCGCACGGCGTCGGACACGTCCCGCAACGCCAGCGGCAACCGGACAATGTCTTCCCGCCGCTGCCGGGCCTCCGGGTCCCGGGCCAGCCGCCGCGCGATGCCCACGTGGCTTTGCGCGGCACGGGCAGCCAGGTTGGCCTGCTCCGGGTCGATACCATCGCGGCGCACCAGCAGCGCGGCAACATCCTCCACCGGCGGCACCCGAAGGGTCACTGCACGGCACCGTGAGCGAATGGTAACCAGCACGTCAGCCGGGCTGGGTGCGCACAGAATCCAAATGGTCCGGGGCGGCGGTTCCTCAATGGCCTTCAGCAGCACGTTGGTGGTGCGCTCCACCATGCGGTCCGCGTCGCCAACGATGATGACCCGCCAACGCGCCGACGACGGCCGGTCCTGGGCCTTGGTGACCAGTTCGCGCGCCTCGTCAATGCTGATGGTGGTTTTTTCGGTGGCGATGAACGTGACGTCCGCGTTGGTGCCGGCCAGGACGGTGTGGCAGGCATGGCATTGGCCACAGCCCCGGTCTTCCAGCTGCTGCTGTTCGCACACCAGTGCAGCGGCAAAGGCCTTTGCTGCGTTGGAGCGGCCTGAGCCCGGTGGACCGGTGAACAGCCAGGCATGTGTGGGCCGCTCCGATTGGGCGGCCCTGCTGAGCTGTTCCACCACTGGCCCCTGGCCCTGCAGATCGTCCCAGACGCTCACAGTAACTGCTCCACGCGCTGCAGGACGGCAACCGCGAGGTCCTCGGCCGCTCCGGCGGCGTCCAGCACCAGGTAGCGCCCGGGCGAGGCATCGGCCCGGTCCAGAAAGGCCTGCCGAATCCTGGCATGGAAGTCGTCGGGCTCGGATTCCAGCCGGTCCTCGGCAGCCTGTCCGGTGGTGCGTCGACGGCGTCCCTGTTCCGGGGTGACGTCCAACAGCACGGTCAGGTCGGGCCATAAACCGTCGGTCGCCCAGTCGTTAAGCTCGCGGATCCGTTCGGTGCCCAGGCGGCGGCCCGCGCCTTGGTAAGCCACTGAGGAGTCAATATATCGGTCAGTCACCACGATTTCTCCGGCATCCAGCGCGGGCCGCAGAACCTGGACGGCGTGCGCGGCGCGCGAGGCAGCAAAGATCAGCGCCTCGCTCCGGGCGTCAATCTCGCCCTGTCCGTGGTCCAGCACAAGAGAGCGCAGCTTCTCTCCGATGGGGGTCCCGCCGGGCTCTCTGGTGCGTAGGACCCGATGTCCCTGAGCCTGCAGAGACGCCGCCAACAGCTGCGCCTGGGTGGATTTGCCGGCCCCGTCCCCGCCCTCGAAGGCGATGAACAGGCCTCGCGCCCGGTCAGGGCGCGGCACCGAAACCGGCGGAAGGCCGTCGGCCCCGGAAGGAAAAGTCACCCCTTAAGGGTACCGACTGGCACCGACCGTCCCCGCCTCCAGTCCACAGGACCTCACCCCCATCCTGTCCCCACTACCCTTAAGGTATGACTTTGCCTGCCGAACAACACCCCGCCGGGCTCGCCCCGGACACCGTCGTCGTCTCCGCCGGCCGCCCCGCCCGGAACCATGACGCACCGGTCAATCCGCCCATCGTGCTCTCCTCCACCTATGTCGGAACCGGTGCCGTGGAAGATGGCGACCGTGCCTATGGCAGGTACTCCAACCCCACCTGGGACCCCTTCGAGGAGGCACTGTCAAGCCTGGAGGGCGCCAGCCTGCCGGGGTTGCTCTACGGCTCCGGGTTGGCTGCCGTCTCCTCCGCCCTGTCGCTGATCCCCGCCGGCGGAGTGCTGGTGATGCCGCGGCATTCCTACCAGGGTGCCCTGGTGATGGCAGCGGAACTGGCTGCCAAGGGGCTGTTCTCGCTGCGGCTGGTGGACATCGCCGACACGGAGGCCGTCATTGAGGCCCTACGGGGTGGCGGTGACGGCGAGACGGCGAACATGCTGTGGCTGGAGAGCCCCACCAACCCCATGCTGGAGGTCGCCGACCTGCAGGCCCTGTCCCTGGCGGCCAAGGCCATCAACGCGGTCGTGGTTACCGACAACACGTTCTCCACGCCACTGGTGCAGCAACCCCTGGCACTGGGCAGTGACATCGTGCTGCATTCAGTCACCAAGTACCTGGCGGGACACTCCGACGTCGTGCTCGGCGCCCTGGTCACCTCCAACCCGGAGCTGCGCGCCCAACTGCTGCATCACCGGTCCATTCACGGTGCCATCGCCGGACCGTTCGAGGCGTGGCTGGCGTTGCGGGGCCTGCGCACCCTGGCACTGCGTGTCGAACGCTCGCAGGCCACGGCGGAACTGCTCGCCGCCCGGCTGCACGACCACCCGCAGGTGGAGGCCGTCCGCTTCCCCGGGCTTTCCACCGATCCCGGACATGCGCGGGCCAAGCAGCAGATGACCGGCTTCGGGTCCATCCTCGCCATCGAAGTGGCGGGCGGCGCGGCAGCCGCTGAGGCCGTCGTCGCGCAGTTGCGGCTGTGGACCCCGGCAACCTCGCTCGGGGGCGTGGAATCGCTCATTGAACGCCGCCGTCGCCACACCAACGAGCCGGAATCCGTGCCGGATAACCTGCTTCGGCTCAGCGTGGGCATCGAAAACGCCGAAGACCTGTGGCGTGACCTTGCTGCGGCCTTGGAATCGGCGGGGTCCAGTAGGCTGGTGCCGTGACCGGATATCTGACCTACATATTGCTGTTCCTGCTGGGCCTCCTGGGGTTCGGCATCCAGCTGTGGGCCATGGTCGAGTGCCTGCGCAGCCGGGCCGCTGACTTTGAACGTGCCTACAAGCGCACCAAGGGATTCTGGACCGGCCTGACCGTCGCCGCCGCAGTTGTCGGCGGGCTTTATGTTCTCAACCCAAGCCTGGGTTTCCTTCTGCTGCTGGAACTCGCCTCTGCCACCGCTGCCGGCGTGTTCCTGGCCGACGTCCGGCCGGCGCTGCAGGACGCACGCCGCGGCGGGAACCGCAGCCAAGGCCCCTACGGCCCTTGGTGAATGACTCCGGTCGCTCCTAAATTCCCCGCAACCGATTTCGGCCCGCCTCAGGGCGCGGATAAGGAGTCAGGCTCGGTTCAGGTGTGATCGAGGCCCGGGTCAGGGTCGGATCAGGTGCGGCTGATGCCCGCAGGTCAGGGCGCGACGGCGGACCAAGCCACGGTGATTTCGCCGAGCCGCCAGCGGCTGGGCCCGTCGTGCACCGGCCAGCCCTCCGCGCGCAGCGAATCGCAGGCTGCGATCCAGCGTTGCCGTCGGCCGTAAGCGGCCAGCGGAGCGTGCTGCAGCCAGCACCTGTCGAACGCCTGCAGGAACGTGTGTATCCGGTTTCCTGGCGTGTTGCGGTGAATCAACGCTTTCGGGAGGCGCTCGGCGAGGTCCGAGGGTAGCTCCAGGTCGCCAAACCGCAGGGACAGTGTCAGTGATATCGGCCCGCTGCCGTCCAAGGCCACCCAGGTGCTGCGCCGTCCGACCTCGTCGCAGGTGCCGTCAACAAAAATCCCCTGCGGTGCCAGTCGCGACGTCACGGTGTTCCAGATGGCGGGCACGTCAGCCTCGTCATACTGGCGCAACACGTTAAAGGCCCGCACCATCACCGGGTTACCCGGTACGGGAAGCTCGAATCCGCCCAGCAGGAAGGTCAACCCTGGGCGTTCGAGGGCCTTGGCCACCCGGACACGTTCGGGTTCAATTTCAATGCCCGCCACCCGGACGGCCGGAGAAACGGTCCGCAGCCGGTCAAAGAGTTCCACAGCGGTGGTGGGGGAGGCGCCATAGCCCAGGTCCACCACCATGGGCTCCGCGCTGGTCCTAAGCCGCCAGGCCTGTGGCCCGGCCAGCCAGCGATCCACGCGGCGCAGCCGGTTGGGGTTGGTCGTTCCCCTGGTGATGTTTCCGACGGGGCGGCCGGAGGTAGCACGGCGGGGGTCCGCACCCATCCGCTCAGCCCGCTGCACCACTGTCTTAGCGTACGGGCCCGGGAGCGTTCGCGGCGGCTCGGTGTTGCCGTGAACCCGGCCGCACTGCTCGCGTAGGATGAAAACCATGACTTACACGCTGATTCTGCTGCGGCACGGCCACAGTGAATGGAACGCCAAGAACCTGTTCACCGGCTGGGTGGATGTGGACCTTAATGACCAGGGGCGCACCGAGGCTGTGCGCGGCGGCGAGCTGCTGACGGAAAACGACCTGCTGCCTGACATCCTGTACACGTCGCGGCAGAAGCGGGCGGTTAACACCGCAAACCTGGCCCTCGCGGCCGCCGACCGCGGCTGGATCGACGTCAAGCGCAGCTGGCGCCTGAACGAGCGGCACTACGGAGCCCTGCAGGGCAAGGACAAGGCGCAGACCCTCGCCGAATTCGGTGAGGAGCAGTTCATGACGTGGCGCCGCAGCTACGACACGCCGCCGCCGCCCCTGCCGGATGACAGTGAGTACTCCCAGGTGGGCGACCCCCGCTACGCCGAGCTTGGCGACGACCTGCCGCGGACCGAATGCCTCAAGGACGTGCTGGAACGCCTGCTGCCGTACTGGGAATCGGACATCACCGCGGACCTGGCTGCCGGAAAGACGGTCCTGATCACCGCGCACGGCAATTCCCTGCGTGCGCTGGTGAAGCACCTGGACGGGATTTCCGACGCCGACATTTCCGCCCTGAACATTCCCACTGGCATTCCGCTGGTTTACGAGCTCAACGAGGATTTCACGCCCGTCACCCCCGGCGGCCGTTACCTCGACCCGGAAGCAGCCGCCGCGTCCATCAAGGCAGTGGCCAACCAGGGCAAGAAGTAAACCGGCGCACGCCACACGAAACCAGGTGACGACGAAGGGGACCCGGCTAGGCGGGGTCCCCTTCGTCGTCGGAATTTAAGGGCTACTGGGCGTACGCCTCCGGCTGCCACTGCCCGGTCACCAGGTAGGACACTTTCCTGGCCACCGACACCCCATGGTCCCCGAACCGTTCCAGGTAGCGGCTGGCCAAGGTCACGTCCACGGTCGTGACCGGCTTCTCGTTCCAATCAGGAGAGGCGATCGCAGCAAACACGCTCCGGTGCAACTCATTGATGCGGCTGTTGGCTGCCTGAATCTCCGGCACCAGCTCCACGTTGCGGCTGTCCAACAGGACACCCACCTGCGTGGAGATCGTGATATCCAGCTCAGCCATCTCGGCGAAGGTGGCCCGCAGCGACGACGGGACCACCAGGGCCGGGTAACGCAGCCGGGCCAGTTGCGCGATGTGGCGGGCCAGGTCGCCCATCCGCTCCAGCGAGGCGCTCATCCGCAGCGCGCCGACAATCATGCGCAGGTCACCGGCCACCGGGCCCTGCAACGCAAGAATGTCGATGGCCCGCTCATCCAGGTCATTCTGCAGGAAGTCAATCCGGGCGTCAGCGCTGATGACATCCTGGGCCAGCTCCACGTCGGCACCCCGGAACGCAGCGTCCGCCTTGGTCAGTGCCTCCGTGACCAGCTGGGAGATCTGGATCAGTTCCTCACCGACCTGATGGAGTTCGGCCTGGAAAACTTTGCGCACGGCGCGGTCCTTTCACGAATTGTTCGGCCTCCACCGACAGGCGTAGGCGCAACCGGCAGCATCGTACGGCTCCGGTTCCTGCACCAGCTTCCCAAACCGGTGTGAACGTACCGGCAAGGGCAGGTGAACGTTGGGCGAACTCCGGCCCGGTGGTCCCCAATGGGTGCCGCCCCCCTGCGGCAGGGCGCCTAAGCTTGAAATGTGGATCCCCTGTTGCTAGGCATCGTGTCCGGGCTGATCGGCCTGGTGCTGGGTGTGTGCGGCATGCTCGCGTTCTCGCTCAGCGAGCGGCAGCGCCGCACGGTGTCCCACGTGGATGAGCCGGTCCTACCGGAGGGATCCGCCGAAGTGCTCTCGGTCGTCGGACGCGCCTACGTTGTGGTGGACGCGATCGACGGCGTTGTCCGGGCCAGTCCGGCCGCGTACGCCTTCGGCCTGGTCCGCGGCCACACGGTGGTTCACCCCGAGCTGCTGGCCATGACGGCGCGGGTGCGCAGGGACGGCGTCATTGAGGAACGCAGCCTGGAACTGCCGCGGGGGCCGCTGGGCCCCGGCACCCTGGTGGTGCAGGCCAGGGTGGCGCCGTTGGGGGAGGAGTACATCCTGCTACTCGCTGACGACAGGACCGAAATCACCCGGACTGAAGCCGTACGCAATGACTTTGTGGCCAACGTGTCCCATGAACTGAAAACGCCGGTCGGGGCCATCTCCCTCCTGGCCGAGGCGCTGGAGGATTCCCCGGAGGATCAGGAAACGGTCCGCCGGTTCGCCCGCCGGATGCGCAAGGAGTCCGCCCGGCTGGCCGCCCTGGTGCAGGACATCATCGAGCTGTCCCGCCTGCAGAGCGCCGACGTGGTGCAGCAGGGCCAGCCGGTGGACCTCAACCTGGTCCTGTCCGACGCCGTCGACCGATCCCGGCTGGCCGCCGAGAACAAGAACATCTCCATCCTGCGCAGCGGCACAGCCACCGGCCACGTCTTTGGCGACGCCGACCTGCTCACCACCGCGTTCCGCAACCTGATCGACAACGCCATCCGGTATTCCCCGGAAAACACCCAGGTCGGCATCGGGGTGCGTTCGGTGGATGGCCTGGCTACGGTTTCCATCTCCGACCAGGGTGACGGGCTGTCGGAGGCTGACCAGGAACGGATCTTTGAACGGTTTTACCGTGTGGACTCGGCCCGCTCCCGACACACCGGCGGCACCGGGCTTGGCTTGAGCATCGTCAGGCACGTGGTCTCAAACCATGGCGGCGAAGTCACCGTCTGGTCAAAGCCCGGCGACGGGTCCACCTTCACCGTCCGGCTGCCGGAAATGGACGCCCCGGACGATTCCACGGCAGCCACAACCACCCCAGCAGCAGAACAAGGAGCCACCGCGTGAGCAGGATTTTGATCGTCGAAGACGAGGAGTCATTCAGCGACCCGTTGTCCTACCTACTGGGCAAGGAAGGCTTCGAGGTTGGCGTCGTGGATAACGGCCTGGACGCGCTCACCGAATTCGACCGCGCCGGAGCCGACCTGGTGTTGCTCGATTTGCAGCTGCCCGGGCTGTCCGGAACGGAAGTATGCCGCCAGCTCCGCCAGCGTTCCAGTGTGCCGGTCATCATGCTCACCGCCAAGGATTCGGAAATCGACAAGGTGGTGGGACTGGAGCTGGGCGCCGACGACTACGTCACCAAGCCCTACTCGTCCCGGGAGCTCGTGGCCCGCGTCCGGGCCGTGCTCCGGCGACAGGGCGAACAGGAGGAAATCCTCACCGCGACGGTTCAGGCAGGTCCGGTGCGGATGGATGTTGAACGGCACGTGGTCAGCATCCGCGGCGAGCAGGTGTCCCTGCCCCTGAAGGAGTTTGAGCTGCTGGAGATGCTGCTCCGCAACGCCGGCAGGGTATTGACCCGCGGGCAGCTGATCGACCGGATCTGGGGCTCCGACTACGTCGGGGACACCAAGACGCTCGACGTCCACGTCAAACGGCTGCGCGCCAAAATTGAGCCGGACCCGGCAGCACCCCGGCACCTGGTCACCGTGCGCGGCCTGGGCTACAAGTTTGAGCCCTGATCCTCCCTAAAAAGACCTCGGCGGTTCCTAAAGCCACAGTGTCCGGTTCTTAAACAACAAGTGCCCGGCCCGAAATGCGGGCCGGGCACTTGCTGTTGGTGCCGTTTTAGGTCAGCGGCTGGAGGACGTCGCCAACGACGACGCCTCGTCCCCCGACTGCGGAGAAGCCAGTCCGCTTGACGTGGCGCCGCTGGTAGCGCCGCTGGTGGCAGCCTCTGAGGCAGTGTCAGCGGAGGTGCGCGACGACGTCGACGTTGACGTTGACGTCGACGTCGACGTCGAGGAGGAGCTGGAGGTTGCACCACTGGGAACGTAGGCCGCGTACTCGGGAAGGGTGCCGTCAAAAACGGGGACGCTCAGGTCCGCGCTCTGCGGCCCGGTCTGCCCGTTCTGGCTGAACTTCAATGGTTCCAGCGACCCCGGCATTTCGGAGACCCTGCTGAGGATTGCTGCCTCAGTCGACTTATCCAGCGTGTAGGAGCCGTGGCTGGGAATGCTGAACTGGGTCCGGGAGCCGGCGGCACCGGTGATGGTCAACTGGATTTCCTGGTCCGAGCCGTTGGCGACAGCCCCGATCAGGCGCCCCTCCTGGTCCTTCCCCGCGGAGATCACCAGCAAATTCCGGAGGTCCAGGCGGCCCAAGGAGGCGTTGACGCCGTCCGCGACGGTGGAGATCTCCGTGGTGGCCTGCGGGTTGGTATAGGTGCAACCGGACACGGCAAGCATGCCTGCGCCCAGCGCAGCAACCACCACCACCCGCTGTGCACGATTGAGGACCCGGTTGCTCGCAGCGAATCTCACGTCTAAAACTCCTCAGGGAAGGGGCAAACAATATTCGCCCCTAGCCTATCGGCAAATCCGGTGCCAAACCCCGCAGCGAGCCGCGGCACAGCCACCGATGCGGGCATTGATGCGCTGAGGCAACCTCTTGGAATGCACTTTTGGCGCATTTAGTCAAGAGCTGAAAGGGGGCCCATCAGACTGTGGCAGGCGGCTCTAGCCGCCGCTGACCTGCGAAAACACTCAGGAGCACCGGCTGAATCGTGATAAACTGGTACCCGGGAAAGGGAGAATCCACATGGTTTTTGAAGTCGGCGAGACAGTAGTTTACCCCCACCACGGTGCAGCAAAGATCGAGGAGATCAAAATGCGCACCATCAAGGGCGAAGAGAAGATGTATCTCAAGCTGAAGGTGGCCCAGGGTGACCTGACCATCGAGGTACCGGCGGAAAACGTGGATCTGGTTGGCGTACGTGACGTAGTGGGCAAGGAAGGCCTGGAGCACGTCTTTGACGTTCTGCGCGCCGAGTTCACCGAAGAGCCGACCAACTGGTCGCGGCGTTACAAGGCCAACCTGGAAAAGCTGGCCTCAGGTGACGTCATCAAGGTGGCAGAGGTTGTCCGCGACCTGTGGCGCCGGGACCACGACCGCGGCCTGTCAGCCGGAGAAAAGCGGATGCTGGCGAAGGCGCGGCAGATCCTGATCTCCGAACTGGCGTTGGCCGAGAAGACGGATGAGGACAAGGCAGCCACGGTGCTGGATGAGGTCCTCGCTTCCTAGCAACAGCGCGGCGGAGCACGCATTAACCCCGGAACCTTCTGGTTCCGGGGTTTTTTGTGCCTCCGGATACGCTTAGCCCCATGGCTTCAAACGTTCAACCAGGAATCGCCGTCATCGTCGTAGCTGCCGGAAGTGGGGAACGCCTCGGGTACGGCATGCCCAAGGCCAAGGTGCCGTTGGGTGGTGAACCGCTGCTGGTGCACGCCCTGAGGGGAGTGCTGGCCGCCGGCGTCGCCAGCCAAATCGTCGTCGCTGTGCCCCGCGGCAACGACGAACTTCGGCTGCTCAGCGAAACGCTCACCGTGGAGACCGCCGGCGAACTGCGGCCCGACATCACCGTGGTCGATGGCGGCAGCACCCGCTCCGAATCCGTGCGGGCAGCCCTGGAAAGCGTCGCCGCCGGAATTTCCGCCGTCCTTGTTCACGACGCCGCCCGCGCGCTAACGCCGCCGGAGGTCTTTCGGCGCGTCGCGGCTTCCCTGGCCGAGGGTGCCCTGGCCGTGATTCCGGCCCTCGCCGTGGTGGACACCATCAAGGAGGTCTCGCCCACCGGGCAGGACTCCGCCGTCGTCGCCCCCGAGCGAGTGGTGTCCACCCCGTCCCGGCAACAACTGCGCGCCGTGCAGACCCCACAAGGGTTCGATCTGGCCACGCTGCGCAACGCGCACCAGGCGGCAGGGTCCCTGAATCCGACCCAACTCGCGGGCATCACCGATGACGCCATGCTCGTGGAGGCCCTTGGCACCGAGGTCTTTGTGGTCCGCGGCTCCGCGCACAGCCTCAAAATCACCACCCGCACAGATTTGCTGCTCGCCGAAGCCCTGCTCGAGGGCCAGATGGCGCCGCGCTGGGTGGAAGGCTGATGCCGGGCCTGCCCCCTGTGCTGCCGCGCACAGGCATTGGCGTCGACATCCACGCCTTCGCCCCCGCGAACACTCCCACACCGCTCTGGCTCGCCGGCCTGCTGTGGCCGGGCGAACAGGGTCTGGCCGGTCATTCCGACGGCGACCCGGTGGCACACGCTGCAGCGGACGCGCTGTTCTCCGCGGCCGGGACGGGAGACCTCGGGACGCACTTCGGCACGTCCCGCCCCGAGTTCCGAGGCGCTGCCGGCACCACCCTGCTTGCCGAAGCGGCGCGCATTGTCCGCGCCGCCGGATTCGACATCGGCAACATTGCCGTCCAGTTCGTCGGCAACCGGCCCAAGTTCAGTCCCCGCCGGGAAGAGGCACAGGCCGCCCTCTCTGCCGCCGCCGGAGCTCCTGTCAGCGTCAGCGCCACGACGAGCGACGCGCTCGGTTTCACCGGCCGCGATGAGGGCATCACTGCCATCGCGACCGCCTTGGTTTACCCGATCCGTTAATCCCGGCGGCCCGGGAGCCCGCACGTCGGCTAACCTTGTCCAGTGACCCTGCGCTTTTACGATTCAGCCACCGCCGAAGTCCGCGACTTCGTCCCGCTCGTCGAGGGCAAGGCGTCCGTGTACTACTGCGGCGCAACCGTTCAGGGTGAACCACACATCGGCCATTTGCGGTCCGCGCTGGCGTTCGACCAGCTGGTCCGCTGGCTGCGCTACCGCGGCCTGGACGTCACAGTGGTCCGCAACGTCACCGACATCGACGACAAGATCCTCAGCAAGAGCGCTGAATCGGGTGAACAGTGGTGGGCCCTGGCCTACCGGTTTGAGCAGGCGTTCGAGGACGCTTACGACGCGTTGGGCATCGGCAAGCCAAGCTACGAACCACGGGCGACGGGCCATATCCCCGAGATGCACGCCCTGATCCAGCAGTTGATCGACCGCGGCCACGCCTATCCGGCCGCTGACTCATCCGGCGACGTCTACTTTGATGTGCGGTCCTGGCCCGAATATGGGTCCCTCACGCATCAGCACATCGACGACATGCAGGCCGCCCCCGACGTGGAACCCGAATTCGTCGGCCGTAAGCGTGATCCCCGCGACTTTGCGCTCTGGAAGGGTGCCAAGGACGATGAACCCGCCACCGCGTCCTGGCCCAGCCCCTGGGGTTCCGGCCGGCCCGGCTGGCACCTGGAATGCTCGGCGATGGTGGGCAAGTATCTGGGTGAGGCCTTCGACATTCACGGCGGCGGCCTGGACCTGCGCTTCCCGCACCACGAAAACGAGCTTGCCCAGTCGCGGGCAGCCGGTTTGCCGTTCGCGAACTTCTGGCTGCACAACGGCCTGGTCACCTTCCGGGGCGAAAAGATGAGCAAATCCATCGGCAACACCGTGGGCCCGGCCGAGCTGCTTGGCACGGCCCGGCCGCTGGTGGTCCGGTACTACCTCGGCCAGGCCAACTACCGGTCCGTGCTGGACTACCGGCCCGAGTCCCTCACCGAAGCGGCCGCAGCGGTGGAGCGGATCGAAGGCTTCCTGCTCAAGGCCCTGGCATCGGCTGCCCCGGACGGCGGCTACCAGCCTGCCACGGCAGCGGTCCCCGCGCCGTTTGAGGCGGCCATGGATGATGACCTGAACATTCCCGCGGCGCTTGCGGTGCTCCACGACACGGTTCGGCGGGGCAACAGTGCCCTCGCTACGGCCGACGTGGACGGTACCGCAGCGGCGCTGCAGGACGTGTGGAACATGACGGACGCCCTCGGCCTGAACCCGCTGGATCCGCAGTGGCGGCGCGCAACGGACGACGGCGGAGCGTTGCAGGCACTCTCGGCCCTGGTCTCCGAGCAGCTCGCAGCCCGCAGCGCCGCCCGGGCAGCCAAGGACTGGGCTGCCTCGGATGAGATCCGGAACCGGCTGGCCGCCGCGGGCATCGACATCGCCGACTCCGCCGACGGTGCAACCTGGACGGTCCGCCGGAACTGAAGAGGCCGCACTGAATGGCCCCGGAACTGAAGCGGCCCCGGAGGGCACGGGCAGAACTTAACGGCCCCGGAGGAAACGGCGCGGACCCGGGTAAGTGAGGTGCCGGCAGCTGAACCAGCCCTTGGAACCCTGACGGGACCGGGGTGACGCCTGCCGGCGCGGACTGCAACTCCAGCCCGGTAAACTGGTATCGGGTCCCGTGTGGCCTGCACGCGTTACTTCCGAATTTTCGGGGCCCGCAGGTCGGGTTCCAGCACCGACCGTTAGGGTTTCACCATGGCCAACAATTCCCGCGCAGGGGCAGTGCGCAAGCTCAAAAAAGGCCCCACGGTCGGTACGGGCGGACACGGACGTAAAGCGCTGGAGGGTAAGGGTCCCACCCCCAAGGCCGAGGACCGCACCTATCACAAGGCGCACAAGAACAAGCAGCTGTCGGAACGCTCCGCAGCCAAGCGGAGCTCAGGCCCCGGCGGCAGCCGCGGACGCAGTGGACCCAAGGGCCGCGCGACCGAGGAGATGGTCACCGGCCGCAACTCCGTCGTCGAAGCCCTGCGCGCCGGTGTCCCCGCCAAGACCCTGTACGTAGCCGTCCGCATCGAGATGGACGACCGCGTCCGCGAATCACTCAAGCTCGCAGCCGATCGCGGCGTGCCGCTGATGGAAGTCCACAAGCCCGAACTGGACCGGCTCACCGACGACGCCGTGCACCAGGGCCTGGCCCTGCAGATTCCCCCCTATGAGTACGAGGACGCCGTCGAATCGGCGCAGGATGTGCTGACCAAGTGGAAAAAGGGGTACATCAACAACGCGCCGCTATTCGTCGCCCTGGATGGCATCACTGACCCGCGCAACCTCGGCGCGATCATCCGCAGCGTCTCCGCTTTCCGCGGCCACGCCGTCATCGTGCCCGAACGCCGCAGCGTCGGCGTGACAGCCGCGGCCTGGAAAACCAGCGCCGGTGCCGCGGTCCGCGTTCCCGTGGTCCGCGCCCCCAACCTCAACCGGGCACTCGGCGCCTTCAAGGACATGGGCATCTACGTGCTGGGCCTGGATGGCGACGGCGACGTGTCCCTGCCCGACCTGGCGCTGGCCACGGAGCCGATCTGCATCGTCGTCGGCTCCGAAGGCAAGGGCCTGTCCCGGCTGGTCCGGGAGAACTGCGATCAGATCGTCTCCATTCCGATCGACTCGGCGATGGAATCCCTGAACGCTTCCATGGCCGTTGGCATCAGCCTCTACGAGATCTCCAAACAACGCAGCACCACGGCCTGAGCCATGTCGCTCAGGGAGGTTCCCTCCAGCCGGATCACCCGCCCCGCACCGTCCAGGTCCTTTCCACTGGGTGTCAGCACCGCCCCGGCCGGATATTCCGATGATGCGGTGAACCTGGCCGTGTTCGCCCCGGACGTGGACAGCCTGATGGTGTTCGTGCAGCCGCCCGGACGCATGTGGCGTTCCACCGTGCTGCCGGACTTGACCGACGGCGTTCATCACGGCGTCATAGCGGACCTTCCGGTGGGAAGCCGGTATGGGCTGCTGCCTTTGGCCGAAGGCAGCTCGGGGAGAGGCGTTAGCCCGCAAACCGTCCAGCTGCTGCTGGACCCGTACGGACGCGGCATTGATGAGCGGGTCGGCCCGGAGGGCTGCCTGTATTCCTCCGTCCGGCTGGAGGATTCCTTTGACTGGGACGGGGACACGGCGCCCCTGACCCCGTGGCGGGACACCGTGCTCTATGAGGCCCACGTCAAGGGCCTGACCATGCTGCACCCGGATATTCCGGCGGACATCCGCGGCAGCTACGCGGCCCTCGCGCACCCGGCACTGCTGACCCACCTGCAGGAACTGGGGGTCACCGCCGTCGAGCTGTTGCCCATCCACTTCCACCTGGACGAGCCGCACCTGCAGGAGCTGGGCCTGCCCAATTACTGGGGCTACAACACGCTGGGATACTTTGCCCCGCAGGTCTCCTACGCCAGTGCCGCCGCCCGGGCTGCGGGACTGCAAGCGGTGCAGGACGAACTCAAGACGGCCATCAAGGCGCTGCACGGTGCCGGCATCGAAGTCATCCTCGACGTGGTGTACAACCACACCGCCGAAGGCACCATTGACCGTCCGGCCCTGAGCTGGCGAGGGTTGGCGGACCGCACCTATTACCGGCACGACGGCGCCGCCTATGACGACACCACCGGATGCGGCAACACGCTCGACTTCAGCAAACCGCGGGTGGTCCAGCTGGCCCTGGACTCGCTGCGCTACTGGGTCGAGGAATTCCACATCGACGGGTTCCGCTTTGACCTGGCCGTCTCCCTGAGCCGGAATGAAGCGAACGAGTTCCGGCCCGGCCACCCTTTCCTCATCGCCGCCGCAACTGACAGCACCTTGGCGGGCGTCAAGCTCATTTCCGAGCCCTGGGACCTGGGTCCCGACGGCTGGCAGACGGGCCGCTTTCCACCCGGGTGGGCTGACTGGAACGACCACTTCCGCGACTCCATCCGCGACTTCTGGCTCACCGACCAGGCGGCCATGCGGCACGGAGGGCACACCGGGCCGCTGTCCCGGTTGGCAGACAGCCTCGCCGGCTCCTTGGAACTTTTCGCCGCCTCCGGCCGCGGACAACTGTCCTCCATCAACTTCATCACCGCGCACGACGGGTTCACCTTGCGCGACCTGGTCAGCTACGACCGCAAGCACAACGAGGACAACGGCGAGCAGAACCGGGACGGCAGCGACGGAAACCGCAGCTGGAACCACGGCGTGGAAGGTCCGTCGGAGAACGAAGCAATCGAGGCGGCCCGCGGGCTGACCAGCCGCAACATGATGGCGACTCTGATGCTGTCCCTGGGCGTGCCCATGATCACCGCCGGCGACGAGTTGGGCAGGACGCAGCACGGCAACAACAACGCGTACTGCCAGGACAACGAAATGACGTGGCTGGACTGGACCTTGGATCCGGCCGCCCGGGAGATGCTGGCAGCAACGAAACGGCTCATCCGGGTGCGGCGCGAGTTCCTGGAACGCCAGCCACGCAGCTATCCGGCCCCGGGCAAGGGCGCGTACCTGCACTGGTACGCCGCCAACGGCCTGCCGATGAGCCCTGAACAGTGGCGGGCACCGGACAACCGCGTCCTGCAATTGCGGATGGGCTCGGCGAAGGGCGTACTGGACGGGCTGATCGTCATCAACGCGTCGCTGACCGACGTCGACGTGGTGTTGCCGGCGGACGCCAGCTCCGAACGGGCCGGGGACACATACCGGTTGCAGCTGACGACGGCGTCCAACTACGAAAAGGTCCGCGGCACCGAAGCGCGGGCAGGGAGCAAGCACCGCGTTCCGGCCAACTCGGTCAACGTCTTCCGCTGCTGACCCTGTGGTCGAGACGCCGGTGGTCGAGCCTGTCGAGACCCGCGAGCCTGTCGAGACCCGAAGCCTGTCGAGACCCGCCCCGGTGGTCGAGCCCGTCGAGACCCCGAGCCCGTCGAGACCCGCCCCGGTGGTCGAGCCTGTCGAGACCCCGAAGCCTGTCGAGACCCCGAGCCCGTCGAGACCCGCCCCTGAGCCCCCGCGGTCGGGACCGGGGGTCAGGCGTTGACGATCAGGCCAAGCTCCGCCTTGGTGGCCAGACCGTCGTGCTGCGGAAGGACACGCACCGTGTACCCAAAGCTGCCCGACCTATCGATCACCACGTCGCCGGAGAACAGGTACCTGCCGTTGCCCAGTTCCTCGGTACGCGGCAGCGGCATGACAGAGGTGTTGGTCAGCTCATCGCTCTCCTGCGCCTGGCCGAACGCGACCTCCACGCTAACGTCCTTGGGCTCCAGCCGGTTGAGCGCAACGTAAGCCTTCACCGTCAACGTGTCGCCGATCTGCGGATCCTCCGACAATCCTTCAGAATCGACATGCTCGACGGCGACGCCCGGCCACGCGGTCCGCACGGTTTCCGTCCACGCCGCCAGCTTCCGGGCCTGCCCGAAGTGTTCGGCCTGCGCTTTCCTGCCCGCGACCGCCGCGGGCTGGTACAGCTTGGCCACATAATCCTTGAGCATGCGCTCAGCGGAGACGGCCGGACCCAGGTGGGCGAGCGTGTGCTTGATCATCGAGATCCAGTGCGTCGGAACCGCCTCCGGCCGGGCCTCCGACGGTCCTGCCGCGCCAGCTCCGGCTGACACCGTGGAACCGTAGAAACGCGGGGCCACCTGGTTCTCCAGCAGCTCGTACAGCGCGGCGGCCTCAATGTCGTCCCGCACGTCCGGGGAGGCCCCGTTGTCGGCGGTCGGAATGGCCCAGCCGTTTTCGCCGTCGTACATCTCATCCCACCAGCCATCCAGCACCGACAGGTTCAGCGATCCGTTGATGGCCGCCTTCATGCCTGAAGTGCCGCACGCCTCCAGAGGGCGCAGCGGATTGTTTAGCCAGACGTCGGTTCCCGGGAACAGGGTCCTGGCCATGGCGATGTCGTAGTTCGGCAGGAACGCGATCCGGTGCCGGACCTCGGGGTCATCGGTGAAGCGGACCAGATCCTGGATCATCTTCTTACCCGCGTCGTCCGCGGGGTGCGACTTTCCGGCGATGACCAGCTGGATCGGATGCTGCGGGTGCAGCAGCAGGCGCTTGAGCCGGTCCGCGTCGCGCAGCATCAGCGTCAACCGCTTATAGGTCGGAACGCGGCGGGCAAAACCGATGGTCAGCACGTCCGGGTCCAGCACGTTGTCAGTCCAGGCCAGTTCGGCGTCCCCGGCGCCACGCTTCTTCCAGGAAGACCGGACGCGGCGGCGCACATCCTCCACCAGCGCGCTGCGCAGCTCCCGGCGCAGCGCCCACACCTCCGCGTCCGGCACCTGGTAGGCGCGGGACCAGTCGGGGCTGTCCAGCACGCCGCTGCCGAAATGCGTTGCCGCCAGTGCGGCCAGCTTGGGGTCGACCCAGGTGGGCACATGCACGCCGTTGGTGACGTGCGTGATCGGCACCTCCGAGTGCTCAAAGCCCGGCCACAGCCCGGAGAACATGTCTCGGGAAACCTCGGCATGCAGTCGGGCGACACCGTTGGCACGCTGGGCCAGCCGGAGCCCCATCACCGCCATGTTGAACACCGTGGGATCGCCGCCGTCGTAATTCTCCCGGCCCAGTTCCATCACCTTGAGCACCGGCACGCCAGGGGCCAGACCGGCCTCGAAGTAGTGCCGGATCTGGGCGGCGGGGAACCGGTCGATGCCAGCCGGAACCGGGGTGTGCGTGGTGAACACGGTGGACGCGCGGCCGGCCGTCAGGGCCTCCTGCCAGGTCAGCGGCGACTCTGTCACGGCCGGATCCATCAGTTCCCGGATCCGCTCGATGCCCAGGAAGCCTGCGTGGCCCTCGTTGGTGTGGAACACCTCGGGGGCAGGGGTGCCGGTGAGCCGGGCAAAGATCCGCAGCGCCTTGACCCCGCCCATGCCCAGGAGCAGTTCCTGCTGCAGCCGGTGGTCACCTCCGCCGCCGTACAACCGGTCGGTGATGCCGCGGGCGGCGTCGTCGTTGGAGGAGACGTCGCTGTCAAGCAACAGCAGGGGGACCCGGCCGACGTCGGCGCGCCAGATGCGGGCGTGCAGTTGGCGCCCTTCCGGCAGCGGCAGGGTGACCACGGCCGGCGTGCCGTCGGCTTCGCGCAACTGGGTGAGCGGCAGCCCGTCCGGGTCCAGCACCGGGTACGTTTCCTGCTGCCAGGCATCCCGGGACAGGGACTGCTTAAAGTACCCGGCCTGGTAGAGCAACCCGACGCCGATCAACGGAACGCCCAGATCCGACGCGGTCTTTAGGTGGTCACCGGCCAGGATGCCCAAACCACCGGAGTACTGGGGCAGGACTTCGGTGATCCCGAACTCGGGGGAGAAGTAGGCAATCGACCGGGGGGCTGCCGGGCCCAACGACTGGTACCAGCGCGGTTGTTCCAGGTACCGGTCCAGGTCCGCCGCCGCCGCCCGGATCCGGGACACCACGTCCGCGTTGCCCGCCAGCTGCTGGAACTGCTCCCGGGATACGGACCCCAAAAAGGTGATCGGGTCGCCGTCGCTGGCCGCCCAGATTTCCGGGTTTAGTTCGGCAAACAGCTTGCGGGTGGGCAAGTGCCAGGACCAGCGGAGGTTGGTCGCGAGCCGGACCAGAGGAGCGATGGATTCCGGCAGAACGGTCCGGACGGTAAATCTGCGGATAGCCTTCATTCGCGACACACTAGCGCAGAAAAACCGGTATTCAGCCACCCCGTCGCCAGTCGCCGATAAATGACAGCCAAATGTTTCAGCACACTGTTGCCTGCGTTTACTTTCGGCTCCCCGTGGGCTTTTCCCTTCGCAATCCGGCAGCAATGTGGATAACGTCTAACCTGTGACTACTCCTAAGGTGAACCCAGCAGAAGATCAGTTCCCTGGCGCGCCCGAGGCGGCGCGACCGCAAGGCAGCGCAGGGGGTGTGCAGGAGGGCCTGCGCTTCGGCCGCATTCCGATCACCCAGGTTTCACCCGTCATCGAGAACGGGCTCTTTCCCGCCAAGGCCGTGCCGGGAGCTGACATTGAGGTAGGCGCCACAGTTTTCCGTGAAGGCCACGACCGGCTCGGCGCCACCGCCGTGCTGCTGGACAGCAACGGCACCGAACACCAACGCGTCCGGCTGCAGCCGGTCGGGCAGGGCCTGGACCGGTGGGGCGGCCTGTTGACGCCGCCGACGGTCGGCTCCTGGTCCTTCGTCATTGAGGGTTGGTCTGACCTGTACGGCACATGGGAGCACAACGCCGAGGTCAAGATCGCCGCCGGCGTGGACGTGGAGGTCATGCTCACCGAGGGCGTGGTGCTGCTGACCAAGGCCGCCGACGACGAGGGCCGGGCAGCGGCGGACGCGAGGACTTTCCGCGCTGCAGCCGCCCAGCTCGCAGACACCGGCCTGTCGGTGTCTGAACGGCTGGCAGCGGGCACCAGCTCCGCAGTGCACGCGGCAGTGGACCGGATGCCCATCCGCGAACTGGTCACCCAGAGCCCGCGCTACCCCATCCTGGTGGAGCGCGACGCCGCCGGCCGTGGCTCCTGGTATGAATTCTTCCCCCGCTCCGAAGGCGCCTACCGCGACCCGGAAACCGGGCACTGGACCAGCGGCACCTTCCGCACCGCAGCGAACCGGCTCGACGCCGTCGCGGCTATGGGATTCGACGTGATCTACCTACCGCCGATCCACCCGATCGGCCGGGTCAACCGCAAGGGACCGAACAACACCCTGGTGGCCGGTGAATCCGATCCCGGCTCGCCGTGGGCCATCGGCTCCTCCGAGGGTGGCCACGACGCCATCCACCCCGACCTGGGCGGGTTCGAGGACTTTGACGCGTTCGTCGCGCGGGCCAAGGAATTGAACCTGGAAGTGGCGCTGGACTTTGCCCTGCAGGCAGCACCGGACCACCCCTGGGCCACCGAACACCCGGAATGGTTCACTACCCGGGTCGACGGGACCATCGCCTACGCCGAGAACCCGCCAAAGAAGTACCAGGACATTTATCCGCTCAACTTCGACAACGACCCGGATGGGCTGTCGCACGAGATCCTGCGGATCCTGGAACTGTGGATCAGCCACGGCGTGCGTATCTTCCGGGTGGACAATCCGCATACCAAACCGGTCTGGTTCTGGGAGTGGCTGATCAACACGGTGAACGAGAAGCACTCGGACATCGTGTTCCTGGCCGAGGCCTTCACCCGCCCGCCCATGATGCACGCCCTGGGCCGTGCCGGCTTCCAGCAGTCCTACAGCTACTTCACCTGGCGCAACACCAAGGAGGAACTCGAGGAGTACTTCCAGGAGATCAGCCACGAATCGGCTGCCTTCTTCCGGCCGAACTTCTTCGTCAACACCCCTGACATCCTGACCGAGTACCTTCAGTACAGCGGGCCCGCTGGCTTCAAGATCCGCGCCGTGCTGGCCGCCATGGCCAGCCCGCTCTGGGGCATGTACGCCGGATTCGAGCTGTACGAGCATGTCGCCCGGCCCGGTGCTGAAGAGTACATCGACAACGAAAAGTACGAGTACAAGCAGCGCGACTTTGAGGCCGCCGAGGCGTCCGGCCGGTCGCTGGCGCCGTTCGTCACCATGCTCAACCGCATCCGCAAGGAGCACCCTGCCCTGCGGGACCTGCAGAACCTGACCATCCACCCCACCACTGACGCGGCCACCATCGCGTTCAGCAAGCACAAGGTGATCCCCGCCGGGACAGGTATGCCGGCGGCCAAGGACACCATCATCGTGATCGTCAACGTCGACCCGCACAGCATGCGCGAAGGCACGGTCCGGCTGGACCTGGACGCCCTGGGACTGGGCCACCTGGCCCCCGAGGGAACTTTTACGGTTGACGAACTCATCACCGGCCAAACCTGGCAGTGGGGCGCCGAGAACTACTTCCGGCTCGATGCCCACCACGAACCCGCACACATTCTCTCGGTACGGAGGTAACAGTGGCTTTCGCTACGCACAACACCGCGCAACAGTTCAATCTGAATGCCCCAGGGCTCCAGCACGACCCGCATTGGTACCGCAAGGCGGTGTTTTACGAGGTGCTGGTGCGCGGATTTGCGGACGCAAACGGCGACGGTTCGGGCGACTTTTCCGGCCTGATCGAGCGGCTGGACTACCTCCAGTGGCTCGGCGTCGACTGCCTCTGGCTTCCCCCGTTCTTCGACTCGCCGCTCCGCGACGGCGGTTACGACATCCGGGACTACTACTCGGTGCTTGACGAGTTCGGCACCATCGGTGACTTCAAGCGGCTCGTGGCCGAGGCGCACGCCCGCGGAGTGCGCGTCATCATTGACCTGCCGCTGAACCACACCTCTGACCAGCACCCCTGGTTCCTCGCCTCCCGGGAGGACCCGGACGGCCCCTACGGAGACTTCTTCGTGTGGAGTGACACCGATGAGAAGTACCAGGACGCCCGCATCATCTTCGTCGACACCGAAGAGTCCAACTGGACCTTCGACCCGGTCCGCCGCCAGTTCTTCTGGCACCGGTTCTTCAGTCACCAGCCCGACCTGAACTTCGAGAACCCCAAGGTCGTCGAGGCCGTGTTCGACGTCGTCAAGTTTTGGCTGGACCAGGGCATCGACGGTTTCCGGGCCGACGCGATTCCCTACCTCTTCGAAGAGGAGGGCACCAACTGCGAGAACCTGCCGGCAACGCACGACTTCCTGCAGAAGCTGCGGGCCATGGTGGATGAGAACTACCCGGGCCGTGTCATCATCGCCGAGGCCAACCAGCCGCCGGAAGAAGTCGTCGAATACTTCGGCACCGAGGACGCCCCGGAATGCCACATGGCCTTCCACTTCCCGATCATGCCGCGGCTGTACTACGCCCTGCGTGACCAGAAGGCCGCCCCCATCATCGAAACCATGCGGGACACCCCTGACATCCCGGCCGGCGCCCAGTGGGGCACCTTCCTGCGCAACCACGACGAACTGACGCTGGAGATGGTCACCGCTGAGGAGCGGGAAGCGATGCTCGGCTGGTACGCCCCCGACTCCCGCATGCGCGCCAACATCGGCATCCGCCGTCGGCTGGCCCCGTTGCTGGACAACTCCCGGGCCGAGATCGAAATGATCAACGCCCTGCTGCTGTCCCTGCCCGGCAGCCCGTTCCTCTACTACGGCGACGAGATCGGCATGGGGGACAACATCTGGCTCACCGACCGTGACGCCGTCCGCACCCCCATGCAGTGGAACCCCGACCGCAACGCCGGCTTCTCCACCGCCGACCCGGGCAAGCTGTACCTGCCGGCCATCCAGTCGCTGGTGTACCACTTCAACCACGTCAACGTGGAGGCGCAGGCGGCTCACGCCAGCTCCCTGCTGCACTGGAACCGGCAGATCCTTGCCGTCCGCAAGCGGCACCCAGGCTTCGGCCTGGGCACGTACCACAACGTGGACGCCAGCTCCGAGTCGGTGCTGGCCTTCCTGCGCGACCTGCCCGAGGAGAACGTGGAAGGCGAGCAGCCGGAAACGCTGCTGTGCGTGTTCAACCTCTCCCAGCACCCCACCGCCACGCAGCTGCGGCTTCCGGCCTACGCCGGCCGAGGGCTGCGCGACGTGTTCGGGGGGACCATCTTCCCGGCCATCGGCGACGACGGTAACCTGACCCTCACGCTGGGCAGCTACGACTTCTTCTGGTTGCGGATGCGCTCCAGGGGATCGAACCCCGCCTCGCCGCAGACGCAGGCCATGCCCATCATTCCGATCAAGAGCCTGGAATCCTGATGACCGACGTTCTGCCCTCCCATCTCGCCGATCTGCTCGAAGCCTGGCTGCCGCAACAGCGTTGGTACCCCTCCAAGGGATCACAGGTGACCCTGGGCCGGGCCGGCGGCCTGCAGCTGCAGGACGCCACCGGCACCGCTGACCTGGAAGTCCACTTTGTATCCGTGGAGTCGGGGGACCGGCTGGAGATCCTGCAGGTACCGCTCAGCCTGCGCCGGGAGCCGGACCCGACGGCCGAACGCACCCTGCTGGGCACGACCACCCTGCCCGACGGCGGGGAACGCTGGGTGTACGACGGTACCCACGACCCGGTCTTCATCGCCGCCTGGCTGGACTTCCTGCAGGGTGGCAGCACGGCAGGACCGCACACCAGCGCCGCCAGCAGCCCCGCCTTCCGGGCCTCCCGTACGCCCGGTACCGTGCCGGCGTCCAAGGTCCTGAGTGGAGAACAGTCCAACTCTTCCGTCATTGTGCAGAACGGCAACCTGCCGGTCATCATCAAGTTCTTCCGCGTCCTGGGCGCCGGCAAGAACCCGGACATCGAGGTAGGGGCGGCGCTCTCCGACGCCGGCTGCACCGACGTTCCCGCCATCCACGGCTGGGCCACCGGCCGCTGGACCCGGCACGGGCAACAGGTTGAAGGCAACCTGTGCGTGATGCACGAATTCATCGCCGGCGGGCAGGACGTCTGGTCACTGGCCACCGCGGCTGCGGCAGCCGGTTCCGACTTCACCGCGCAGGCCCGCGCCCTGGGCGCCGCCACCGCCAACGTCCACGCGAGCCTGCTGTCCTCCATGGGCGGACATCAGCCCACGGCTGAAGAGCGCGAAGGCTTTATCGAAGCCATCGTCGGCAGGCTCGAATGGGCGTGGACGGCCGCCGGGGAAACGGTTGGACCCTACCGGGAACAGCTGGGTGCGGTCATCCACCAGCTGCGGCAGGTGCGGGAGCTTCCGCCGCTGCAGCGGATCCACGGCGACCTGCACCTGGGCCAGATCATCCACGCCGGAACCGGGTCCGCCGAACGCTGGCTGCTGCTCGATTTTGAGGGCGAGCCGCTGCGGCCCGTCGCGGAACGGAACCGGCCGGACCTGCCGCTGCGCGACGTCGTCGGCATGTTGCGGTCCTTTGACTACGCGGCGGCCAGCGCACTGGCCGCTTCCGGGCAGGACGACGACGGCGCCGCCGAGCGCCGGCAGCAGGCCGCAGCGTGGGCAGCGGCCACGTCGGAAGCTTTCGTGGCCGGCTACCAGTCGACGCTGCACGCCGCCGTTGACCCTGCCTCCCCCCTGTTTGTGGCGCTTTGGCTCGACAAGGCCCTCTATGAAGTTGTTTATGAACTGCGCAACCGGCCCACATGGGTGGACGTACCCGCACGGGCGGTCCGGCAGGCATTGAACGCGAAGGAAAGTGGTGGACTTATGGCTAATCCCAATCCCGGATCAACGAACGGAACTCCCAGTACCGACGGCACAGGCTCCGACGGTGTCGGTTCCGGTGAGGCTGGCTCCGTGGGAGCCAGTACCGGTGAGGCGCAGGGCGCCACGCTGATCACCGGGGACGAGCTCGCCGCGGGCGCAGCGGAAGCAGCGCCGTCGGGCACTCCCATTCCCGTGGACACATCGGTGCTGGCACAGCTCTCCGAGGGGACGTTCTACGCCCCGCACTCCATCCTGGGAGCGCACCTGGATGACAGCGGCAACGTGACCATCCGCGCCGTACGGCACCTGGCCAAGCGCGTATCACTGGTCACAGCCTCCGGAAAGACGCCGATGACGCACGAGTACGGCGGCATCTGGACCGTCGTCGTCGCGCCGGAACATGCCGGCCACACGCCCGACTACCGGATCGAGGCCGAATACCTCGACGGGCACACCGTCACCGGGGATGACCCGTACCGGTACCTGCCCACCCTGGGCGAAGTGGACCTTCACCTGATCGGGGAGGGCAGGCACGAAACCCTGTGGACAGCGCTGGGCGCGCACGTGCAGCGATACTCCTCAGCGATGGGGGAAGTCACCGGCGTGAGCTTCGCCGTCTGGGCACCCAACGCCCAGGCCGTGCAGATCATCGGCGATTTCAACTCCTGGGAAGGGCGGGGCCATGCCATGCGCAGCCTCGGTTCCTCCGGTGTGTGGGAAATCTTCGTCCCCGACGTGCACCCCGGCGCCTGCTACAAGTTCAAGATCCGCACCCGCCACGGGAATTGGATCGAAAAGGCAGACCCGATGGCGTACGGCACCGAGGTGCCCCCGCTGACGGCATCGCGGGTCGTTGAATCCAGCTACCGGTTCACCGATGACGAGTGGATGACCAAACGCGCGGCCACCGACCCGCACAACGCACCGATGAGCGTCTACGAGGTCCATCTGGGCTCCTGGCGGCTGGGCCTGGGCTACAAGGAACTGGCCAAGGAACTGACCGAGTACGTCAAGTGGATGGGCTTCACACATGTGGAGTTCATGCCAGTCGCGGAGCACCCGTTCGGTGGCTCCTGGGGCTACCAGGTCACGTCCTACTTCGCGCCCACGTCCCGCTTCGGGCACCCGGATGAGTTCCGTCACCTGGTTGACGAACTGCACCGGGCGGGTATCGGCGTCCTGATGGACTGGGTGCCAGCGCACTTCCCCAAGGACAGCTGGGCCCTGGCGCAGTTCGACGGCGGACCGCTGTACGAGCACTCCGACCCACGGCTGGGCGAGCACCCCGACTGGGGCACCCTGATCTTCGACTTCGGCCGCAGCGAGGTGCGTAACTTCTTGGTTGCGAACGCCCTGTACTGGCTCGAGGAGTTCCACATCGACGGGCTGCGGGTTGATGCCGTGGCGTCCATGCTCTACCTGGACTACTCACGCCAGGCCGGGCAGTGGCTGCCCAACCGGTACGGCGGACGTGAGAACCTGGAAGCCATTTCCTTCCTGCAGGAAGTCAACGCAACCGCGTACAAGCGCTATCCCGGGGTCATCACGATCGCCGAGGAATCCACCGCGTTCCCGGGCGTCACGGCGCCCACCAGCGGCGGCGGCCTGGGCTTCGGCCTGAAGTGGAACATGGGCTGGATGCACGACTCCCTGAACTACATCAGCGAGGACCCCTTCAACCGCAAGTGGCACCACGGCGGCCTGACGTTCTCCCTGGTGTACGCGTTCACCGAGAACTTCCTGCTGCCCATCAGCCATGACGAAGTGGTGCACGGCAAGGGATCCCTGCTGCGTAAGATGCCGGGCGATCGTTGGCAGCAGCTGGCCAACCTGCGCGCGTTCCTGGCCTACCAGTGGGCGCACCCCGGCAAGCAGCTGATCTTCATGGGAACCGAGTACGGGCAGGAGTCCGAGTGGAGCGAGCAGTACGGGCTTGACTGGTGGCTGGCCGAGAACCCGCCGCACCGCGGGGTGCAGCTGCTGGTCCGCACTCTGAACGAGCTGTACGCCAACACTCCAGCGCTCTACTCGCAGGACAACAGCCCGGATGGGTTCGAGTGGATCAACGCCAACGACGGCGACCACAACGTGCTCTCCTTCATCCGGTGGGACCGGGACCGGCAGCCGCTGGTCTGCGTGGTCAACTTTGCCGGCAGCCCGCACCAGAACTACCGGGTGGGCGTGCCGTTTGCCGGCACTTGGACCGAGGTGCTCAACACCGACGCCGAAGAGTTCGGTGGGTCCGGCACCAGTAACGGCGGTTCCGTCGTGAGTGAGCGTCGCGAGTCGGACGGCCGTCCGCACTCCCTGTCGCTGACCGTCCCGCCGCTCGGTGCTGTTTACCTCACCCTGGCTGACGGCGCCCCACTGGCTGGCGAGGTTGAGGAAGTAGTCGTTGGGGAAGTCGATGGCGGTGCTGGAGGTGCGGGAGTTGCTGCCCGGGAGCTCGACGGCGGCGCTGATGCTGCAGCCGCAGGCGAGACTAGTGCCGACGCCGCCGGCGACGTCGATGCCTCCGACCCGGCTGCCTCCGACACGTCCGCAGTGGAGTAAGTACCTGCGCGTTTAGTACCTGCACCACCGCTAGGCGCATTACGTGAACCACCCGAAGGGCCCCTCGGCTGATGCCGCGGGGCCCTTCCCGTCTGTAGCTTTTACCCGCGCGAACGCGGCTTGTGCCAGCTGCTTGGGCTCCAGGAAAGTCGGCCCCGGAGGACCTCGCCGCTGCGTGGTTTGGTGTTCCGGCCAGCCGGTGCTATCGTTAATTCCCGCGCCGGTTGAACAAATCGGTCGCGAAAGATCCGCCCCCGGGTCAGCGATGAGCTACAAGCTCGACGCCCGGATCCTCGTCCGACAGCTGTTGGAAGGATTCGCCAGGGAGGCAGAATTGACCGGTACGGTCGGTTCTGGTAGGGTTGGAAAGTTGCTCCGGAGCGATGTGGCCTGTTGGTTGGGTTGTTGGTGCCGGGTGTGTCTGTTGTTTGAGAACTCAATAGTGTGCCAAGTTTTTTTGATGCCGATTGTTTTTT
>JAODMR010000096.1 GCA_025465475.1 Micrococcaceae bacterium
CCCGCCCGTTAGTCGAGCCTGTCGAGACCCCGCCCGTTGGTCGAGCCTGTCGAGACCCCGCCCGTCGGTCGAGCCCGTCGAGACCCCGCCCGTTGGTCGAGCCTGTCGAGACCCCGGGTGATCTCGACAAGCCCGATCAGCGACCCCGTTGGTCGAGCCTGTCGAGACCCCACCCGTCGGTCGAGCCTGTCGAGACCCAGGTGATCTCGACAAGCTCGATCAACGACACTGTCGGCGGCGAGAGGTTAGTCGCGGCCTTGCCAGGTGGCTATGTCGACGACGTTGCCTTCGGGGTCGATGAGGGACACCCACGCAGGGGCGTTGCGGTCGCCAAGCAGGCGCCCGCCAGCAGCGAGGACGGCGTCGATGCGGTCCTGCGCCTGGTCATGGGGAACCGAGATGTCCAAGTGAATGCGGTTGCGCGGCGGAACGTAGTCCTTCTCCTGAAACCACGCGGCAGGTCCGATGAGATTCGGCTCGACGAGGTCCTCGTCGCTAATGGGGACGTACCCAAGCGCAGCGCGCCAGAAATTCATCACGGCGGGACGGTCGACGGCGTCGAAAGCGAGCTGCACGTGCTGGACGGCCGACGGGTCGGCCACCAGTCCCATCTTTTCCGCCGTAGCCGAGATGCGGCGGGCAAGCTCGAGGTCGAGGTCACTCAGCCCCACACCGGGCGTGATGACCTGGACGGTAACCGTGTCGGGCCGGACGTCGATCAGCGGGGCGTGCCCGACGTCGTCGGCTATCTCGGCGATGGCGGCAACGAATCTGGCCCCCGTCGCGAAATCGCCCGTCTCATACAGAGTCTTGGCGCCCCAGTAGAGCACCCGCCACTGCGCCACACCGTCATCGGCCGAGAACTCGGCATCGGAGATCCTAGTTGCCATGCCCCAAAGTACCTGCATGCTCCACGTATTGGTCAAGGGTTCGAGCGCTGATCGAACCATTCGGTGTTCGAGCTTGTCGAGATCTGGCCCGGGGTCTCGACAAGCTCGACCAACGGGGTGCGGTGATCGAGCTTGTCGAGATCAGGCCCGGGGTCTCGACGGGCTCGATCAACGAACGGGGTCTCGACGGGCTCGACCAACGGACGGGGTCGCGACAGGCTCGACCAACGAACGGGGTCTCGACGGGCTCGACCAACGATCGGGTCGCGACAGGCTCGACCAACGACGGGGCTCGACAGGCTCGACCAAGGACGGGGTTCGACCGGCGAGGGGGTTAGGCGCCGGGGATGGGGTGCATTAGGCAGAAGGGGTGGCCGGCGGGGTCTATCAGGACGCGCCAACGGTCGGGGGATGGCTGCGCGGGGGCCTTGCGTGCACCGATGGCGATAGCCGCTTCCTCAGCCTGATCCAAGTCCCCGACCGCGAATTCCAGATGCAACTGCTTGGGGACGGCACCTTCAGGCCAATCGGGTTCGCGGTGGTTGGCGACCCGCTGCAGAGTCAACAGAACGCCGGCGCCGCGCAGTGCCACGAAATCCTCCGACTCGTAGAACACTTCGGCGCCCAGCAGTTGCTTGTAGAAGCGGGACAGTTCGGCCGGATCGGCGCAGTCCACCGATACGGCTGCCAGGCTCGCAATTGCGGCCATTAGTCCTCCCTCAGGGATCGATTGTTTTCATCTCAGCTGCTTTCCCAAACCGCAAAACCCCAAACTCCAAAACTCCAAAGACGCCAAGCCGTCCTAGGGCTCCCGCAGGGCGTAGCGGAGGATGGCGTTTCCCTTGCTGGTGATGGTGGAGTCCTGCAGGGTCAGGCGAGTCGTGGGATCCTCCGGTGTGAAGAGATGGCGTCCCGCCCCTGCAACGACAGGGTGCATGGTCAGCGTCAGCTCATCGAGCAATCCGGCAAAGAGCAGTTGTCGAACCAGGGAAATGCTGGCACAGACAGAGATGTCCCCACCGTCGGTTTCCTTCAGGGTACGAACAAAGTCCTCAAGGCCGGCGTCCATGAGCTGGGAGTTCTTCCACTCGAGGTCGCCGGTGAGGGTGCGCGATGCGACGAACTTCTGCACCGGGTTGATGAACTGGCCAAAAGGGTCATCCGCCGCGGCCGAGGGCCAGTAGTCAGCCCATTCCTGATATCCCACGCGGCCCAGCAGCACGGTGTCGATGCGCGCCAGCATGTCGACCATGGCCGCGCCCACTTCGTCATCGAAGCTATCGAACTGCCAGAGGTTCGGAGCCTCCACCACTCCATCGAGGGAGTAGAAGAGGCCTGTGGTCACTTTGCGCATGTGTGCTCCTGAGGTTGTGCGGCGATCCCCAGGATTCGTGCCCGAACGCTCCTGGGGCAAGCAGAGGTACAGCGCTCACCTTGGCACCTCAGCAACAGCACTGACAAGGGATGGCCGGAAAAGAAATACTCCGGGTGGTGAAAGCCCGACGCCAATCCTGTTCCTCGCGTGACTAACACCTCCTGAAACGGACAAGAATAGAAGCATGAAGAGATCGGCTCAATATTCAGTCCCCGACCACGTGGACTTTGCGGGACAGTCCCCCGCCTCAACCCATGGTTTGACCCGTTGGCTGCTCGCCCACCGGGTGGCGCCCTCCGGGCCGGTGGCTGACGAGACCCATTCCAAGCCCAACGCCTGGTGGAAGGTGATGTGCCTGACCGGCGTGGACTATTTCTCCTCGCTGGCTTATTTGCCGGGCATTGCTGGTCTGGCGGCCGGAGCCCTGTCGCCGCTTGCCACCCTGTTTATCGTGGCATTGACGCTGCTGGGCATGCTGCCGATGTACCGGCGGGTGGCAAAGGAGAGCCCCCACGGCCAGGGCTCCGTGGCCATGCTGGAAAAACTGCTGCCCTTCTGGCGCGGCAAGTTTTTCGTGCTGATCCTGCTCGGCTTCGTCGCGACGTCGTGGATTATCACCATCACGCTCTCAGGAGCCGACGCGACGGTGCAGATCCTGCAGAACCCCCTGCTGCCGGCCAGCCTCCATGGCCAGGGCGTCACCATCACGGTGATCATGCTCCTAATCCTGGGCGGCGTGTTCCTGCTCGGCTTCGACGAGGCCGTCGGAGTCGCCATTCCCCTCGTCACGGTGTACCTCCTGCTCAACGCCGCGATCGTCGCGGTGTGCTTGGACCAGATCCTCACTCAGCCTCACCTCCTGGACGGCTGGCTGGACCGGCTGATGTCCTCCAGCGGCGGTCCCGGAGGGATCCTGGGCCCCACCGTCGTCGCGTTCCCGCTGCTGGTGCTTGGGCTGTCGGGCTTCGAAACGGGCGTCAGCATGATGCCGCTGATCAAGGCGGAGGGTCGGAACCGGCAGGAACAGCTCGACGCGCGGATCGGCAACACCCGCAGGCTGCTCACGACCGCGGCAGTCATCATGAGCGCCTACCTGATCACCACGAGCTTCATCACCGCCGTGCTGATTCCCGCCCAGGAATTCCAGGACGGCGGGCAGGCCAACGGGCGGGCCCTGGCGTACCTGGCGCACGAGCGGCTGGGTAGCGGGTTCGGCACGATCTATGACATCAGCAGCGTCCTGATTCTGTGGTTCGCTGGCGCGTCCGCCATGGCCGGGCTGATCAACATCGTTCCGCGTTACCTGCCGTCCTACGGCATGGCTCCCGATTGGGCGCGGGCTGTCCGCCCCGTTGTGCTGGTTTACACCGCCCTGAGCATCGGCATCACCATCGCCTTCCATGCCGACGTGAACAAGCAGGCCGGGGCGTATGCAACGGGGATCCTGGCAATGATGGTTTCCGGCGCCGTCGCCGTGACGGTGTCAGCCCTCCACCGCAAACGCCGCGGCGCCACCATTGGATTTGGCGTGCTGGCCCTGATTCTGCTGTACGCGCTGGTGGCCAACGTCGTCGAAAAGCCTGACGGCATCGTCATCTCCGGGCTGTTCATTGCCGGCATCATCGCCGTCTCGCTCGTCTCACGCATCTTCCGGACTACGGAACTTCGGGTGGACAGGATCGTGTTTGACGAGACCGCGCAGGGCTTTATCGCGGATTCGTTGGAGTACGACGGCGAGTTGAATCTGATTGCCAATCAGCGCCAAAGCGGAACAACCGACGAATACGAAGCCAAGGAGAGTGAGCAGCGCGGGCTCAACCGCGTCCCCGGCAAGGCCGACGTCATCTTCCTCGAAGTGGACGTCCTTGACCCGTCCGACTTCAGTCACGTGCTGAAAGTCCAGGGCGTCAGTGTTGGACATCACCGCATCCTGCGCGTCGGCAGCCCGGCTGTGCCGAACGCGCTCGCCGCGGTGCTGCTGGCCCTAAGGGACGGTACGGGCATTAGGCCGCACTGTTACTTCGAATGGGCAGAGGGCAATCCCCTGGGACTGCTGCTGCGCTACATCGTGCTTGGCAGGGGTGACACCGCCCCGGTCGTTCGGGAAATCCTGCGCGAGGCGGAAAAGGATCCCGACCGGCGCCCCCGCATCCACGTGGGATGACGTTTCATCGACGTCAGGTTAGCGGTGTGACAGCCGAACCAAATCTAGACAGAACCACCCGACGCCGGAGCACGAGGACTCCGGCGTCGGGCGGCGTTGGTGTGGCGTCGGGCGGCGTCGGGCGGCGTCGGTCAGGCGTCTTCGCGTTCCGGGTTGTCGAACTGGAAGAAGTTGGATTGCCGGCCGTCGCTGCGCTGTTCCTGATAGATGAAGTTCAGGCGACGGACATCGAACGTGTTGAACCACTCGTCCCAGCTGACGTGACGCAGATTGGCGTCATCCCCGCCGAAGTCAAAACGCAGCACGCCCAGGTGGTCGCCATGTTCGGTTCCCTCCACGGTGGCCGGAGTGGCGTCGCGTTCCTCAGCCCAAGCTTTGATCACCTCGTGGCTGGTGGTGACAAGGCTGCGTCCTTCACGCTCCGGTTCGTCGTCCGGAGACGTCACCTCCTGGGAGTACTTGAGGGAATCCGACATTTCCGGCCCCTTACGGATCTTTCCGCCATCGGGACCGGGGCCCACGTCGCCGGTGCCGCCGTCGTCGCTGCCTGCAGTCTCACCCTCCCCCGAGCGGGCCTGCGCAACGGCGTCGACCAGTTCATCCTTGCGCATTCCGGAGGTGGCGCCGACTCCGGCGTCTTTGGCCTCCTGTCGGAGCTCGTCAACCTTCATTTCCCGCAGCTCGGTTTCACTCACATCAGGAGTGTTGGGCGTCTGGTTTCCTTTTTGTTCAGCCATTCCGTTGCCTTCCTGCTCGAACTGGATATCAGGTCCGTTTTCCACCCTAAATCCGCTTCCCGCAACCAGTCGAGGGAACCGGCATGTTCATCATTTGGGGGTAACGTCCCGCGTGTCCGGCCCAGCCGTGCCGTAATTGCACGGAGCAATGTATTTTGAGGGAGTGTCCCTGCAACTGATTTCCCTCTCGCCCCTGCAAGCGCTCGGCATTCCCGTGGCCCTGACCGGAGCGGTGTTCCTGGCACTCGGTGCCGAATTCCAGCACCGGGGAGTTCAGAAGGTCGATGAGGCCACCGCCGGCAACGCCAAGCACGGGCTCGACATCCGGCAGCTCCTGGCCCTGGCCCGCCGCCCCGCGTGGCTGCTCGGCACGCTGATGCTCGGCCTGGCGATCGTCCTGCAACTGGTCAGTTTGTTCCTGGCACCCCTGACCGTCGTACAGCCGCTGGGAGCGTTCGCCCTGCTGGTGACAACCGTGAGGAAGGCGCGGGCCACCAAAACCCGCATCGACCGGCCGACCATCCGGGCCATTGCGTTCTGCGTTGGCGGCATTGGACTATTCGTGACTGTCGCGGCGCTGACGACCACATCGTTGCCCATCGGTGAACTGCAGCTCCGGGTGGTCCTGATCATCCTTGCCTGCGTCCTGGCAGCGCTCGGGGTTGCGTTTGTTCTGTATCGGCGCAAAGCAGGCACAATCTTCTACGTCCTCGGCGCCGGCATCCTGTTTGGTTTCGTGGCAACCCTCGCGAAAGTCATCATCGACCGGGTCCACACCGTGCTGCAGACGGGATTCCACCTTGAACCAGGGGACGGCCTGGCCCTGGTGTGCCTGGTGGGAATCATCGTGGCGGCAATCTCCGGATCCTACTTCGTCCAGACCGCGTACTCATCAGGCTCCCCCGACCTTGTGGTCGCCGGCTTGACCGTGATCGATCCGATCGTGGGCGTGACCATCGGCATCACCGTCCTGGGCGAGGCTGCCTCGGCTCCACTGTGGGCAAGCGTCGTGTTCGTCGTGGCGGGCGCGCTGGCCGTTTATGGTGTTTTCCAGCTCGAGGCCCGACCGGCGGTTTCCGCGGGTCCCCCGGCACACACGCCTGTGCAGGATCCCGGGCAGTAGGTCGACGCGTCGTATGCTCTCAGGCATGACGTTTGCAAACATTGGCTCCCTCGGGGTCCGGTCGGGAAACCGGGAGAAACTGGTGGAGATCCTGACACGGCGCAGTCCCCTGCTCGCCGAGCTCGGCTGCCTGCTCTACGAGGTCGGGACCAACGAGGAATCCCCGGACACCGTGTTTGTCGCTGAGCTATGGACGTCGGCTGAGGCGCATCAGGCGTCGCTGCAACTGGACAGCGTGCGTGCCGCCATTGCCGAAGCCATGCCTTTGCTGTCCGGCGAGATGAGCAGCCAGCGGTTCACTGTGGCCGGTTCCCCGCTGCACGATTAGCCGTTGCCCGTCAGGGCAGCCGGGATGGCCGCAGCACCGTCGCGGCGCCGGCGAGTTCCGGTTGCAGTGGCACGGGGCTGACCAATACCGCCGGCCCACGATGCAGCATGCCATCCGTGAGCGGCTGGCAGCGCACCCCTCCCCTGCCCCGCATCGCAGCATGCGCACCCGGAGCGAGCACCCGATCCATCCAAGCGCAGGGATGGGCGGGGCGACCTGCCCGCAGCCGAACAATATCCCCGCCAGACTCCAGCGCGAACTCCTGGCCCACCAACGGAGCCAGCTGCGCGCCGCGCAGCACCACGTTCCGCCGGGTCAGCAGCGGATCTAAGGGGTCGACGTCGAGCTCCGCCGCCATGGCTTCAAGCGCCTCCACGGCCAGCAGGGTAACCGCGGCATCCATATGTGCGGCCTTGCCGAAGAACCTGTCACCGACAATGCCCTTCCCCGCGACGACCTCCACCCAATCGGCGTCCGTTGTCGGCACGTCAGCTGCGCCATCCCGTGCCCGGCCGAAATAGGCGTGGGCCGGGGACACCAAAAGGTGCAGTATGTCGACGTCGTACCGGTAGAGGTCTGTCATGCGCTCGTCCTGCTTACGTGCCGACGGCGATCATGCGGACCAGCGCAGCGGTTCCGACGGTGACGATGACGGCGCGCAGGGCGCGCGGAGGCAGCTTGCGCCCCACTTTGGCGCCGACCAGGCCGCCGAGGGTGGCGCCCACCGCGATGAGCGCAGCCGCTTTCCAGTCGATCCGGTCACCGGCAACAACAATGAAGATCAGGGCCGCCAGGGCATTCACTGCGGTGGTAAGCCCGTTCTTGACGGCGTTGATTTCCTGCAGCGCCACGGACGTAACGGCACCCATCAGTCCCACCAGCAGGATCCCCTGGGCCGCCCCGAAGTAGCCTCCGTACACGCCCAGGAGCAGGACCCCGATAAACAGCAGAACGGCATGGGTCGTCCGTCCCATCGTTGGCGCCTGCCCGTTGCCGTTGCGTCGGGCGGCGCGCCGTTGCAGCGCCGGACCGCAAAGAACCAACAGCAGGCCAAGGGCGATCAGGACCGGAACGATCGTGTTGAATGCGCTTTGTGGCAGCACAAGCAGCAGGATCGCGCCGCTCAGGCCGCCGATCGCGCTGGCCGGCAGGAGCCGAAGGAACATGGCCCGGTTCGCTGCCAGTTCCTGGCGGTATCCCCAGGTGCCGGCCAGGCCGCCGGCGACCAGGCCGATGTTGTTGGAAATGTTCGCCACAACCGGAGGGTAGCCAAAGAGGAGCAGGACCGGGAACGTGACCAGGGTGCCGGACCCGACGGCGACGTTGATCATGCCGGCCCAGAAGCCTGCCAGGAGAATGACGACGATTTCCACCCACGCTGCCAAATTCATGGGCGCGCGCCCCGGTTGCTGCTGCCGGAAGTGACGCGGCACAGGCGGGCAGTGGGAGGTTCGACGGCGTCCGAAGCAAAGTGCATGAATCCACCGTAATCCCCCGCTCACGCCGTCGGAGACAGCCGTGTCAGGGCCGGCGATAGTTTCACCGATGGTTGCCCCAAGTGAGCAGTTTTGAAGAAGCGCCAGTCGTCGCGGCGGGCCTACCGTGAATTCCATCAACAGCGTTACCCCTTCATTTCCCACTGAACACCAGGAGTAGTCATGAACGACTCAGCAACCCAAGGCATCAAAACGGTGCTGCACCCCGTCTCCGACATCAACAAGGCCAAGGCCGTGTACGCGGCACTGCTCGGCATGCAGCCGCAAAGCGACGCGCCCTACTACGTGGGGTTCGAGGCCGCAGGCCAGCACATCGGGCTCGTGCCCGGCGGTGGACCGCAGGCCATGACCTCACCGGTTTCTTACTGGCACGTCGCAGACATCGAGGCAAAGTTGGCCGAGGTGACAGCCGCCGGCGCCACGATCAAAGAGGCGGCGCACGACGTCGGCGGCGGCCGCCTCGTGGCCACCGTCACCGACCCGGATGGCAACGTCCTCGGACTGCTGCAGGACTGAGAAAGAGGGGGCAGAGCCCCAGACGCGATGCTGGTTGAATAGAGCCAGGTGAGACCCGGGCGAACTCTGTTCGTCTCAAAACGAATGGAGACGCCATGAGCACGGACACGAGCACGGACACGCAGACTTCCACACCGCACATCGCTGACACCCACGACCTGATTCGGGTACGGGGAGCGCGCGAGAACAACCTCAAGGACGTCAGCGTTGAACTGCCCAAGCGCCGCCTGACCGTGTTCACCGGCGTCTCCGGTTCGGGCAAAAGCTCCCTGGTGTTTGCCACGATCGCCGCCGAGTCACAGCGCATGATCAACGAAACCTACAGCGCGTTCGTCCAGGGGTTCATGCCCACCCAGGCCCGGCCCGACGTCGACGTGCTGGAAGGCATCACGACGGCGATCATCATCGACCAGGAGCGGATGGGGGCCAACGTCCGCTCCACGGTCGGCACCGTCACCGACGCCAACGCCATGCTGCGGATCGTCTTCAGCAGGTTGGGCCAGCCTCACATCGGCTCCCCGCAGGCGTTCTCCTTCAATGTTGCCTCCGTCAGCGGCGCGGGAGCCGTGACGCTCCAGCGCGGCGGGGAGACGACGAAGGAGCGGCGCAGCTTCAACATCACCGGCGGCATGTGCCCGCGCTGCGAGGGCATGGGCTCGGTCACCGACTTTGACCTGTCCGCACTGTACGACGAGACGCTCTCGCTTAATGAGGGCGCACTCACGATCCCCGGCTACAGCATGGACGGCTGGTTCGGCCGTATCTTCCGCAGCTCCGGCTTCTTTGACCCGGACAAGCCGATCCGCAAGTACACCAAGAAGGAACTGCACGACCTGCTCCGCAAAGAACCGACCAAGATCAAGGTCGAGGGAATCAACCTGACCTACGAGGGACTGATTCCCCGCATCCAGAAGTCCTTCCTATCCAAGGACGTCGACGCGCTGCAGCCGCACATCAGGGCCTTTGTGGAGCGGGCCGTCACCTTCTCCACCTGCCCCGAGTGCGACGGAACCCGGCTCAGCAAGGAAGCCCGTTCCTCGAAGATTCAAGGCATCAGCATCGCCGACGCGTGTGCCATGCAGATCAGTGACCTGGCCGTCTGGGTCCGCGGCCTGGACGAGCCGTCCGTCGCCCCGCTGCTGGAAACCCTGCGGCAGACCCTGGACTCCTTCGTCGAGATCGGCCTGGGCTACCTCAGCCTGGACCGCCCGTCAGGAACCCTCTCGGGCGGTGAGGCGCAGCGGACCAAGATGATCCGGCACCTCGGCTCCCCCCTCACCGACGTCACGTACGTCTTTGACGAACCCACCATCGGGCTGCACCCCCACGACATCCAGCGCATGA
>JAODMR010000103.1 GCA_025465475.1 Micrococcaceae bacterium
TGTCGTACGACATTGACGCGGACAAGATGGTGCAGGTGCTGCGCATCGGCAAGGAAAAGCTCTCAGACAAGGGCACCCGTTCGGCCAAGAAACGCGTCGATCCGCTGCGGCGGCAGACCGGTGTGCCGCGGGCGGACATCCTGGCGCGCATGCAGGAAACCTTCGCCGGCCGGTACGGGGCACGTACCGGCTCGCTGACGGCCGCGGAGCTGGCGGCGGCGGAAGAACGCGTCCGCACCAAGTTTGGCACCCCGGCCTGGCTCAACCGGGTTCCCTGACGGCACCTATCCGGCTGACGGAACGGGGGCCGCGGAACGGTTTGCATGCTGTGCCCGGAGCGCGCGCAGCAGATCGTCCGCCTCCTCCAGCAGGATTCGGCGCAGCCCGGCCGGAGCTCCCGGATGGTCCTCCAGCCAGCGGTCGGTCCGAACCAGCACGGGGTGCTGCTCCGGTTCCTGGCCGGGCGATAGGTCAACTGTGCCGGGGTACAGACCCCGGACCAGCCTGCCGGCCATCTCGATACTCCGGTTGGCCCAAATCCCGGCAATGACGGCAAAGTACCGTTCCCGGTACCCTGTCCTCAGCCCAGGCGGGCCCAGGCGGAAGCCCTCCAAGGTGGCGCTGAGCAGCTCGTTGGACAGGTCCGTGCCGTCCACCGCGTCCCGCCACGCAGCCGCCTTTCCTCCCGCATCGGGAATGGCGGTTATCGCCGTGCGGTGGGCGGCCCGGGCCGCCGTGGACGGGTCCGCCGCCAACGCGGTGTCCAGCTCCTGCTGTCCGGCTCCGCCCGTCGCCGCCAGCGCCTGCCAGAAGCGCCAGCGCAGGTCGGAGTCCAGCCGCAGCCCTGCAGGTTGGACAGTTCCGTCCAGCAGCCCGGCGAGCAGGTCGCGTGCTGCCGGCGTGGAGCGACCCAGCAGGGCCAGCAGACGGGCCCAGACGAGTTGGACATCGGAGCCGGGCCGCGCGGCGCGCAGTCTGTCTGTCACCGCCCGCAGCAGGACTCCGCGCAGGTTCTCCCGGGATTCCGCAGCGGCATACCGGTCGATGGCCACCGTGGCGTTGGTAAGCAGGGTCTGCAGAACACCCGGGTGCGCCTCTGCCGCGGCGAAGCGCACCACCGCCAAGACGTACTCCGCGGCAGGCAGCAACGCATCGCGGGTGGCGTTCCACAGGGCAGACCAGCACAGGGTCCGTGCCAAAGGGTCGGCCAGACGATCCAGGTGCGCCAGGACGGTGTGCTGGGACCGCGCGTCCAGCCGGACCTTGGCGTAGGTCAGGTCCCCGTCGTTGACCAGCAACAGATCCGGGGCGGGCTGGCCGGACAGGGCAGGCAGCGGCGTGGACGCTCCGCCGATGTCCGCCTCGACGCTGCTCCTGCGCACCAGCGCGCCGTCGGCCTGCAGGAAATACAGTCCGATCCGGAGCCGGTGATTCCGGAGCTCCTGCCGTCCCGTCCGGGGATCCAGGGCGTCCTGCCGCAGCGTCACCGCGGCCAGCGCGCCGTCGTGCACCTCCACCTCCGGTGTGAGCGTCGAGATGCCGGAGGTCTGCAGCCACTGCTGCGCCCATGGTCCCAGATCCCGCTTGGACGCTTCCGTCAACACCTCCAGCAAATCGTGCAGGGAGGTGTTGCCGAAGGCATGCCTGCGGAAGTAGTTCCGTGCCCCTGTAATGAAGGCGTCGAAGCCGACATAGGCCACCAGTTGCTTCAGCACGGAGGCACCCTTGGCATACGTGATGCCGTCGAAGTTTTGTTTGGCTGCCTCCAGGTCCTGAACGTCCGCCACAATGGGGTGGGTGGTGGGCAACTGGTCCTGCACATAGGCCCACGACTTGCGCCGGTTGGCGAACAGGACCCACGACTGCTCGCGCCATTCGGTGGCTTCAGCGACGCCCAGGTGGCCCATGTAATCCGCGAAGGATTCTTTCAGCCACAGGTCGTTCCACCACCGCATGGTGACGAGGTCCCCGAACCACATGTGCGCCATCTCGTGCAGCAGGGTGTTGGCCCGCTGCTGGTACTGGGTGTCGGTGGCACGGGAGGTGTACACGTAGCTTTCGGTGAAGGTGACCAAGCCGGGGTTTTCCATTGCCCCAAGGTTGTATTCCGGCACGAAGGCCTGGTCATACTTGCCGAACGGATAGGGGTAGTCGAACAGTCGGGTGAAGAACGCCAGGCCGGCCTTGGTCGTGGCGAAGACCCGATCAGGGTCGAACGAGTCGGCGATCGAGGCCCGGCAGTAGGCTGCCAGGGGAACGACTGGTCCTTGCCCGGACTCCGGCTCCCACGCGTCTGTCCAGCTGGCGTACGGGCCGGCCAGGACTGAGGTGATGTAGGTGGAGATGCACTCGGTGGGGGTGAATTCCCACTGTCGGGAGCCCGCGTCCGACGGCATGGGCCCGGATCGTCGGACACCGGTGTTGGAGACCACCTGCCAGTCCTGCGGGGCGAGCACTGTGAAAGTGAAGGTGGCCTTCAGGTCCGGTTGCTCGAAGTTGGCGAACACGCGGCGGGCGTCAGCCGGTTCGTATTGCGTGTAGAGGTAGGTCTGGCCGTCCACCGGATCCTGGAAGCGGTGCAGTCCCTCTCCGGTGGTGGAATACAGGGCGGTGGCCTCCACCGTGACGGTATTGCGGTCCTGCAGGTTGTGCAGCAGGATACGGGCGCCGTCCACCACGCTGTCGATCGGCTGTTCGCGGCCATTGAGGATCACGCTGTGCACCGGCCCGCCCAGGAAGTCCAGGAAGGTGCTGCTGCTGCCCGTCCTGGCAGCGTCAGTCACGGCAACGTCAGTCACGGCAGCGTCGAACGTGATGGTGCTGCGGGTGGAGAACCCCGGGACGGCGGGATTGCGGGCCTGCCTCAAATCCAGCAGGACGTCGTAGGCGGTGACGTTGAGAAGTGCTGCGCGGGCGGCTGCCTCGTCCCGCTGGAGGTTGACGTTGGACACCCGGCTTATTCAACCACGTCCCCGCCGCCTTCCTAGTGCATCAGCAGGACGGCGCCGTAGCCCAGCACCGCGATCAGCAGCCACGCGCACAGGGCCATCAGCATGGACCTTGCCCCGGTGTGCAGCAACCGGCCGATACGCACGGCGGAGCCCAGCCCGAACAAGGCCGCCCCCAGCAGCAGCTCCTGCATCAGGTCCCCGGTGGCGAGCACAGCCTGGGGCAGCCAGCCGGTGGTGCGGAGCAGCATCATGGCCAGGAACCCGAGGACAAAGAGCGGCACCACCGGCGGCAAACGGCCAGGAGTTGCCCGCACATCAGTCCCCGTCGCATCGCTCCCCTGAGGGGTACGGCGACGCTCCACCAGCCCGGCGACGGCCACCAGCGGCGCCAGCAGGAGCACCCTGGTCAGTTTGACGACGACGGCGGCGCTCAGTGCCACCGCCCCGGCGGTCTGGGCGGTGGCGACAACCTGGCCGACGTCGTGCACTGATGCCCCCACCCAGGAACCAAATTCTTCCGCGCTGAGATGAAGCGGATGCAACAGCAGCGGCAGGACCCCGATCGCCGTGGTTCCGCAAAGCGTCACCAGCGCGATCGGCAGCACGGTGTCCTGCTGCCTTGTGCCCCGCACGGCGGCCATGGCGCCGATCGCGGAGGCGCCGCAGATCGAGAATCCGGTGGCGATCAGCAGCGGGGAATCGCCCGGCAGCCGGAAGGCCCGCCCCAACAGGTACGTCCCGGCGAAACTCACCACGACCACCGCGACAACCAGCCCGGCCGAGCGCCAGCCCAAGGCCACGACGTCTGCCAGGCTGAGCTTCAGGCCCAGCAGCACGATGCCGGCGCGCATCAGATGTTTACCGCAAAACAGCAGGCCGGCCCGCAACCGGCCCTCCACGGCGGTGGCGGCTCCGGGCAGGTTGGCTGCCAAAATGCCGAGCACGACGGCGGCTGTCATGGCAGGCAGGAACGGCATCAGCGCGTGCAGGGCCAGGGCCAGGACGACGGCGAGGGCGCTGGCGATGATGCCCGGGGCCAGCCGCCGCGTACGGCCCAAGGCGGAAGGAGTGGTCACAGGTTCACTGTGCCGCACGGCGATACGTGACACCAAAACCCGCCACTGGACGCGCTGATAATGAATTAGAAACAAAAAGGTGGCACGCTAAAGCCATGTCTGACCTTTTCGAACAATATGCCGCTGCATCCGAACGCCGCGGCGCCTATGACGAGATGTTCGCTCCGGGGATGCAAACTCGGCGGTCCTATGGTCAGGTCGCCGGCGCGCTGGACGCGTTGAGCCTCTCCGATGTCACGGCCCGCGCCGACTCGATGGCACGCACGTTCCTGGACCGGGGCGTCACCTTTGACTTCGCCGGCGAGGAGCGGCCCTTTCCGCTGGACATTGTTCCCCGGATCATTCCCGCCGATGAGTGGTCTTTGTTGGAGCGCGGTGTGCAGCAGCGGGTCCGAACGCTGGAGGCGTTCCTCAACGACGTTTACGACAAGATGGCAGTGGTCACCGACGGCGTTATTCCCCGCTCACTCATCACCACCAGCGCGCACTTCCACCGCCAGGTGCATGGTTTCTCCCCGGCCGGCGGTGTACGCGTGCACGTCTCCGGCATCGACGTCATCCGCGACCAGGCCGGAACATTCCGGGTACTGGAAGACAACGTCCGCGTGCCCAGCGGGGTCAGCTACGTGCTGGAGAACCGTCGCGCCATGGCTAAGGGCCTGCCCGAAGCGTTCGGCCAACAAAGCATCCGGCCGGTGGAGGAGTACCCGCGCCGGCTGCTCTCGGCGCTGCGCAAGACCGCACCGGCCGGCGTCGACGATCCGACCGTCGTCGTCCTGACCCCCGGCGTTTTCAACAGCGCCTACTTCGAGCACACCCTGCTGGCCGGGCTGATGGGTGTGGAACTGGTCGAAGGCCGTGACCTCATCTGCCGCGGTAACCGGGTGTACATGCGCACCACTGCAGGCGAGCAGCGGGTGGACGTCATCTACAAACGCATCGACGACGAGTTCCTGGACCCGCTGCAGTTCCGATCCGATTCAATGCTCGGCTGCCCCGGCCTGGTCAACGCGGCCCGCGCCGGCGGAGTCACCATCGCCAACGCCGTCGGCAACGGTGTCGCCGACGACAAGCTCGTCTACAGCTACCTGCCCGACCTGATGCGCTACTACCTGAACGAGGAGCCCATCCTGGCCAACGTGGACACATTCCGGTTGGAGGAGGACGAAGCCCGCGAACACGTCCTGGACCGGCTCGATGAACTGGTGGTCAAACCGGTCGACGGGTCCGGCGGCAAGGGCCTGGTGATTGGTCCGGACGCCAGCCGGGACGAGCTCAATGCCCTGCACAAGCGGATCGTGGCGGATCCCCGCGGCTGGATCGCCCAGCCCGTGCTGCAGCTGTCCACCGTACCCACCCTCTCCGGGGACCGGTTTGGACCCCGGCACGTGGACCTGCGGCCGTTCGCGGTCAACGACGGCGAGGATGTCTGGGTGCTTCCCGGCGGCCTGACGCGCGTGGCGCTCAAGGAAGGCTCGCTGATCGTGAACTCCAGCCAGGGCGGTGGTTCCAAGGACACCTGGGTGCTCGCGGATTCCCCGCAGGTGCCGGTGGAAAGGGCTCCCCGCCCATCCATCACGCTGCGTGAACAGGTGTCCGTGTGGCCGATTGAAAGCAACTGGCAGGACCGCCAGTCAGACCAGCAGCAGCAGTGACTGTTCCCATCCTGAAGGAGACCCTGGACCATGCTTAGCCGAATCGCCGAGTCCCTGTTCTGGATCGGCAGGTACGTGGAGCGGGCCGACGGCACCGCCCGTATCCTCGACGTGCACCTGGAACGACTTAACCACCTGCCACCGGCCGAACAGCGCAGCGTTGCGGTGGAACTGCTGGCCGTCATGGGCGGCCGCTCCACCGAAGAGTCCTTTGGCCTCAGCGAACTGCTGCACGCCCTGGCCTATGACAAAACCAGCCCCACCTCCATTGCCGGGTCGCTCGCCGCCGCCCGGGAGAATGCCCGCAGGGCGCGCGAGACGGTGTCCTCCAGTCTCTGGGAGAGCCTGAATACCACGTATTACGGGCTTAATCAGCACCGCAAGGACGTCGTGGGAACGTACCGGTTCTGCACCTGGGTCCTGGAGCGTACCTCCATGGTCCGCGGCCTGGCCGACACCACGGTGAGCCACGATGAAAGCTGGCAGTTCCTGGTGCTTGGCCGGTCGTTGGAACGCGCCGACATGACCGCTCGCATGCTTTCCACCCGCGATGTGCACTCGACCGGAATGTCCTGGGTCAACATGCTGCGGTGTGCGGGCGCCTACGAATCATTCCTGCGGACCCGCCGTGCAGCGTTCGGCGACGAACACGCTGCCGAGTTCCTGCTGCTGGACAGGCTGTTTCCGCGGTCGATCGTTTACGCGCTGCGGGACGCCGACGAGTGCCTGCAGACCCTGGACCCATCGGCACAGCGGGTCGGCTTCATCAACGACGCGCGCCGCATTGTCGGGCAGGCCCGGACCTTCCTGGAGTTCCACCGGACCGACGACCTGATGGCGGAGCTGCCCGAACACATGGAGCGCGTCCAGAAGGCCGTGTCCCAGGCCTCTGACGCCATTTCCCGCCGATACTTCAATCACGCCCCCGAGCTCGCTTGGGTAGGAGAGCTTTCATGACCCGGTTGAGCATCGTCCATCGGACCGGCTACCGCTACAACGACGTCGTCACCCTGTCCTACAACGAGGCCCGGATGACGCCCCTGACCGACGCCCAGCAGGTGGTGCTGGAGTCCTCCCTGAAGGTGTATCCGCAGAACGTGGCCATGTCCACCTACCGCGACTACTGGGGCACCAGGGTCAATGCCTTTGACATGCAGGCCCAGCACGACGTGCTGGAGGTGACTGCCACCAGCACCGTTGAAGTGCACCGGGCAGAGACCCCGGCGGGTGGCGCTGCCGTTGTTGAATGGGAGGCCCTGCGATCCTTTGAGATCCAGGACCAGTTCAGTGACTGGCTGTCCCAGACACCCCTGAGCCACACCGGCGACGAGGTCCAGGAGCTGGTGCATGCCGCCGCAGGCGGGCTGGACCCCAACGCGTCAGCGCTGGCCCTGTTCGAGTGGATGCGCGGCGAAATGGACTACGTGCCCGGGTTCACCGGTGTCCACACCAGCGCAGAGGAAGCGTGGCAGGAGCGCAAGGGCGTCTGCCAGGACCTGGCCCACCTGGCGATCGGAGGGCTGCGCGGCCTCGGCATTCCGGCCCGCTACGTCTCCGGCTACATCCATCCCCGCTCCAGCGCAGCTATTGGCGAAAAGGTGGCCGGGCAGTCGCACGCGTGGGTCGAGTGGTGGGACGGGCAGTGGCGCAGCTGGGACCCGACCAACCATAAGCCCGCCGGAGACTTTCACGTCTCGGTCGCCAGGGGGCGTGACTACCGCGACGTGCCCCCGTTGAAGGGCATCCTCTCCGGCGGGGGTGGGTCGGCGCTGAACGTGCAGGTGGAGATCACCAGACTCGCCTGAGCCTCACCAGGGGCTGGGCTTGTAGTCCTTGAGGAAGACACCGTACTGGTCCTCGCCGGCTTCGCCCATCACGATGGGGTCGTAGACACGGGCGGCCCCATCCACCAGATCCAGGGGCGCCTTGAAGCCCTCATCGGCCAACCGGACCTTGGTGTAGTGCGGCCGCTCGTCCGTGATCCAGCCGGTGTCCACGGCGGTCATCAGGATCCCGTCAACGTCGAGCATTTCCTTGGCGCTGGTGCGGGTCATCATGTTCAGGGCCGCTTTGGCCATGTTGGTGTGTGGGTGTCCCGGCCCCTTGTAGGCCCGCGAGAACTGACCCTCCATGGCGGAAACATTCACGATGTACTTCCGCCGGGCGGACGATCGGCGCATCGCGGGCCGCAGCCGGGATACCAGCAGGAACGGAGCCGTCACGTTGGCGAGCTGGACCTCCAGCATTTCCAGTGGATCCACCTGTTCCACCACCTGCGTCCAGCTGTTGATCGTGTCCAGGTCCGGAACCAGCCCGCCGGCGTCGATGGCGGTCCCGGCGGTGATCCGGTCCAGGGATGCCGAACCCATGGACAGGGCCAGGGCAGTCACTTCGTCGCCGGCCATCCGCGGGTGTTCCGTGATCTGGGCGGCCAGCGCCAACGGATGCTTGTCGTGGGCGTGCCCGAAGGTAATCAGCTCGGGCATCGGCCGATCGGTCGGAAGGGGTTCCAGTTCGGCGTCGACGAGCGGCTGGTAGGCGTTACCGGAACGGCGAACGGTCTGGGCGGCGTTATTGATCAGGATGTCCAGCGGTCCTGCCGCGTTGAGGGAATCTGTCAGCGCCAGCACCTGGGAAGGATCACGCAGGTCGATCCCCACGATGCGGAGCCGGTGCAGCCAGTCGGCGCTGTCCTCCATGGCCGCGAAGCGTCGGGCAGCGTCCTTGGGGAAACGGGTGGTGATGGTGGTGTGCGCGCCGTCCCGGAGCAACCGCAGCGCGATGTACATGCCGATTTTTGCCCGTCCACCGGTCAGCAGGGCCCGGCGGCCGGTCAGGTCCGTCCTGGCATCCCGCTTCGCGTGGCTGAACGCGGCGCACTCCGGGCACAGCTGATGATAAAACGCATCCACCTGCGTGTAGTGCTGTTTGCAGATGTAGCAGGGCCGGGACCGGATCAGGGTGCCGGCGCTGCGTCCCGTCGTCGAGGATGCCAGTTTGTTGCCCCGCGTCTCGTCGTCGATGCGGTCCGGGGCTGCCGTGGCGGTGAGGGACAGGACCGCCTGGTCGGCGTCGTTGATGGCGTCGCGCTTGACGGTGCGTCGGTGCCGTTTCACGGCTTTGAACATTTTTCCCGTCGCCTGGCGCACCCGGACGTAATCGGGGTGTTCCTCGTCGTAGACGTGGATGGCGTTAAGGACCTTCAGGCACGCCTGGATCTCGTCGGGGGTCAGTTCGGGAACATTCACCCGGCAATTTTACCGCCAACCGCCCTGAGTCTTAGCCCGCCGTCGGCTGCGTCACCTCTTCCCGGTTCTGTACCACCTTGGCGATGCTGTCCCGGATCACGGGACTGTGATCCATGGCAGCCTGCACGGCCTGCGGCATGGTCCGGGACGCCTGGCGCGCCAGGGCGACTTCATGCTCGTCCGGTTGCGGAACGAGCTGGCCCTTGCTGAGCACCGTGATGCCCGAGTCCGTCACCTTGAAGCCGCGCCGGCGGTCCAGTTCGGCGTCGAGGCCGATGGTGGCCCAGGCGGGGACCTTGACGTTCTTGTCCAGGATGGCGCGGTGCACCACCGCTCCCTCGCCCACGGTGACCGAGTCCAGCAGTACCGAATCTGCAACGCGGGCTCCGGTGCCGATGAACACATCGTTGGAGAGCACTGAATGCTCCACCACGCCGCCGGAAATCACCACGCCCGGGGCCACGATGCTATCCAGGGCCGTGCCGATCATGTTGTGCGGACCGCGGACCATCTTGGCCGGCGGGGAAATGCTTTGCCGGGTGAAGATGGGCCATTCGGCGTTGTACAGATTGAACACGGGCATCGGGGAGATCAGGTCCATGTGCGCGTCGTAGTAGGAGTCCATGGTGCCCACGTCACGCCAGTAGGTGCGGTCGCGTTCCGTGGCTCCCGGGATCTCGTTCGTCGTGAAGTCGTAGACGAAGGCCTCACCGCGGTCCACAAAGTAGGGGACAATGTCGCCGCCCATATCGTGCTTGGTGTCCAGCCGTTCGGCGTCTGCCTGCAGCGCTTCGAGCAGGGCGTCCGTGTTGAAGACGTAGTTGCCCATGGAGGCGAGGAACTGGCTGGGATCGGCAGCAAGGCCAGGCGTCGTCGCCGGCTTCTCCACGAAGGCGTCGATCTTGTGCGCGGACGCGCCGGGGTCGCCCGCGGGATCCACCTCAATCACACCGAACTGGTTGGCCATGGACAGCGGCTGGCGGACCGCGGCGACCGTGGCTTTCGCTCCGGAGGCGATGTGGCTGTTGACCATCTGCTCGAAGTCCATGCGGTAGACATGGTCGGCACCGACGACGACGACGATGTCCGGCTGGGCATCGTGAATCAGGTTCAGCGATTGGTAGATTGCGTTCGCGCTGCCGAGGAACCAGCTCTTGCCCACTCGCTGCTGGGCAGGCACAGACGCAATGTAGGAACCGAGCTGGATGGACATGCGCCAGGTCTCGGAGATGTGCCGGTCAAGGCTGTGCGACTTGTACTGGGTCAGGACCACCACCTGCCGGTAGCCGGAGTTCACCAGGTTCGACAGTGCGAAGTCGATAAGGCGATAACTGCCCGCGAAGGGAACAGCGGGCTTGGCCCGGTCGGCGGTCAGCGGCATCAGCCGGTTTCCTTCGCCTCCAGCCAGCACAATTGCCAAAACCTTTTTGCCTGCCATGATCGCCACCTCGTACATCTTTGTCCACGCCGGAGATCCGGACCGGTATTTACCGGGTTTCTTCACACTAGATGAAATGTAACCATAGCGACTACCTTGTGATTGTGCGTATAGATATTGTGACCAAAGAATTCCCGCCGGAGATCTATGGTGGGGCCGGTGTCCACGTGGCCGAGCTCGCCCGGGTGCTGGCCCCGCAGGTGGACCTTAGGGTACGGGCCTTCGGTGCGCCCCGACCCGAGGACTACCACGGCGCCGTCGTCAGCTCCTACTCCAGCCCGGAGGAGCTGTCAGGGGCCAATACGGCGGTTCAGACGCTGGGCACCGACCTGCGGATCGTGCCGGACATCGCCGGTTCAGACCTGGTCCACTCCCACACCTGGTACGCCAACATGGCCGGGCATCTGGCGTCCCTGCTGCACGGTATTCCGCATGTGCTGAGCGCGCACAGCCTGGAACCGCTGCGCCCCTGGAAAGCGGAGCAGCTGGGCGGCGGCTACGCGCTGTCCTCCTGGGTGGAAAAGACCGCGTATGAAGCGGCTGCCGCGATTATCGCCGTCTCCGAGGGGATGCGTCAGGATATTCTCCGCTGCTATCCCGAGGTGGATCCGGGGAAGGTTCGGGTGGTGCATAACGGCATTGACGTGGAAATGTGGCAGCCAGACCACGACGCCGAAGCCGTCCGTGCGCTGGGCATTGACCCGGACCGTCCGAGCGTCGTCTGGGTTGGCCGGGTGACGCGGCAGAAGGGCGTGCCGTATCTGCTGAAGGCCGCCGCCCTGCTACCGCCGGAGGTCCAGCTGGTGCTCTGTGCCGGTGCGGCCGACACTCCGGAGCTCGGGGCGGAGGTGAACGCCCTCATCGACGGGTTGAAGGAGCAGCGCGACGGGGTGGTCGTGATTGAGCGGATGCTGCCCCGCAACGAGCTGATCCAGGTCCTCAGCGCCGCCACGGTCTTTGCCTGCCCGTCCATTTACGAACCCCTCGGCATCGTCAACCTTGAGGCGATGGCCTGCGGTGCGGCGGTCGTGGCCAGCGCCACCGGTGGTATCCCAGAGGTCGTGGACCACGGTGTGACCGGCCTGTTGGTGCCGCTCGAGCAGATCTCCGACGGCACCGGAACGCCACTTGACCCGGACCGTTTCATCCGCGAATTCGCTGAGGCCCTGACGTCCGTGGTCAGCGACCCGGACCGGGCCAGGACCATGGGGGAGCAGGGACGCCTCCGCGCCCAGGAACACTTCTCCTGGGACTCCATCGCCAAAACCACCCTGGACGTCTACACCTCAGTCCTCGGGACCAAGGAGTAACCCGTCCCGCTGATCGAGCCTGTTCGGTGATCGAGCCTGTCGGGTGATCGAGCCTGTCCAGATCCGCCCCCGCTGATCGAGCCCGTCGAGATCCGGCCCCCGGTGATCGACCCTGTCGAGATCCGGCGACGGGTGGTCTCGACAGGCTCGACCAACGACGCGGTGATCGAGCTTGTCGAGATCCGGCGACGGGTGGTCTCGACAGGCTCGACCAACGGTGGTGCGGTGATCGAGCCTGTCGAGATCCGGCGACGGTTGGTCTCGACAGGCTCGACCAACGACAGGCTCGACCAACGACGCGGTGATCGAGCTTGTCGAGATCCGGGGACGGGTGGTCTCGACAGGCTCGACCAACGACAGGCTCGACCAACGACGGCGACGGGGTGGACGAGAGAAGGGAGCGGGCGGGTTAGGCGTGCGTGGAGGACTTGCGCTTGGGGGTGGTCTTTTTGCCCTGGCCCTTGTGCGTTGAGCCGTGGGCCGCTTTTAGCAGCAGCACCTTCTCATCGATCGCCGCGTCGCCGCTGGCCCGCAGCTTCCGGGCGTAATCCCTGGCCTCGTCCTGGCGGTTCCGTTCGGCCCCGCTGGCAATGGACGCCCGCAGATGTGCGTCCGTGTAGCCGAACGCGTCCACCAGGTCCAGGGCGTGGGGGCGGAGTTTGGTGAGCAGCCGGTTGATGTAGGGACCCACCGTACGGGCCCGCTGCATGGAAATCCGGCCGTTCATCAGGTACCAGGACAGGTGCTTCTCAATCAGGGTCAAGCCGAACAGGTCCCGGAGCCAGGTAAGAACCTGCTTGGTGCCCGCGTCCTCGATGCCGGCCAGCCCTTCCGTGAACGCTTCCCACTGCAGCAGTTCAGCGTGGGCCTGCGCCGCCTCAATCAGCTCATGCTGGTGCTCGTTGAAGACGGCAGCGGCCTTCGCCTGCGGCAGCTTCGCCGCACCCTTCAGAGAACCGGCCACCTCAGCGACCATCGCCTGAACGCACTCGGTCAGCAGGGAACGCTGACCTTCCTCGTTCCGCAGGGCTATCGCCGATTTATGGGCGGAGCCGCTGTCAGCCATGAACTGGGCCACCTGCCGAAGCCCGGTCCGGTGCAGGGTCAGATCGGCGGCCTGGCTGACGGCGAAGCGTGCCAGCACACCAAAGTCGAGGTCACGGAATTCCTTGCCGTAGTCGGCGAGGAGCCGCTTGGCCACCAGTTGCAGCAGCACGGTGTTGTCACCCTCGAACGTGGCATAAACATCAAGGTCAGCCCGAAGGGACGTGAACCTGTTCTCCGTCAGGAACCCGGCTCAGCCGCAGTCCTCCAGGCACTCATGCAGGGTGTCCAGGGCGTGCCAGGTCGACAGGGATTTCAACGCAGCAGCCAGCGTCTCAAGGTCCTGCCGGTCGGCGTCCGTGTCGTGGGCGCCGGAGAAGACGTCGTCGAACTTTTCCAGCAACTGCTCGTGCGCGAAATTGGCGGCGTAGGTGGTTGCCAGGCGGGGAAGGAGCCGACGCTGGTGTCGCTGGTAGTCCAGCAGAACCTCTTCGTCGGTATCCGAGGCCGCATTGAACTGCCGACGCTCCGAGGCGTACTGGATGGCGATCTTCAGGGCCACCTTGCTGGCGGCGACGGCAGCGCCGTCCAGCGAAACACGTCCCTGCACCAGGGTCCCGAGCATGGTGAAGAAACGGCGGCCGGGGCTTGCAATGGGGGAGCTGTAGCTGCCATCAGGCTCGACGTCGCCGTACCGGTTGAGCAGGTTCCTGCGGGGGACGCGGACGGCGGTGAAATGCAGCCGTCCGTTGTCGATGCCGTTCAGGCCGCCCTTCAGACCATCATCCTCACCTCCGATGCCCGGCAGGAAAGCCTTGGTGACGGGATCGCGCAGCTCGACGTAGAACGCGTGGACGCCGTGGTTGACACCCTTGGTCACCAGTTGGGCAAAGACGACGGCGGCCAGCCCGTCCACTGCCGCGTTCCCGATGTAGTCCTTCCAGGCAGCCCTGAACGGCGTGTTCAGGACGAATTCCTCAGTGGCCGCGTCATAGGTGGCGGTGGTGGCGATGGAGGCGACGTCGGAGCCGTGTCCGGTCTCCGTCATGGCGAAGCAGCCGGGGATTTCAAGGCTCATAATGCCTGGCAGCCATTTGTCATGATGCGTTTCGGTGCCCAGGTGCATCACTGCGGAACCGAAAAGTCCCCACTGCACACCGGCCTTGATCTGCAGGGACGGGTCCGCTGTCACCAGCTCCTGGAACCCAGCGACATTGCCGCCGTGGTCATCAGACCCTCCGAGTCTGGTGGGAAAGGCCCGGTGGACGGCCTTGTTCTCCACCAGGTACGTCATCTGGCCGAACGCCCGCCGCCGATGCTCGGCGGATCCAAGCCCTTCAACCTTGTGCACCTCCGGCCGGCTTGCCAGCTCCCGCGCCTGCCGCCGAACGTCTGCCCACTTTCCCAGCAGCGCCTGCTCCAGGGCGGGCACGTCAACGCGGGCAGGCTTGGCTGACGGGGCTTGCTTGCGTGTTCCGGTGGGGGAGGAAAGGGCGGTCATCAAATGTTCCTTCGACTGGTGGGATTGCTTGCCGTTTTGCCGGTGGCATTACTCGGGACTTGCTTGTAGGCACTGCTCGGGGCACTGCCTGTAGGAATGGCTGGGGCGTTTACGGGGTGGATGGCACCTGTGGCGGTAAGGGCGACGGCGCCTGAGCCACCGGGTGCGACGCTGGCGGGGCGTCGACGGGTCGGGGCAGTTCGGCGCTGATCCCGAGGAACAGCCAGTTGGTGATCTGTTCCGCCATCTCGGTGGCCCGCGGCTTGGAAGGTGAGGCGGGCGTCGACAGCCACAGTTCGCCGGCGGTGCGCACCAGGCCAATGGCAGCTGTGGGCCAATAACTGACCAGCGGCCCACTGTCCTGACGCAAATGAATGCGCATGGGGTCGGCAATCATGCCAATGACGTCGTCGAAAAAGTCGCCCAACGCCCCGCCCTCGGTGGTGGGGCCGGCGTCGACCGGGGCCTGGGTCACAAAGGCGTACACGTTGGGCGACGTCTCGGCCATCTCCAGATAAGCGGCCACCATATGCAGGAGACCCTGTCGGGGTGAGCTGGCTGTCTTGGCTGCCTCATGGATGCGGCGCTGCATTTGACCGAGAACAACGTCCCCGACGGCGCGCTGCAGGCCCGCCTTGTCGTTGAAGTAGCGGTAGAACACCGATTTGGAGGTGCCCGCGAAGGCAGAGATCTCCTCCATGGAGGAGTCCGGCCCGAGCTGGTGGACGGCCCTGCGGGCGTCCTTGATCAGCTGCCGGCGGCGCTCATCGCGGTGGGAATCCCAGCGGGCCGAGCGGCCATCAACGGCAGGTAGGGCGGGCCGGGCGGGAGCGGTGTTCACGGTACTGAGCGTATCAGGTACGCTGGGTAGCAGTAACCGCCGAACCGCAAGGAGTTCGCACCATGGCACCATCCGCATCGTCCCCGTCCAGCGCCACCCCCTCCAGCGTCACCCCGTCCAGCGCCGTCCCCTCGGATACCGACGATCGGACGGCCAGCGCCACTTCCGCCCCGGCCGGGCCAGCAGCGCCGCGTGACGCAGTCATCATCGGTGGTAATCGCATCCCCTTCGCCCGCTCCGGTGGCGCCTACACCAAGGCTTCCAACCTGGACATGCTGACGGCAGCCCTCGACGGGCTGGTGGCCCGTTTCGGTCTGCAGAACGAGCGCATCGGGGAGGTCGCTGCCGGCGCCGTGCTGAAGCACTCACGCGACTTTAACCTGACCAGGGAAGCCGTCCTGGGTTCGGCGCTCTCGGCGGAAACACCCGCCTACGATGTCCAGCAGGCGTGCGCCACCGGGCTGGAAACCGTGCTGGGCCTGGCGAACAAGATCAAGCTGGGCCAGATCGAATCTGCTATTGCCGGAGGAGTGGATACTGCCTCGGATGCTCCCATCGCGGTCAGTGAGGGGCTTCGCTCGGCCCTGCTGGATCTTGGCCGTGCCAAGACCACGATGCAGAAACTGACCATCCTGTCCCGGCTTCGGCCCAAGGACCTGGCACCAAACGCCCCTGGTACCGGAGAGCCACGCACGGGGCTGTCCATGGGGGAGCATCAGGCCCTCACGACGGCCCAGTGGAACATCAGCCGGGCCGCCCAGGACGAACTGGCGCTCGCCAGCCACCAGAATCTGGCCGCCGCCTACGACCGGGGCTTCTTTGACGATCTGGTCACGCCCTACCGCGGCCTGGTGCGTGATGCGAATCTGCGGCCGGACACTTCGCTGGAGAAGCTGGCCAAGCTCAAGCCCGTCTTTGGACGCAGCCTTGAGGCGGAGGCGACGATGACTGCAGGCAACTCCACCCCTCTGACCGACGGCGCGGCAACGGTGTTGCTCGGCTCCGAGGCGTGGGCGCGGCAGCACGACTTGCCGATCCTCGCGGCCGTCATTGACGGGGAGGCCGCGGCGGTCGACTTTGTGCACGGCAAGGACGGTCTGCTCATGGCTCCCGTGTTTGCCGTCCCGCGATTGCTCGCCAGACACAACCTGACTTTGGCGGATCTGGACTTCGTCGAGATCCACGAGGCCTTCGCGGGCACCGTGCTGAGCACCTTGGCCGCCTGGGAAGATGAGGAATTTGGCAAGGAGCGCCTGGGCCTGGATGGCGCCTTCGGTTCCATCGACCGCAGCAGGCTGAACGTGAACGGCTCCTCGCTGGCCGCCGGGCACCCGTTCGCGGCGACCGGCGGGCGGATTGTTGCTTCCCTGGCCAAGATGCTGCATGAGAAGGGCTCGGTGCAGGGCCGGCCCGCCCGTGGATTGATCTCCGTTTGCGCTGCCGGCGGTCAGGGCGTCGTCGCAATCCTGGAAGCGAGGTAGGCGTGGGCGTTCCAAGCGAAGACGCGTACACCCGCTTTGTCAGCGCCGGCTTCGGCCGTGATCTCGCCAAGAGGCTTGGCCTGCCGCAACCGGCGGTGCTGCGCCGTTATTCTCCCCACCAGCCCCTATTGACCGGGCCGGTGCTGGTCCTGGGATTTTCCCAGCAGGCCGACGCCGTCGCCTCCGCGCTGCTGGACTGGGACCTTGACGTGCGCCGGCATGCCACGCCCAAGGAGAAGTTGGGTGCCATGGTGCTGGTGCTCGACGACCTCAGCCATCCTTCTGATCTCGCCGGCCCGGTCCTGGCGGCCGGTGCGTCCCTGCGCGACCTGGCGGCCAGCGGCCGGGTCGTGACGGTGGCCCGGGATGCCGCGGAGGCGTCGGATCCGGCGGCGGCCGCGGCCCGCGCCGGCGTCGAGGGCATGCTGCGGTCACTGGCCAAGGAGCTGCGCGCCGGGGCGACGGGCAACGGGATCATTTTGCACGGAGAGGTGGACCCGTCCTCGGCCTCCGCCCTGGGTGCCCTGCGGTTCCTGCTGTCCGCCCGGTCGGCATTTGTCGATGGCCAGTTCCTGTCCGTGAGCATTCCGGAGGCGGTCCTGCCGGAGGACTGGGAGAGGCCACTTGCCGGCAGGGTCGCTGTGGTAACCGGCGCAGCCCGTGGTATTGGTGCCTCCATCGCCCGAACACTGCACCGTGATGGGGCCAGGGTCATCGTGGTGGATGTTCCAGCCGCGGGCGAGCAGCTGGCCCGGGTGGCCAACGAGCTTTCCGGCACCGCACTCCAAGTGGACATCACCGCTGAGAATGCCGGCGACCGCATCCTGGAGCACGCCGGCCAACGCTACGGCAGGCTCGACATTGTCGTCCATAACGCCGGGATCACCCGGGACAAACTGCTGGCCAACATGGACCCCGTGCGGTGGAACTCGGTCATCGCGGTCAATATTGCAGCTCAACTGCGCATGAACGAGGCCTTCCTGACCTCTGAACTGTTCACCGACAGGCCCCGCATCGTGTCGGTGGCCTCCACCAGTGGGATCGCCGGCAATCGGGGCCAAACCAATTACGCCACTTCCAAGGCCGGCGTCATCGGCCTGGTGGGCGCCACAGCCCGGTTGCTGGAACCCCGCGGGGGCACCATCAACGCCGTCGCCCCCGGCTTTATCGAGACCGACATGACAGCACGCATGCCCTTCGCCACCCGGGAAGTGGCGCGCCGGTTGAACAGCCTGCAGCAGGGTGGCAGGCCCGAGGACGTCGCCGAAACAGTGGCTTTCCTGGCCAGCGGCGGAGCGGCGGGCATCACGGGCCGCACTGTGCGCGTCTGCGGCCAGAACCTGGTGGGCAAATGAGCGTTACGCAGCCGGAGCTGCTGCCCGAACTGCCCTCGCTGTCCAAGCTTTACCTGAACGCCGCCGGGATGGCTGCCAAGAACCGGTTGCTGGGATCCGACCGGGGGCCCGGCCTTCCCGAGTACAGCGCGCAGGTGAACCACGTGGTGGCCGGCCTGCCTCGCCTTACGGCATACCAGCACCTGCTGGGGAACACTGCCCGCGATGTCATGCCGGCCGGCTTCGTGCACACGCTGGCATTTCCCGTTGCCATGCAGGTGATGGTTCGTGAGGACTTCCCGTTGCCGTTGCTGGGTATGATCCACCTGCGGAACCGGGTCGAGTCCTTTACGCCCATCCACTACTCCCAACCCCTCACGATTCGGTCGTGGGCACGGGATCTGGCGGGGCACCGGGCAGGAACGCAGGTGGACCTGGTCGTGGAGGTTCGCGCCGACAGCGGGGACGACGTGCTGTGGCGCGGAGTTTCGTCGTATCTGGCCAAGGGGGTCTACCTGCCGGGAGTCGATCGTCCCGCCCCGGCGTCCATGCCCGAGGATTTCAATGCTCCGGAGCCCACCGCCCTGTGGCGGTTGGGCGTGGACACCGGGCGACAATATGCAGCCGTGTCCGGGGACTTCAATCCGATCCACCTCAGCGCACTCTCGGCCAAAGCCCTTGGCATGCGGCGCTCCATCGCGCACGGGATGTTCCTGGCGTCCCGGGCTCTTGCGGAGGTTCGGTCACCCGAGCCCGACGCCTTCGAGTGGTCGGTGTCCTTCGATGCCCCCGTCTACCTGCCCGCCAGTGTCGCAGTACGGATCGTTGACGACCGGGACGCCGACGGCGGGTGGCACGGGTCGGGTTATCTCGGCTGGAACCGCAGCACCGGCCGGCGACACTTCAGCGGCCGGGTGGCACCGCTTTCCGAGGGGCCCTGAACCGGGGGCCGCAGCTTTCGGTGAGCTGTGAGACCGGCCGCGGGGCCGTTATCGTCGTCCGGCCTTCCTGGTGCAGCCGGTCCCGGGCCGGCGCCGTAAGCTGATCCACATGCCACAGACCGACGCTGCCGTTGCTTTCCCACTGACGCTGGACTACGCCGAAACCCTGGACGCGGCCGATCCGCTGGCGGAGCATCGGGGCGCGTTCCTGGGCGCCGATGACCCGGACGTCGTCGCCTACCTTGACGGCAACTCCCTGGGCCGTCCGCTCGCGGCCAGCGCCGACCGGATCGCCGATTTCGTGCGTCAGCAGTGGGGCGGTCGACTGATTCGCGGCTGGGATGAGGGCTGGCTCGCGCTGCCCCAGGCCATCGGCGACGAGCTTGGGGCCGTGGCCCTGGGCGCATCGCCGGGGCAGGTCACCATTGGGGACTCGACCACCGTGCTGCTCTACAAACTGTGCAGGGCAGCGGTCGCAGCCAGGCCGGACCGCACCGAGATCGTGCTCGACGCCGACAATTTCCCCACCGACAGGTTTGTCCTGGAGGGCATCGCCAAGGAATGCGGGCTCGCCCTGCGCTGGATCCGATCCGCCCACGACGGCGGAGTGACGGACGCTGAATTGGCCCACGTCGTCGGACCGCAAACAGCGCTGGTGGTGCTCAGCCACGTTGCCTACCGGTCGGGTTATCTCGCGGACGCGGCAGCCCTGACCCGAACCGCCCACCGTGCCGGAGCCCTGATTCTCTGGGACCTGTGCCACTCCGTGGGGGTGGTGCCGGTGGAACTGGACGCCTGGGACGTGGACCTGGCCGTCGGATGCAGCTACAAGTACCTCAACGGAGGACCCGGCTCGCCGGCGTTCGCCTACGTACGACAGGAGCACTTCGGAATCCTGCAGCAACCCATCCAGGGCTGGCTGGGAAGTGCTGACCCATTTGGCATGGGGGAAAGCTATGAGGGCGCGGCAGGAATCCGCGGCTTCACCAGTGGCACCCCGCCGATCGTCGGCATGCTCGCCATGCAGGACATGATCGCCCTTGTGCGGCAGGTGGGACTTGGCACGGTGCGCGCCAAGTCAGTGGCGCTGACCGAATTCGCTACCGGACTTTGCGACGGGCTGCTGGCCGGGTACGGCGTGCGTATGGCGTCGCCTCGCGACGCTGAACGCCGCGGCGGGCACATCACCATCGATCATCCGTCCTTCCGGGACGTTACCGCCGAGCTGTGGCGCCGGGGTGTCATTCCGGACTTCCGCAATCCTGACGGTATTCGGCTGGGACTCTCACCGCTGTCCACGAGCTTCACCGAGGTGTGGCGCGGCGTTGACGCCATCAGGGACTGCCTGGACAGGTGAGCGGACCTGTGCCGTTTGCCTTGGCCGCCCACAACAGGCACCGCTAGGATTTTGCCAGGCCGGCACCGCTCTTCTGCGGCCGCCAACGCAGTCACATAGCGCACAGTCACACAAGGCACAGTCACAGGCAGGAGCTACACCATGGCAACAGGTCCGGACGAAGAACTGAACAGGCCCGATCTTCAGGAACTGCACAGCCTGCAGGACGCGACCGTGTGGGACGTCGACGGCGAAAAGCTGGGCAAAGTCTCCCAAGTGCACCTGGACGCAACCGGCAAACCCGTATGGATCACGGTGCCGCTGGGCCTGCTGGAGTCCCGCGAGAAGTTCGTCTCGCTGCGGGGAGCCCGGATGGCGGAGGGGTCACTGGTGCCGGACGTGCATGTCGCGTTCTCGCGGGATCGGATCAAGGGCACCCCTGACATGCCCACGGACGGGAACCTCAGTGAGGCCCAGGTAGCGCTCTTGAACGACCACTACAGCGCCTGACCGGTCCGGTGGGCTGCGCCGGTCACCGTTTGCCGCTGACCGTCCCGGCCGGGCCTGCCGCTGAGCATGAGGTGGGGTGCGCCGACGGGCGCCGCGTCAGGGCCTGCCGCTCAGTGTTCCCCGGTGCGGGTCCGCAGCCGGGTTTCCTCAAGGTCGAGCACCTGCTGGGCCTGGACAATGATGCGGGAGGGATACTTCCCTTCGGAGCGGGCCGCAAGCAGCGCCTGCCGTTCCCGGTCCACAACTGCCAGCCGCAACTGCCGGTACTGACGGTGGGGTGACGCGGCCGCCGAGGCCGGCGTCGCCCGTGCGCGCTCCCACGCCACCTCACTGCGCAGGTACGTGTCCCGCCGCACCCGCTCCAGGACGTCCTGGTCCACGTGCGCCCCGGCGCCGAGTACCTCGTCCGGAGTGTCCAGCACATTCAGCCCTGCGGTGATGATTTCCTCCAGCAGGGCCGCGGCTTCCTGCCGGTCGGCCGCCGCATCAATACCGCGGATACCAAGTGCCTGGATCAGGCGGGGGAGCGTGCTGCCCTGCAGCAACAGCGTCACGATCGCCACGGTGAAGGCAATCAGGATCAGCTGCTCGCGGTAGGGCACCGATTCGGGGAGGGACTGTGCCGCGGCCAGGGTCACCACCCCGCGCATACCGGACCAGGACAGCACGATTCCGCCGCGCCAACCGAAGCCCTCACGCCGTTCCTGTTCCAGGTCCGCCCGTCGCCGGTCGTAGATGCGCTGCAGCAGGCGCTGTCGGCGCTGTTGCCGCGGATCCTTGGACGACAATTCCTTCAGCTTTCCCAGCCGGAGCCGGAACAGCATGGTCTTATGCTCCGCGCGGCGGGCACGGCGACGCATCAGGAAGATCAGCGGGAAGATCCAGGCGAAGCGGAGCACAATCAGGGCAGCCGCGGCCAGCAGGCCAATCAGGACTGACTCGCCCACGGTCAGCAGCGAGGCATCGATGTTCTCGACCAGACTGCGGATTTCCAGCCCCATCAGCAGGAACACGGCGCTCTCCAACAGGAACTGGACGGTGCGCCAGTTAACGCTGTCACTGATCCGGGCCCGCGCGTCGAAGGACTGTGAGCCCTGATGGCCCGTGTAGATACCGGCGACGACGACGGCCAGCACTCCCGAGGCGTGCAGCTCCTCAGCGGGTAGGAACGCGATGAACGGCACGACGAAGGACAGGGCAGTGTCCAGCACAGGGTCATCCAGGCGCGCCCGGACGGCGACCGTCACGATGCCCACCAGGAATCCGATGATGACGGCGACGACCACCGCGTACACGAAGCTGCCGACGCCTGACCAGATTGATGACATTCCGCCGGCGGCTGCCGCGACGGCGGTGCGCAGCAGGACCAGTGCGGTGGCGTCGTTGACCAGTCCCTCGCCTTCCAGCACCGTCAACAGGCGTGGCGGCAGCCCCAGCCGCTTGCCGATGGAGGTGGCGGCGACCGCGTCGGGTGGGCTGATGACGGCACCGAGTGCGACCGCCGCCGCGAAGTTCAGGTCCGGCAGCAGGGCGTACAACAGAAAACCGGTGGCAAAGGCGGACACAAGCACCAGGACGACGGAGAGGCTGGTGATGGGTCCGAGGTTGCGGCGGAAATCCACCACCGGCACTTTGATGGCTGCCGCGTACAGCAGCGGCGGCAGCACACCCGCGAGGATCCATTCGTGCGGCACCGTGAAGACCGGCACTCCCGGGGCGTAGGACAAGACCAGTCCCACCACCACCAGGATCAGCGGTGCGGCCACGCCCAGGCGTGCGGCGAACTTTTCCACTGCCACAATGATGACCACAGCAATGACACCGACCACCGCAAGTTCCATCCAATTGACTCTACCGGCAGCGGTCGGCGACAACCGACTGAGCTCCGGGCTGGGAACTTAACGTCTGGGCAACAATGTCCGCCCGTGATGGAAACACAGCCCCGCAACACTGATTGGTGGGAGCCGGACCCTGATGTGCTCGGGGTGGGGTTCCTGCCGTCCACCGCTGCTCCTGCCCGAAGGTGCCCATGCCGACTCCGCTGAACCAAAGCATCGCCGACGCCGTCCTGCTCAACCGGTCACTGCCGCTGAACGTGCTGCACCCCTATGTCCAGGGCGCCGGAACCGCCAATGACGGGTTCTCGCCCCGGCTGCTCACCGAATTGCGCCTGTTGGCCCGTACGCCGAACCTGCTGGTCGCGTGCAACTACGGTGGCACCCTGTGCGAGGCGGAGGGAGTGTCCACCGAGATCCTCCCCCGGGGCGGAGCGTCCGTGGCGTTGCGTGCGCTGGCCGCATTGCCCAACACCCATGCAGCCGTTATTTCCGGGCGGTCCTTGCGGGACCTGGCGTCCGTGTCGCGGCTGCCGGCTGAAATCCACCTGGTGGGCTCGCACGGCGCGGAAGGGGACATGCTCTTCGCCCATGGACTGGAACTGCACACCGAAGCGGTCCTGCAGCAGGCGGGGCGCATTCTGGAGGAGGCCGTGGGGGCCGAACGCGGCATCACCATCGAGCGCAAGCCGGTGGCCGTGGCCGTGCACACCCGGTTCGCTCCGCCGGAGGTCGTGGAACGGGTGAAGGCGCGTGCCCGGGCCGTTGCCGATGAACACGGCATGTACTTCCTTGAGGACCGGTCAGTGCTGGACCTGTCCATGGTGGAACCATCCAAGGGCCTGGCACTGGAGCGGCTGCGCTCCCAGCTGGGCGCCGGGGCAGCACTGTACGCGGGGGACGCCAGCAGCGACGAGTACGCGTTGCGGACCCTCCGCGGACCGGACCTAGGCATCTGGGTCGGCGACGGGGCAGGGGCGGCAGAGCACCATGTCCGCGACCCCGAGGCTTTCGCCCGGGTCCTGGCCATTCTTTTTGAACTGCGCCGATCGTGGCTTTTCGGTGAGGACGCAGTGGGCCTGGAACGGCACACCCTGCTTGGCAACGGGGCGTCCACCGCGCTGCTGACGCCCGACGCGACGGTCTGCTGGATGAGCCATCCGTTGCCGGACTCCGGATCCCTGTTTGCGCATCTGCTGGGCGGCGATGCGGCAGGGCACTTCAGCATCGAGCCTGTAAAGGTGTCCCAGGTGCTGGGGCAACGCTACGTCGACAACACCATGTTGGTGGAGACCCGGTGGGCGGAGGTCACCGTCACCGACTACCTGGAACCGTCTCCGGAGGGAATCACAACGCTGGTGCGCACGCTGAACGGTTCGGGCGACGCGCGGATCACGTTCGCTCCCCGCCCCGACTACGCCAATGCCCCGTTTGCCATGGAACGGCGCGGCGAGGCCGTGCACGTCGTCGGCACCTCTGACCCCATCCAGCTCTGGGCGCCCGGCGTGGACTTCACCCTGACCTCCGACGGGCGGCATGCGACGGCGACAGCCGTGGTGGCCCTGCAGGACGGGCCGATCGTGCTGACCCTGCGCTGCGGTGACACTGAGTCTTTCACTCCCGACCCGGACCAGGAACCGCTGCGGCGGGCCGTCCTCATCGCCGCCACGCGCGGTTGGACCCAGTCCCTTGACATTCCGGGGGTCAAACCCTCCCTGGTTGCACGTTCCGCCCTGACCCTGCGCGCCATGGTGCACGAACCCACCGGCGGCGTGCTTGCCGCGCCGACAACTTCCCTGCCCGAGGGCATTGGCGGCACGCGCAACTGGGATTACCGGTACTGCTGGCTGCGGGACGGCTCGATGACCGTCCGAGCCCTCGTTGACCTCGGTTCCACCGCTGAAGCCGAGGGGTTCCTCGCCTGGCTGACCCGAATCCTGGCCAATTCTCCCGGCCCCGAGTGGCTCCACCCGCTGTATTCCGTCTCCGGTGCGCCTATGTCCTCGGAGGCCTCCGTGGAAAACCTGCCCGGTTACGCCGGTTCCCGGCCGGTACGGATTGGAAACGCTGCTGACCACCAGGTTCAACTGGACGTTTTTGGGCCCATCACGGAGCTCATCGACACCCTCAGCCAACGCCGCAGCGCCCTCAGCGACAGCGAGTGGTCGCTGGTCCAGCAGATGGCCGCCGCCGTCGTCGCCCGCTGGCATGAGCCGGACCACGGGATCTGGGAAGCGCGCAGGCCGCCCCGGCATCACGTCTACACCAAGGTCATGTGCTGGGTAACCCTGGACCGTGCCCTCCGCATCGCAGGCCGGCACGGTCGCACGCCCGACTCCGGATGGGCCGCCCTGGCTGAAACCATTCGTTCCGAGGTCCTAACGGAAGGCTGGAGCCAAGCCGCCACCTCCTACACGGTCGCCTACGACAGTGACGACCTGGACGCCGCGGTCCTGCATGTGGGCCTGTCCGGCCTGTTGGATGTTGCCGATCCCCGGTTCCACGCGACGGTGGCAGCAGTGGAGCGCGAGCTGCGCGCCGGGCCCACGGTGTTCCGCTACCACTACGACGACGGCCTGCCGGGCCTGGAGGGCGGCTTCCACATCTGCACCACCTGGCTGATCGAGGCCTACCTCGCGGTGGGCCGGTATGACGACGCCGAGAAGCTGTTCAGCCAGCTGGTCAGCCTGATGGGTCCGACGGGACTGTTGCCTGAAGAGTACGATCCGGCCACGGAGAGGCACCTGGGCAACCATCCCCAGGCTTACTCGCACCTGGGCTTCATCCGCTGCGCGCAACTGCTGCACAATCGTGTCCGGGCCGACGCCGTGGTGAGCGCCTGACCGGCTTCCCTACCCTCTGGGAGCGCTGTAGCGGTGCTCGGGCCGGCCGGTGCTGCCATACCGAAGATGGATTTCGACGGCGCCCTCGTCCGCGAGCGCCGACAGGTACCGTTGGGCGGTGGCCCGGGAAATGCCCACTGCCTGCGCCACCTCCACCGCCGATTGCTGCATGCCCGGCCGCAGGGCTTCCAGCACCGCTGTTTCAGTAACTGATCGGGCCTTTGCGGGAGTTGCCACGGTTGCGCCATGCAGGGCGTTCAGCGCCCGGTCGACGGCGTCCTGGCTCAGGTTTTGCTGGTCCGCCAACAGCCGGCGATAACGGGCGTAGGACCGCAGCTGCCGGGTCAGCTGGTCGGCGGTGAACGGCTTGATCAGATACCCCAGCGCGCCGCGGCGGATGGCCTTGCGGACCGAGCGGGCGTCGGCGGCCGCGGTGAGCATCATGACGTCCACGTCCACGCTGCGCAGCAGTTCCAGGCCCAACGCGTCCGGCAGGTACACATCCAGCAGGATGAGGTCGGGTTCGTCGCTGTGCACCACCCGCAACGCCTGCTCGGCGGTCCCTACCGGGGTCATGGCGGTGAATCCCGGGACCGCCGCTACAAAGCCGGCGTGCAGGCGGCCCACGTGAAAGTCGTCGTCGACAATCAGGACTCTTAGGTCTTCGGTCACCGTTCCTCCATCATTTCCCGTGCCGCCATCGTTCCGGGCAGGCGCGCGCAAAAAACAGCGCCGGGCCCGCCCGGACGGCCGGGATCGGCCACCCAGACCTCACCGCCGCGCCGACGGGCCAGCTGCCGGCTCAAGGGCAAACCAAAGCCGTGTCCGTGGATGTCCGGCAGCACCAGGGCGGGCTGGGCGGACCATTCGGTTCCCGGCGTCGCCGCCGCTGCTGCCGTCGAAAATCCCTCGGCGAAGATCTCTTCCGCCAGTCCAGCAGCTCCGGCGCCGGCAGCGGCACCGTCGGCTGGAGTACCACCGGCGGCACCGCCGGCAACACCGCCGTCGGCAGCAGCTCCGTCGGCCCGGGCGAGTCCGTTCCCGGAGTCGGCCACCACCATGTGCAGGACACCGTCCGTTGGTTCGTCCAGCAGTTCCACTTCCACCCAGCGCTCGCCGGCCGAACCGTGCACGGCGGCGCGGACCGCGTTATCGATCAGGTTGCCGAGCACCGTCGTCACATCCTGCGGCTCGACGACCTGCCCGCGCAGGGACGTTTCGGGTCCCAAGCGCAGGTTCACGCCACGCTCGGCGGCCTCCACGCTTTTGGCACCGATGAAGGCCTGCAGGTAGGGGTCCTGGAGCAGTTCCGCCTGCTCCAGCGGATAGTTCAGGGGTCCGGTGGACATCACCGCCCCGACATAGGCCCTTGCCTCGTCATACTCACCCATGGTCAGCAGGCCGGAGACCGTGTGCAGCCGGTTGGCGAACTCGTGCCGTTGCGCGCGCAGGGCGGTGCTCAAGGCCCCGACGGCGTCCAGTTGGCGTGTCAGGGACTGCAGCTCCGTCCGGTCCCGCAGCATCACCACCCACCCCAGCCGGGGACCGCTGCGGCGTTCGGTCTCCTCGTCCAGGATTTTTCGGCCCAGCCGCCGCCTGGGCTGGACGGCCCGGGCAGTGAGAATCAGGACCCTGCTGCCGACGACCTGCTCCACGGCGGGGGACTCGGGCGTCGCGAGCTCCAGCAGGCCCGCCAGGGCGACCGGCAGGGGAGCCTTCCCCAAGTCGAGACCAACCACGTCGACACCGGCCGGCAGGTCCAGCAGCCGTCGGGCTTCCCGATTGAACACGGTGATCCTTCGCTCGGCCGAGACACCGATGACGCCATCGTCCACGCCGCGCAGCACCGCCTCCTGATCCTGGGCCTGGGCGGCGATTTCCTCCGGTTCCAGGCCCAGCGTCAGCCGGCGGAGCCGGCGACCCAACAGCACGGAGGCGATGGCGCCCAGGCCCAGTGCCGCGGCGGCGGTGAGGACCACGGGCAGGATGCTGATGCCCAGGGTGTCCAGGATGCCGGCGCTGGAATAGCCCACGCTGACCTCACCCACAACCGTTGATGCGCCGGGCGCGAAGACCGGAACCTTGGCTCGCGCGGAGCGGCCCAGCGTACCTTGCTCCGAACTGGTCACCTCGGTCCCGGCAAGCGGCCCGCTCGGGTCGGTGCTGACCCGCTGTCCCAGCAACTGCAGGTTGGGATGAGCCAGCCGAAGTCCGGCATCATCGGTGACGACAACGAACAGGGACCCGGTGCGACGGCGTACTTCCTCAGCGAACTGCTGGAGGGGACCGCCTGCCAGCAGGGCGGGTGTCAGCTGCTCAGGCGGCGCCTCCGCCAGCCCGCTCACCTGTGTACGCACCTCGGGGGCCGCCGCCACGGAACGCGCTACGGCCAGGGCCTGCTCCTGCGCTTCAGTGCCCAGCCGCTCATAGGTGAGCCAGCCGAAGACCGCCGCGGAGAGCAGAACGACGACGGCCACCACGGCCAACTGCAGGGCCAGCATGCGACCGGAGAAGCCAATCCTGATTCGGCCTGCCCGGCGGTGCGGCATCATTTCCCTTCCTGATCTAAATGAGCAAAACGTGCGCAACAAGCAGTATGCACCTCAACCGGGCGAAAGGCCCACCCGTGATCTGGGCCACTATACGGTTTGTTACGCCGGTCACAACGATGGGCCGCCAGTTAGGAGCAGTAATGCTAATTGTCCTCGGATTCGCCATGATCGCCGCGTTCATGGCGTTGATCATGACCAAGAAACTCACGCCGGTGCTGGCGCTCATCCTGGTCCCCACCATTTTCGGTCTGTTCGCCGGAGCTGGCCTGGGCATCGGCGATATGGTCCTTGACTCCATGAAGAGCCTCACCTCGACGGCCGCGCTGCTGATGTTCGCCATCATCTTCTTCGGTCTGATGATCGACGTCGGCCTGTTTGACCCGCTGGTCAAGTTCATTCTCCGGATCCTCGGCAATGACCCGGCCAAGGTGGTTCTTGGAACCGCCGTCCTGGCCGCCGTGGTGTCGCTCGACGGGGATGGGTCCACCACCTTCATCCTGACGACGGCGGCCATGCTGCCGATCTACCTGCGTCTGGGCCTCAGCCCCGTCATCCTGACCTGCGTGGCCGGCCTGGCCAATGGCACCATGAACATTGTGCCCTGGGGCGGTCCGACGGCCCGCGCCGCAGCGGCGCTGAAGGTTTCCCCCTCGGAGGTCTTCGTTCCAATGCTGCCGTCCCTGGCCGCTGGCATGATCATCGTCATGGTTTTCGCCTGGACCCTGGGTCTGCAGGAGCGCAAGCGCCTGGCGATCGCCAACCCGGAAGCCGGACGCACCGGCACGTGGGGTGGCGGAACCGTCTTCGGTGGTGCAGTGACCCGCGCTGCAGGCAACGGATCAACCCGCTCAACCACTGGCGGCACGAGCCACACCTCCGGCGGAGTGGCCTTGCGGGAGCGTCCGACGATGACGGAGGGCGGCGGATTGCCGGCTTCACCGGCGACTTCGATGCTGGCAGGTTCCGCGCTCGACCCGAACCGTGCCACCCTGCGCCCCCGGTTGTTCTGGTTCAACCTCGCCCTGACCATCGCGGTCATGGTCCTGCTGGTGATGGACCTTATGCCGCTCGCTTACGTCTTCATGGTCGGGGCAGCCATTGCCCTGGTCGTGAACTTCCCCCGCATGAAGGAGCAGGCCGCCCAATTGGTTGCCCACGCCCCCAGCGTCGTGGCCGTCGTTGCCATGGTCCTGGCGGCCGGCGTGCTCACCGGCGTCCTCAACGGCACCGGCATGGTTGATGCGATGTCGCAGTGGCTGGTCAACATCATTCCCACCTCCATGGGACCGTTCCTGGCCGTCATCACCGGCCTGCTCAGCATCCCGATGACGTTCTTCATGAGCAACGATGCCTTCTACTTTGGGGTCCTTCCCGTGCTGAGCGAAACCGCAAGCCACTACGGAATCGGTGCTGCGGAAATGGCGCGGGCGTCCATCGCCGGACAACCCGTCCACATGCAGAGCCCCCTGGTGCCCGCGATTCTGCTGCTCGTTTCGCTGGCCAACGTGGATCTGGGCGACCATCACAAGAAGGTGCTCTGGCGTGCCCTGGTCGTCGCTTTGGTGATGCTCGGTGTCGGCATCGGGGTCGGTGCCATTCCCTGGGGCTGACCCACGGAGTCGGCTGCGGGCCCGCCTCACGCATAAGCGAGAGCCCGATTTCGCTTCTAGCGGATCGTTTGGTCTAATGGTCGTTAGACAAGCAGTGCGCCGAAGCGCTGCAGAAGGTGGGCGCCGGTTCAGCCGGCGCCCACCTTCTGCATTCCCGGCGCTGCTTGTCGGTCTCGCAGTAAAGCATTGCGGGTCGCCTGCGGGCGGCGCGCGGCGCGGGCGGGAATGCCCGCTGGGGGACATTCCCGCCCCATTTTTTGCCCGCAGCCTAGTACCGTGGTTCAGGCTGCCCGGCGCTAAGCGGAGGCGGCCACCGTGGTGAGCAGATCATGTTCGATGACTGCGCTGCGGGAGAGGGTTTTGTAGCCCTCCTGCTCAAACAGCACCACCATGTGGTCTCCCTCATGGCTCATCACCACTCCGGGCCCCCATTCGCGGTGCCGCACACCGCTTTGCACAGGGAAGCCGCCATCCTCGCCGTCGGCGGAGGTTGCGGTCCTGCCGCTGCGGCAATTGTCACAGGAGCCGCACGGTTCGGGCAGGGATTCGCCGAAGTAGCGCAGCAGGTAGTCCCGCCGGCAACCATCCGTTTCGGCGTAGCCGCGCATCATCTCGATCCGGGAATGCTCCATGCGGACCCTGGCTTCCGCCTCGTCCACGGCCCGCTGCACCCCCTGCTCCACGTCAAAACGCTTGTAGGGCCGGACGCCTTTCCGGCTGACTCCCAGGACTCCGGCACCTTCCAGGAGGTTCACGGTGCTGGTCACAGCCCGGGCCGACAGCTTGACCGCGGCCTTCAGGTCTTTCAACGACATGGGTTTGTCGCAGTTGTTCAAGGCCGCGAGGACCGTCCGGAGGTCTTCCGGCCGCGCGTGACGGGTGCCGAAGAACGTCCGCAGTCCAACGTCTTCGCTCCGATAATGCAGGACGACGTCGGTGCGCTCACCGTCCCGCCCACCGCGTCCAATCTCCTGGTAGTAGCTGTCCAGCGAGTCTGGAATGTCTGCGTGGACGACGAACCGGACGTCAGGTTTGTCGATCCCCATACCGAATGCGGTGGTGGCCACCACGACGTCGGTGTTCCCCGCCAGGAAATCTTCATGTGCCCTTTCACGGTTCCGGACTGCCAGGCCGGCGTGATAGGGAAGGGCACGGATTCCGCGTTCGACCAGTGCGGCGGCGTACTCTTCCGTCGACTTACGGGTGGAGACATACAGCAGTCCCGGCTTGGGCAGTTCGGTCACCTGATCCAGGACGGCCTGCTGTTTCCGCGACTCCGCCTCGTGCCGCTGGACGGAGAGTTCAAGGTTGGGACGATCGAAGCCCTCAGCCAGGACGAGGGGCTCCTTCAGCTTGAGCCGTTCAATGATCTCGTCGCGGACTGGAGAGGAAGCCGTCGCCGTCAACGCCACAATTGTTGGCCCGCCCAAGGCCTCTCGTACGGTGTCCAAGCGGAGATAGTCGGGGCGGAAATCGTGGCCCCAGGAGGAGATGCAGTGGGCTTCGTCGATGACCAGGAGAGCCGGGCCTGCCTGCGCCACCCGGGATGCAACCTCGTCCTTGGCCAGCTGCTCGGGGGTAAGGAACAGGAATTTCACCTGGCCGGTGTCCAGCAGCTCCCAGTTCTCTTCCTGTTCACGTTCCGAAGACGTGGAGTTGATGGCCACGGCACGGGTTTTCTCGCCCAGCGCATTCAGGTCCTGCATCTGATCGTTCTGCAGGGCTATCAGCGGTGACACCACTACCGCCGGGCCCTCCAGCTGGACGGCCGCCAATTGATAGATCGCAGATTTGCCATGTCCGGTCGGCATGACGGCAAGGACATCACGACCTTGCAGGGCTGCCCTCACGGCTTCCAGTTGGCCGGGCCGAAATTCCTCCCAACCGAAGTAGCTGCTGGCTGTGCGCTCCAGCTCGGCCTGGTCAAATTCCACTGCGCCTCCGAATAATCAGCATGCTTCCTATTATGCCTGAGGAATATCCGCGGACAGCTTGCAGGGGTTCGGCGAAGGTTCCCGCGCTGGGCTTAACGCAAAGAAGGACGGGAGTTGCCTCCCGTCCTTCTTTGCCGGACCAATCAGGTCCGGGGTGTCACAAAATCAGGCAACCTGGATGTTGACAGCCTGGGGGCCCTTGGGGCCCTGCTCGGTCTCGACGGTCACGACCTGGTTCTCTTCGAGGGAGCGGTAGCCACCAGCGTTGATCGCGGAGTAGTGAGCGAAGACATCGGCGCTGCCGTCTTCGGGGGCGATGAAGCCGAAGCCCTTTTCGGAGTTAAACCATTTGACGGTACCTGTAGCCATTTTATTTCTTCCTTCTGTAATCGAGATCTGCCCCGACTGCCGGGGCGACTCAGTTGCGGCGCTTCGTTTTCCGCTTTTACAGAAAAAGCGACGGCCCGTTTGGGTTCCGCCGCTTGAAATACAAATGCGTAACACTACAACTGACTTCAGTCTACACGGATCCCGAATGGAACCTAATCGGGCGGCGGAGCAGGTGCTGGCCTGGCAGCTGACGGTTCCCGTTGGCTGACAACGTTCCGGGGAGAACGGGCGTGATTCTTGGTGCTTTCCCTGCACGTTTCCGCCCTGTCGGGAGCCGCTGGCACGCTCGCCTTGACAGGGCCGGTGCCAGCGGACCTACCGTTGAATTGCCATGGAATGGTTTGACGCGGACGGCTACTACTTCGCTCGGCAGGTGCTGCAGCGGGGGGTGGCAGGCGTCTACCTTCTGGGTTTCGCAGTGGTCCTCACCCAGTTCCGTGCGTTGTTGGGGGAGCGCGGGCTGTTGCCGGTGCCGGCGTTCCTGGCGAGGGCTTCCTGGCGTGATGCCCCCTCGCTTTTCCATTGGCGATACTCGGACCGTTTGCTGCTGGGCGTGGCCTGGACCGGCGTCGCCGTGGCGCTCTCCCTGGTGCTTGGGCTGCCACAGGCGGGCCCGCCGTGGGTACCGCTGTTGGCGTTCCTGCTGCTGTGGTTCCTGTATTTGTCCATCGTGAACGTGGGGCAGATTTTCTACGGGTTCGGCTGGGAGTCCCTGCTGCTGGAGGCTGGGTTTCTTGCCGCCTTCCTGGGCTCGGACCAGGTTCCTCCGCCGGTGACTGTGCTTTTCCTTTTCCGTTGGCTGCTGTTCCGGCTCGAGTTTGGCGCGGGAATGATCAAGATTCGGGGAGACAGCGTTTGGCGGGACCTGACGGCACTGTATTACCACCACGAAACGCAACCGATGCCCAACCCTGCGAGTTGGTGGTTCCACCACCTTCCAAAGCCCTTGCACCGGTTGGAGGTGTTGGGAAACCACATCACCCAACTGGTGGTGCCGTTCCTCCTCTTCGCGCCGCAGCCGGTGTCCACTGTTGCCGCTCTGATAGTCGTGGTGACGCAGGGCTGGCTGGTGCTGTCCGGCAACTTCGCGTGGCTGAACGTGCTGACCATGCTGCTGGCCTTTTCCGCCCTCGATGACCGGGCGGTCCAGGTGCTGCTGCCCGGGGTCAGCTTCGCTCCGGGTGCGGTCGGAAAGTCCCCGCTCGCCTGGATTATTCCGGTCCTGGCCGCCACCGCGCTGATGGTCTACCTCAGCTACTGGCCACTGCGGAATTTGGTCTCCCGGAGGCAGTTGATGAATGCCGGCTTCAACCGCTGGCATTTGGCAAATGCCTACGGCGCCTTCGGGTCGATCACGCGGCGTCGGTATGAGGTGGTTCTCGAAGGAACCCGTGAAGAGGTGCCCGCTCCGGATACGCAGTGGCTGGAGTACGAATTCAAGGGCAAGCCGGGGGACCCGCGGCGCATGCCACGGCAGTTCGCTCCCTGGCACCTGCGGCTGGACTGGATGATGTGGTTCCTTGCGTTCGGTTCGCCCCGCGAGCGCTGGTTCCAATCGCTGGTGATACACCTGCTGCAGGCCGATCCGGCCGTACTGCGGCTGCTCCGCCGTGACCCGTTCGACGGTGACAGGCCCCGCTGGGTGCGTGCCAGGTACTACGACTATCGGTTCTCATCCCGAAGCGAGCGTCGGGATTCAGGACAATGGTGGACGCGCGAGCCCGTTACCGACTTCCTGCGGCCAGTGTCGCTGCGCTGACGCGCTGCCAGGGCTGTTCATCCAGTTCCACCAGCAGTTCGTCGATGGACAGTTGTCCGTCCAGTTCCTGGTGCAGCAAGGGCGACCCGTTCGACGCTGCACCGCCAGGGGTGGAAGTACTGTCCATCCTTGGAGCCTATTGCACCCTCCGCGCTGGCCGCGGAGGAACACACCGCCGGCAGCTACTTTGCGGCGAGCGTAGCCAGCCGACGTTTGCGCTCATACATCCACAGGACCACGTCCAGGATCCGCAGCCGGGAGATGGAATGCGGGATGCGTGCCTGCTCCTGTACGGAGTCCAGCGTCGCCAGCAGTTGATACGTCGGATCGCGCAGCAGGCTGTGCCATTGGTCCCATTGGGTCTGCGACCCGCCAAGGGCTACCGCCTGATCCACGATGGGGTCGTAGATGGGGATGAGCGCCGGACGTTTGCGCGCCAGAATCTTACTGGTTGCCGTTGGCCCCAGGTCCCAGGGAAAGCTGCCGTGACCTCGCAGCAAATCCCACAGCCGGTGCGCCGCACTCTCTGGGCCCAGAACGGCGTCCAGGTCGTCTTCGGCAACACTTTCCAGCTCCACATCGGCGGGCACCTGTTCCAGCAGGGCGCTGATTTCCCCGGCGAAGGTGTCCAGCAGCCCGATGGCGGCGTCGGCTGAAATCTGGACCTTCAGGAAGCTGACCGCCAGCAGGTCGTCGGCCGACAACCTGTTTTCGGTGCCCTGGGCGTTTCCGCCACCGGCCCAGGTGTCGTAGTAGCTGCCCGGCCGGCGTTGCCCGTTCTTGACGGTTTCCGTGTAGTAGTCCCGCAGCAGGGACGCCGCGGCGCCGGCACGGTCCGCAGACAGGATGTCAGGTAGTTTCATGTCGACTCCTCGTGGTTCCGCCACCGGCGTGGCCGGCGCACTGTTCCGTCGTCCACACTCTAGCCTGCTAGGCCAAGGCCGCCAGCCCTACTCCAGCCAGCGTGCCGCCGACCACCACGAGGGCGTAAGCGCCCACCGGAATCAACAGCAACCACTCCCGCAGCGATCCCGCATGTCCAAGCAGCGGCACGGCGACGAAGCCATTTGACCGCCAGACCTGGCGCAGCAGGGGGACCCGGCGCAGTCGGCGCGGGGGACGGAGGACCAGGGGCCACAGCAGGTTGCAGCCCTCGATCGTTAGCAAATCTCCAACAATATGCACCACGACGCCAATGCCGACCGCCAAGGGAAACCAGCCCCGCTCGTCCGGTGCACACAGCGCAATGAACACCGCCACTACCACGCCTACCGCCCACGGGAACTTGCGCATGGAATCCGGAATGGCCTTGAGCGCCTTGGCGGCAAAGGCCACCAACAGAATGGATACCAGTCCTGCGCCAGGAAAAACTGTGCCGAACCCGGGCGTGTCGATTGTCCACAGGCCGGCGAGCCAGGCGGCAGCTATAAAGGCAAGCACACCGAGGATCGAGTGGGTGCCGTGTCTGTGACCGCCGGACGCGCGACCCAATCCGGAACACAGCGCGTTGGACAGCGGCGGCAATGAGTGGGCGATGGTGGAGCTGTGGTGGTCCGCATCAGGCAGCATGGCTGCGCCTGCAGTTACCAGAGCGCCGGTCACCACACCGATGGGGCTGACAGGCAGCAACCCGAGACCAAGGCCGACGTGCGCCGGGATGGCCGGGAGGACCGCGTGCAGGGCCCCGCAATCGACGTCAAAGCGGGTTGCCAAAGCCACCCAGGCCGCGGCGCCACAGGCTGCGTGGTTCGCTCCCATCATCGCGGTGGGTGTCCTTTCTATGCCCACCGGCCGAGCGCGGGGTGGCGGCCGGAGGGCGAGGTTGGGTTCAAAGCCTCGACCCTAACAGGGCGGGCACCGCTCCACGGACCGCGCACGACACGCGGACCGCGCACGACAACGGCGCCGGAATTGGCGCTCGCATGGGATTTGAGCCCGGTCCGGCTGTGAGCAACATCTCGGCCCGCTCACAGCCTTTACGGCCTCCGGTGCCGCGTGCTGCTCCCATAATAAGGAGGTGCTTGAACTCCTGAGACCAGCCCTGCGACGCATCGAATCGTCGCCCTACCGACCCTACTATCCGGCACTTACAGTCCTCGTCAGCGTTGCGCTGTTCTGGGCCGTCGGTAACCTGGGCGGATTGGCGCTGCTGCACGACGCCAGGTCCCCGGTAGTGACGTTGGCCTGGCTGTACCTGATGCTGTTCCTGATTGTGTGTTCAGCGGTCGCCGCTGCGGTGGCCGTTCTTGACGTCGTCCGCAGAATCCGTAACCGCCACTCCTAGGATTTTCCTGCCGCCGCTACGGCCAGTTCTCCGCCACCGGCCGTGCCGCCGTCGACCCGGGACGGCGGAAAGAACAGTTCGATTGCGGTGCGCATTCCACGACTGGACACGGTGGACATGAAGTCGTCGACAACCTCGTTCAGCCGCCGATTACTGACGCTGCTCAACCGAACCAGGATTTCGAAGGCAGTGTCTGCGTTCGTGGTGAAGTGCGCCATCAGGACGCCCTTGGCCTGTTCGATGCTGGCGCGGTGTAGGGCCGACTGAGCCACAGCTTCGTTGGCCACGGTCCGGCTTTCCTTGTCGAAGACGAGGGTGAGGTCCGTGATGACGCCGCGGATTGTCCGGTCGCCCCGGTCGGTCGAGGTCTCCACCACGCTCAGCACCCGGTGTTCACGACCTGCTGCGTCAACGATGGTGTGGTAATTCGTGTATCTGCCGCCGTGCGCGGTGAGCTGCGCCCAACGTGTCTTGGTGGCTTCACGGTCGGCCCCGTGAACGTGTGCCAGGCCAAGTTCCAGGGTGGGAACAACCTCGCCCCGCTCGTAGCCGTGGATACGAAAAAGCTCATCGGACCAGGTGAAGGCATTGGTCCGGGGGTCGTACTCAAAAGTGCCCGAGGGGCAGTCCAGCAGCCGCTGAAACGTCAGGTTGGTGTCGCCGGATGGCACAGTGCTTCCTCAATACATGCCCGGACTGCCGCACTTTGCTCGACGACTGTCTCCCAGTAGCAAGAACTATAAGGCATGCGGTAAGCGAGGACACCAATTCACATTCGTCACACCTGCACCATAAGTGGTCGCCTGCATCGCATAATGTAGGGGTGCTGCCACTTCTTCGTTCCGCCGGTCGACGTCTCGAATCCTCGCCCTACCGACCTCTTTTTCCTGCGCTCACGGTGCTGTTCTGCGTTGCCTTGTTTTGGGCCGTAGGCAGCCTGGGTGGACTGGCTTTTCTCCATGACGCCAGGTCCCCCCTGGTGACCCTGGCCTGGCTGTACTTCATGCTTTTCCTCATTGTCTGTTCCGTCGTTGCCGGGGCCTTTGCCGCCGCAGACCTTGCGCGCCAGCTGCGCTTAGTTCGTGCCGCGGCGCGCACATCGACGCCGGTGGTGAAACCCGAGGATTCCAGTGTCTCGCCGGGTAGGGACGCCCCGGCCGGCTCAGCCCCCTCGGCGGGTTCCGACGCCGCCGACTCCCTGGGATCCGCATCCGGTGCTGGTCCCACGAAAGCTGGTCGCGGCCCGCTCGACCCGCACACCGGAACCGTTTCGGCCGTCCGGAAGTCCAAGCAGGCCGCATAGGCAAACGTGGCTCCCACGGCGCTTGCTGCTGTGGGAGCCACGTCACGTCCCTTGGAGGTCACCGCGCTGCGTTGCTAGGCCGCGTCCTGGTCCTGGTAGGAGTGGTGCTGCCCGCATTGCTGCCGCAGCGCCTGCAGGTCGACAGCCTGAGTGATGGCGGCAAAATAGCCGAAGCGGTAGCCTGACCCGTTCGGATGGAAACTGGCCGGTCCACCCAGGGTTAGCCAGGACTGTGTGGTACCGAGTGCGTGGTCCCTGAATTCCTTAGTCACATCGACGTAGATAGCCCGGCCGTCCGCCCGATGTACAGCATGTTTGATGACACGGTTCAATTCGTCAGTGAGCTCGTTGATTGTCCGGACCACATTTTTGGGGATGGGGATGACGGTTTCACTCACGGAACGGTCAAGAAGCCGAGGATAGCCTGTAACGACCACTGTGGCATTTGGTGCGGCCGTTGTAATCGAGCTGATTGTTGCCGTCAACGACTCCACGAACGCGGCAGAATCGAGTCTCTGCCCGATCGCGCTAAGGGCCGCCGCACACTCCGGCGGGGTCGTGAAACAAGCGCCCAGCGTCTCGATCGCCTTAATGTCATTGCCCCCGACGGTGAGGGTGACGAGGTCGGCAAGTCGCAATTGGTTCAGGGCGGAGGCTATCTGCTCGTCAACGTCAATAGTCCCCGCAGCCGGATTGGAGGTGCTCGCTCCAGGGGTTGTGCGATTTGCTGTCAGGGCGACCCCCGCAACCGCGTCGAGCAGGGCAGGATAGGATTCGGTTTCATGGTCGGCGCCGACGCCGAAGGCGTAGGAATCACCCAACGCGACGTAGCGGATGACATTGTCGGAGCGGTGCGCTCCGGAGACCGTGTCCGCCGAAGCCGGCGCCGAGACGAACACGGTTGAAGCTGCTGTCAGCAGCGCCAGTAGCACAGTGAGGCGGGCTGTTTGCCTTCCAGGTAACGGTTTGACGGTCATCATGGCCATCAAGGTAGTCCTAACGGCCCGATCCGAAAAGGCTCTGCCGGAACCAACTTCCCGAAATGTCGCCCTAGTCGTCGGCCTGCGGTTCCGGCCACTGGTCGTCGACTTCGGTATCCTCGCCGTCCTCGTCGTCGTCGACGAGCCAGGTCGACCAGTCGGAGTAGGCCATCACATCATCTTCAACCACCATAAAGCCAAAGTTTTCCCAGTACGTGCGCTGGGCATCGAGCGGGTCGGTATCCGTACCAGCACCGGAGGTCTCCTCTGCGCCCAACCCCAGGGTTGCCTTCAGAACGGTGAGCCGGACAGCACGTCCAACGGTCTCCAGCAGGGCGTTGACGACATGGTGCCCAAGGGCCTGTCCGCGATAGTCCTGTTCGACTGTCAAGGCGGTGACAACCAGGAGGTCGCCGCCGTCGGCGTACATGCCCAGATCCCTCATCAGGTCCGGCTGGGCGGAGAGCACCACCTGGATCTCATCGAGATTCTCCACCGTCAGATCAAGGGCCGCGTCCAGGTCGATCAGTCCGGCGTCCGGAATGAGGTACGCCGTTGCGGAGGCGACCGTCGGCGTGGGCGTTCCACCGTCGGGTGTCAACGCTACGTTCACCTCCCAGCGCAGGGGGTAGTTTCGGAACTCCTGCAATGGTGAGGGAACGCCCCGGTAGCGCAGCCGGTAGTCGTAAGTCAGGTCCGTAGGCTCAACGGCGATCATGGTGGAAAGTCTAGGCCGGTGCCGGCCCCGTAACCATGGATCGGGCTATGCCTGTGGTGCGGCTATTCCTCAGCCAAGGGTGGACAGAGCGCCAGGCGCAGATTCGATGCGAAAGCGTGTCCGTGCCGGCAGCGACTTCACCTCGCCGTCCATTTGATAGGGAATGGGCTTGACAGTGGTGAACTCGTAATTGCGCACGCTCGGCTGGTCTCCTAGCCCTTTCGTGGCGGCGCGGATAGCGAGCAGGAGGATGCGCCACTTGGCCACGTGCGGAAAGACGATGACCTCAAACATCCCGTCGGCGGCCTCGTTGCCCGCCTCGCTGAGGGTGGCGTATTTGGCCATTTCGGCGATGTTGGCGAACAGCATGCTGTCGAACCTACGCCGTCGGCCATCGGTTGTCAGAATTTCGAAGGGCCGGAACTTGGAGAACGTTTTAATAACGGACACCATCTCCTTGAGGGCTCCTTTACTGCCCTTTTCCAAATCGATGGCCATCACAGGTGTCAGGCCGAATCCGACGTAGGAGTGTGCGTAGGAAATGTCGCTGTCTTCGCCTTCACCGACGGTGACCCGCAGCAGGTCAATCTGTCGCACATCGCCCTCCGCGATGGCCTCGGCGAGGGGTTTGGTGGCAGTTGTGCGGCGATGGTCATTGGCGTTGCCCGCTCCCATGACAGCGCTGACGGCTGACCGGTTTTCGCTCTGCATTACGCCGTTGATCACCTCGTTGTAGCCGCCATCACCGCTGACGGAAACCACCAGCGCCTTGGTGGTGCGCTGCGCCGCTTCCCGGGCCAGCGTTATGGCATGCCCTGCGTGCTCCGTGGGAACCAGTCGGAGTTCGGGACTGTAGCTCAGGATTTCCGTCAGCCGGTCGTGCAGGGTGCGGGCCATCTCAGGGGCTTCACCGGTGCTGTTGGGGTTGAAGATGATGTCGATCGCGTCGAACGTGTGCCGGGAATCCATGGTGTGCTCCGTGCTGTTGCAGGACGTGGACCAGAAGGGTCCCAAAAGTCCATGCTAGGCGCTACGAGCGTCCCGCCGGTCATCGAGGGGTCAGCGGTGCGGTTGACCCGGGGGCGGCACGTCGCGAGCACCGGGGGCTCATCTGTTGGTGGCGCCAATGCCGCCGACAGGTGAGCCCCTGCTGGTGTTTGCCTGTCAGGAAGGCTTCGCGTAGCTCGCGGCGCTCATGAACTCCAACCCGACAAAGGCTTCATCGCCCTCGACCCGGGCTTGGTGGCCCGGCGGAATGGAGTACGCTTCACCGGCGCGGATTGTTGCGCTGCTGCCGTCTTCCATCTCGACGTTGAGCGTCCCCGCCACGCAATAGCCCAAATGGTTGTTTTGGCAGCTGTCCGTGTGAACCACCGGTTTGATCGACTCCGACCAACTCCAACCGGGTTCGAACGTGAAGCGGCCCAAGGTGTTGTCGCTGACCGAAACGATGTCCACCTCAGTTTTTGGCGGACGACGCTTCTCTTCCGGGTTGTCGAATGATTTGTTTTCCAATTTCTGCACAACAGTTGTAAGCATTGCTTACTCCTCGAAGCGGAATTTCCTCTGGATTCTCCGGCTGCGGCTGGCGCCGGGACCGGAGGGGTCGTCCCTACGGGACGAAGGGTGCCATAGTCCGGGAACCGGAGTCTGTAACAAGCATCAGGGTCCTCCTTGGCTCCTGCCCTGTCCAGAGGGGCTTTGAGGACGGATGGCATTCCGTCGGATCAGCCATCATGGCCCGCGCGGTGCCGGGGCACAAAAAAAAGAGCCGGTCCGGCCGCTGAAGCAACGGGCCGGACCGGCGCTTTTTTGTTAGATGGGGCGGATGTCCTGCGCCTGGGGGCCCTTTTGGCCCTGGCCAACCTCGAATTCGACCTTCTGGTTTTCCTCGAGGGACCGGTAACCGCCACCGGAGATTGCGGAGAAGTGAGCGAAAAGATCCGCACCTCCGTCATCGGGCGTGATGAAGCCGAAGCCTTTTTCGGCGTTGAACCATTTGACCGTGCCTGTTGCCATGACCTTGTTCCTTCTGGGCGTCTTCGCGTCGCCACTTTCCAGCGCCGTTCCCGACATCCTGTCGATAGGCTATGTGCACTCACGGTGTCAGGCAACAGATGACGCCATGTGATTCCCAGGCGTTCCATATTCAGTCCGACGCCATTTCCCGTCTGGCCTGACGGTGGGCAGGTCTGGACGTTAGTACCAAAACTCATCCGCTTTGGCCGTATTGTCCAGATGTTCGCGGGCTTCGATGACCTTGCCGTCCTGGACCGTGAAAACAGTAGCCGCGCGCATCTCAAGAGCCTTGCCGTCCCGCTCGCCGTAATTGGTCTGTATTGCCACCACATGCTCACCGCCACCGACCACGTCGTGGAGGTCGACTTTCACAGTTCCGCCAGAGAGCGTGAACAGCTCTCCAAAGTGGGCAATCACAGCGTCGGGTCCCATCTTGGGGCCGGACAAGCGACCCGTTCCGGCAACGTGCCAGACGATGTTGTCCGCAAGCAGTCCCTTCAGTGTTTCCATGTCGCCTGTGCCGAAGGCTTCATAGCCCCGCCGCACCAGTTCAACGTTTTCCTTACGTCCCATGTCCATGCCTCGCCGTCGTCATTGTCGGATCCGGGAACGGTGCAAGGCTATGCCGATCCTGGCTGCATGTCGACGGCGCTTTTTCGACGCCCGCCCGCCACCGGAGGGCGGGCCGACGGCGACCGTCACCGGCGGCCTAAATGATTGCCGTCGTAAACCACGTTTCGTTAGGGTGGGCCGTACAGGTCACGACTTTATTGGGGGAATAGTGGACTTTGCTGAACGCCTAATTGCTTTGGCTGCGAAGGTGCGGCAGCAGCGGGCTCAAATCGAAACCGAGGAAGCTACCAAGAACGCCTTCGTGATGCCTTTCATCTCGACGATTCTGGGTTATGACGTTTTTAACCCCCTTGAGGTGGTGCCGGAGTTCACCGCCGACGTGGGCGTCAAAAAAGGCGAGAAGATCGACTACGCAATCATGCACAGCGGAACAGTTCAGATACTCATCGAATGCAAAAAGTCCAAGGAACCCCTGCGCATTGAGCACGCGTCGCAGTTGTACCGGTACTTTGCCGTGACGAACGCCCGAATAGCGATACTCACCAACGGCGAGGTCTACCAGTTTTTCACCGATCTGGACGCGCCAAACCGGATGGACGCTAAGCCATTCCTGGTTCTGGACCTGAACGAAGTTGACGAAACCCTTATCCCGGAGCTGCAGAAGCTGAGCAAAGACGTCTTTGACCTGGACTCGATCATCAGCGCCGCCGGAGAGTTGAAGTACATCGGGCAGATCAAGCGAACCATCGCAGCTCAGTTCAAGGAGCCCGAGGACGACTGGATCAAGTTCTTCACCAGCAGGGTTTACGAAGGTGCGTACACCCAGAAGGTCCGTGAGCAATTCAGGGGCCTTGTCACAAAGGCGACCAAGCAGTTCCTTAACGAGCAGGTTAATGAGCGACTTAAGACAGCACTCGGAGCACCCAACTACCCGATGCCGGCGGATACTGTGGTTGCAACGGCGGTCACCAGCGCTCCCGTTGTCGAGGACGACCTGGCTGAGACGGGAATCGAGACGACCTTGGAAGAGCTGGAGGGTTACCAGATAGTGCGGGCCATCGTGTGCAGCGAAGTCAAACCCGCCCGTGTCGTGCAGCGGGACGCGAAGTCCTACTTTGCAGTGCTTCTGGACGACAATAATCGCAAGCCAATTGCCCGCCTTCATTTCAACCGTGGCCAGAAGTACCTTGGCCTCTTCGATGAAAGCAAAACGGAGCGGCGAATTCCTATCACTGCGCTCGATGAAATCTACGAGCATGCAGAGAGCCTTCGTGCCAGCGTCAGGAGTTATTTGGGGGCAGCTTAGAGCCGGCGATGGAAAAGCTGTCGCGTTCAGCCCCGGGTGGATGCGGTCAGTGGCTGCAAAAGGGCATTTTGTAATGCTGGGGTGAGTGCGGGGGGAACGTCGACGTCGACGTTGAGTGACTGAAGGACCCTGCTGAAGAAATTTCGCAGGCCTGCCGCGAGGGAGATCTCCAGAATCTCATGATCGGTGAACCCGAAATCCCGCAGGCGCCCGGCATCGTCGTCGGTCATTGCAGCCGAATTCCTACTGACCTTTTCGGCGAACTCCATCATTGCCACCTCGGCGGGGGAAAGTTCTGCATTCCGGTAGTCAAGGGCAATCCTGATCAGGCTTGGCTCGTCAATATATCTCAGGGTTTTGGCCCCGTGCGCCAGCCGGCAATGTTTGGAACCGATTCCCAATGCGGCAGCAAGCGTCACGAGTTCGTATCGACGCTTGTCCATGGGGCCAGAAACGGCCTTGACCAGGGCCTCCCATGCCCTAAACGCCTCTGGGTGCAAGGCCATGACCTTCGTGTGGCTGGTGACGTAACCGACGTCGAGGATGTCCTCAGCGTAAAAGGCAGCAGTTTCGCCGGTCGCCTGGTTCTCAGGGACAGTTCGGATGACAGCCATTGTTCTCTCCGTCGGTGTGCTACCGGTCATCCTCCTCCCGGGGCGCTTGAAAGTACACTCGTCCCGGCGGGCAGGGCGTCGCGTTCCGGCAAGGTTGTCCCACTACCCCTTCAACGCTGAAACGTGCGCAGTTAGACTACGTCGAAACCTCCTGATTGCTCCGTGGGTTCCCGTCGATCCTGGCTCGGCAGCCTGCGTTCCCGAAAGGCAAAGTGATGTCCGAATGACCCAAAACACCGGAGAGTGGGCAGCGCCCGGCTCCCACCTGAAGGACTACGCACCGCTCACCGCGGTTCTTCCGCTCGAGGAGAAAGTGCGGTTGCTCACGGGTGAGACGGCCTTCACGCTCCCTGGGAACGAGCGGATCGGCCTGGCTCCGCTCGCCTTTTCTGACGGGCCTACGGGAGTGCGCGGCCTGAAGTTCATCGGCGGTGACGCCGTCGCGCTTTTCCCCAACGCGACGCTTATCGCCGGCTCCTGGGACGACTCGGTGGCGCAGGAGGTGGGCCGGATGCTTTCCGAAGAGGCGCACCGCCAAAGCATTCATGTGGTCCTCGGCCCAACCATCAACCTGCATCGTTCACCGCTCGGGGGACGCTTGTTCGAGGCCTATTCTGAGGACCCCTACCTCACCGGCAGGACCGCGGCGGCGTACGTGCGCGGCATGCAGGCTAACGGCACTGCCGCATGCCTAAAACACCTCGTCGCCAATGAGTCCGAGACGCTGCGCAACTTCATGGACTCCCGGGTAAGTGAGACGGCCCTGCGGGAGGTCTACCTCCTGCCCTTCCAGATTGCCGTCGAGGACGCATCCGTATGGTCGATGATGGCCGCGTACAACGACGTCAACGGAGTGGCAGCGACGGAGCAGGACCACGTCCAGAACGGCATCGTCAAGGGCGAATGGGGCTGGGACGGGCTCATCATGAGCGACTGGTTCGCCACGAAACGCACCGTGGCGTCCGCCAACGGTGGCCTGGACTTGGTCATGCCGGGGCCGGAGGGTCCGTGGGGTGAGCTGCTGGTGGCAGCGGTGCGTCGCGGTGACGTTGCCGAAGGTGTCGTTGACGACCACCTGGCCCGGCTCCTGCTCCTTGCCGAGCGCACGGGCGGCTTGCACCGGGACGCCACATTTAGCGACGGCGACGGCGGCCGGTTCCAGGCAGACACGCCGGCCCCGGAGTCCCCGCAGCGCAAGGAGCAGCTGCGCCGGATCGCGGCGCGGGGCATGGTCCTGGTCAAGAACGCCGGTGGCGTGCTGCCGTTGCCGGGCGAGGGCACCATCGCGCTCATCGGCCGTCACGCCGTCGAGACCCAGGACATGGGCGGCGGCTCGGCCAGGGTCAACGCTCCGTACCATTCAACGGTTGCAGAGGGTTTAACCGGGCGACTGGGAGAGCGCATTTCGGTGGTCGACGGCGTGAGCGTGCGTAATCATCCGATTCCAGCGGACCCCGGCTTTGTGTCGGACCCGGTGACCGGTGCACCGGGCATGCGGGTGACATACTTCAACGCCGAGGGTGGCGACATCGCCAGTCGTTCCGAGCCCGGCACCGCAATCACGATTGGCTGGGACGATGACCTCGCTGAACCGCCCGCCGCAGTCGTTTTGACCGCGGTCCTCGCAAACGACGCCGGTCGCGTCCGCCTCGGTGGAATCGGCGCCGGCCGGTGGACGATAACGACCGATGCTGAAATCCGAATTTCCTCGGAGCTTGGGTTCGCGGGCTTCGATCCGGGCGAGGCGATGATCCGCCCTCCGGCGTTCGCCGGGCCCGTGGATCTTCCGTCAGGGGCAACGGTAACGGCTCGCCTTGAACTCAATCCGGTGGACTGGCGCGCTGTCCTCAAGGCCCACCCCGTCGTTCAGATTGCGGACGAAGCGCATCTGCTTGGCATGGCCGGATTTGGCACCGTGGGCCTGGTCGCTGAAACCCTTGGCCGCTCGGATGACGAGGCGATCGAGGACGCCGTGGTCGCGGCGCGTAAGTCAGGGACCGCCGTCGTCGTCGTCGGACTCACGGAGGAGGATGAGACGGAAGGCTCGGACAAGGCCACGCTCACCCTCCCCGGCCGGCAGGACGAACTGGTCCGCCGGGTCGCGGCGGCGGCGGAGCGGACCGTCGTCGTCATCAACGCGGCAACACCGGTGCTCATGCCGTGGCTCGCCGAGGTTGATGCCGTGCTGATCGTCGGCCTGCCCGGGCAGGAAGGGGGCCGGGCGATTGCCGATGTCCTGGTCGGGGACACCGAGCCCACCGGTCGGCTTGTCACCACCTACCCCTCTGCCGACGGCGCAGCCCCCGGTTGGAACGTCACTCCCGGTGACGACCTCGCCCTGGAGTACACCGACGGGACGGCAATCGGCTACCGCGGCTACCAGGCCGGCCACGCCCCCGCACCGCTGTTCTGGTTCGGACACGGTCTTGGATACGGATCCTGGGAGTACGGTGCAGTGGAGCTCGCGAGAGCCTCCGACGGCGCGGCGAGGCTTGATGCCCCGACTCTCGACGTTGACATCACCAACACGTCGTCCCGTCCCTCCCGCGAGACAGTGCAGGTGTACTTCGCGCCAGCAGAGGAGGGTCAACCCGTGCGGCTGGCCGGCTACTCGGGCGTCGAGGTGGCACCGGGGGACACGGTGACGGTCAGAGTTCCCTGTGACCCCCGGCTCTTCCGTCGCTGGGACGAAACGGCGAATTCCTGGACAGCGCTGACGGGAGGTCAACTCCTCGTGGCTCGAGGGCTCGGCGATGTGCGCTCACGGTTGCCACGCTCCTAAGCCTTGAGCCCGCGTGAAAGCATGCTGTGTGCTTGGATTTCCCCATGACGACGTGGATACGGCATCACCGCTATCTCTTCCTGGTGATTGGCGCCCTTGTCGAGGGCCTGATGGTTTTCTCCTTCAGGCTTTTGTTGGGCGACGAGGCGGAGAATGCCGGCCCAAATGCGCTTTTCGGGTCAGTAATGCTGCTCGTTGTGGGATTCCTTGTTCTTCACAGCCAGAACATGGTGCGGGAAAAAGCAAAGGAACAGGGATTGGTACGGTGCTACTTTCGCCGACCCGATGCTATTCCCGGCTCGCTAAGTAACCTCTGGAATACCGGCTACGCCCGGCTCAGCGGGGGTCAGATTCAGTTGCAGACCGGACTCGAGAGCGGGCTGGACCCTTCAGTGAAGGTGACGACCCTTCCCGTTCTCGGTGCGGCTGGTGAGCGCCACAAACCGGACCGCCGGGGCATCCAAAAGCGCATGATTCAGCCGTATGGCCTGCAGGCGCTGGTCCTCGAGACCCCGGAGGGGGCACTGGAGGTGGCTGCCTATCCCGAGATCCTCGACCAGGTGGACGAGATCGTCCTGCGGCGCGTTCATCGCGCCGACCTCAAGGATCTGGGCTTCCGGAAGGGCGGCGAGGATGGGGGGAGTGGGTGGACAGAACGACCCGGGAGGTGCCCTCCGCAAGGAGGTCTTTCAGGACCGCCAGCAGGCTAAGGCATCCTCGAAAAGACAACGCAGATGTAGTGGTGGGGTGCCATGGCACATTCTTGCAGGCTCCCCCTCTGGCCGCCCTCGTTCCCGCCGGACCGAATCTGCTGCCGCTCGCACGGATGAACCCTCAAGCGGGCAGTTGCGCTGCGACCGAGGCAAGCAGTACGGAGACCTTGATGCCTCCGATGACGATGGCGGCAACAATGATGCCGATCGTGACCCAGACCGGAGCCAGCCCGCGTCCAGGTGCGGCTTGGCGAACGATCACGGAGCGGCCAATCACGTAGGCTTCCCGGCTCAGGAAAACCCAGGCCCAGTGAAATGGACGTACGACGCCGTCCCGGCGTAGCTTCTCCCAGTCCAGGTACGCCATCAGCGCGGAAATCCCGAAGATGAGGAAGGCGGCGCCGACCAGGAGTATGTAGGGCAGGGTGAAAATCGATGACGGATCGACAGTCTGCCTGTTCCGGACGGTGCGCATCCGAATGACGGGATTCCAGGACACCAGGAGGATCAGCGGGATGATGGGCAGTGTGGCGATCAGCCAGATAAAGGGGTTGTAGACAGGAGTGCTCTCGCTGATGGTCGGGCGAGGTCCCAGTGGCCCTACGGGGCGGGGGCCGCTCAGTTGCCCTGTCCACGCGGTCCCGTCCCACCACTGGAAGCGGCCTGATCCCGCAGGATCGGGGTACCAGCCGGGTCCAGGGGTTGGCACCGGGCCGGGTGCCGTACCGCCGGGCGGGAGAGTCATGCTGCACCTCCTGAAGGGGCTCCTGAAGATGAGCCTACATCCGTCGGGTTCGGCCCGCGAGGAGGGCTTTCCGGCCAGTGGCACCGATAGGACATGGCGACATTGGTCAGGCGGGACGGTCAGAAACGTGCCCCGTTTTCGCGTTCCACCGCTGAAGACCGGGTGGCGGGATCGGCCCCGGCGGCGCTGGGACTATACCGCCGGGGCACTATCGCCGACATTAGGGGGTCTCAGGTCCTGGTCTGGCTCGCCGTACCGGGTGTCTCACGTCCGGGGCTTCTTCGAGGATAGCGAATGCCCCCGTGATTCTTCTGGTCGTTACCTGTGCAGGAGGCACCTATGTGATGGAACTGACCGTGTCGGCGTGGCGATGTGCTACTTTCCAATGCCCATCCTCACGGCGATATATCTGGGTGGCGCGCAGGGTAAAGGTGCGAGGCTCACCGTCCACCGAGACGGAAATATGCTCCAATCCGGCAGTGTAGGCCAGGTGTTCCGTCACGTCGTACACCTGCAGCTCGAAATTGTAGGACGTGCAGTCGGAAAAACTTTGTCCAAGTGCGGTGAAGAGTTCGTCCAACTGTTGGGGGCCATAGGCGCTGCGCCAGGCCCCCAGGACGCTCACCGGTTCGTGGCCCGACCAGATGCGGCGGCGAGGCTCGGGGTCGCCGTTGTGCAATGCCAATTCCGCCTCGTAAAGCTCCGATCGTACCCACGCCAGGAAATCCTCACGCCGAGCCATCAGGGCTGCACCTCATGCCTTGCCATTGTCAGTGGGGCCCGGTTCAAGGCGGGCTCCCATCCCGGTGAGCGCTCCGTAGATGTCCGGCACCCCCCACCATTCGACTGCGAGGCCGCCATCGAAGCGGAGGATGTGAATGGATGCAATTTCAACCATCTTGCCGGTGGCGGGTATCCCCAGAAATGGCCCGGTGTGCGTCCCCCGCCATATCAGCCGGCCCACGATCTTGTCGCCCTCTACCACGGTGTCCTCGATGCTTCCGGAGAAGTCGGACAAACCTGCGTGGAACCCCCGCATCCATAGGACGATTCCGGCTAGGCCCGGAAGCTGGCCGGGGCCCGCGGAGCGGTCGATGATGTCAGGGCTCATCACTCGGGCCAGCGCATCCTCGTCATTGGCGGCGACGGCCGCGATGAGCCGGCCATACGCCTGCCGCAGGTCATCCTTGTGACCCATGGTTCCTCCTCCATCGGGTATCCGGCAGCCGCATCGGCTTCCAGGACACAGTGTGGGCGCCCCCACCGGCTCAGACAAGGGCAGCTTTCAGATAGGAGACGCCCAACCCCTGAAGGAGTTTCGCCTACGAGCGTGATCCGTCGGATCAGCCGCGGTTCACCTGCCCGGCAGCCGGTCCGTGTTCCCTGTGAGAAAAAAATTGTTTCCCAATGCTCTTTTCCGTGCTTTTCCGATCGGTTACCCTTTGTCGCAGTGTGAGACGCATCGCACGTGTTCATAATTACAAGGGAGTAATCATGACAGCTCATGAAAGTGCCTTCGCGTCCGCGAAAGCCGACTTCAACCGCCGCACCCTGCTGAAATCCCTCGGCATCGGCGTCGTCGGGATTGCCGGGATTCCGTTGCTGGCCGCGTGCACCGGCGGAAGCGAACCGGCGGCCAGCGGGTCCTCGTCCAAGTCTCTGACCTTTGGATCCAGCGCCTCCGATGCGGTGCCCAAAAACGCCTACCAGGCCGTGACTGACGCGTTTACCAAGAAGGAGGGCGTCACGGTCAGCACCAACGTCGTTCCGCATAACGACTTTCAGAATAAGATCAACAGCTACCTCCAGGGCAGCCCGGATGACGCGTTTACGTGGTTCGCTGGATACCGGATGCGCTACTACGCCGACAAGGGGCTTGTTGCTCCCATTGACGATGTCTGGGAAAAGATTGGCGCCAATTACTCCGACGCCATGAAGAAGGCCTCCACGGGTGACGACGGCAAGATGTATTTCGTGCCGAACTACAACTATCCGTGGGGTTTCTTCTACCGCAAGAGCCTGTGGGCTGAGAAGGGGTACGCGGTACCGAAGACCTTTGACGAACTCACCGCGCTCGCCACCAAGATGAAGGCGGACGGGATCATTCCCATCGAGTTCGCCGACAAGGACGGCTGGCCGGCAATGGGGACGTTCGACTACATCAACATGAGGCTCAACGGGTACCAGTTCCACTTGGATCTGTGCGCCCACAAGGAGAGTTGGGACCAGAAAAAGGTCACTGATGTGTTCGAAACGTGGAAGGCCCTGCTCCCGTTCCAGAATCCGAACGCGCTGGGAATGACCTGGCAGGACTCGGCACAGAGCTTGGGTGCAAAGAAGTCAGGCATGTATCTGCTCGGATCCTTTGTCACACAACAGTTCACCGACCCGGCCGTGCTGGATGATGTCGACTTCTTCCCGTTCCCTGAGATCGCCATGGAAGGCACTGACGCCGTGGAGGCGCCGATCGATGGCCTCATGCTTTCGAAGAAGGGTGGCACAAACCAGGCGGCCAAGGACTTCCTGGCCTACATGGGGACGGCGGAGGGGCAGGCCGTGTACGCCGCGGTGGATGCTTCCAACATCCCTGCAGCCAAGGGCTCTGATCTGTCGAAGTTCACTCCGTTGAACAAAAAGTGTGCCGACACCATCGCCAACGCAAAGAGCATCAGCCAGTTCTTCGACCGCGACGCCCTTCCCGCCATGGCAAACAACGTGATGATTCCCGCCCTGCAAAGCTTCATCAAGGACGGCAGCGTCGACGTAAAAAACCTCGAATCACAGGCCAAGGCGCTCTACGCCGCCCAGTGACGGTGGACGAGCACGGGAAACACGAGGCGTCATCATGAGCGCGTCCACGTCTGCGCCGGCTACCGGTACCGGAGTGAAGACTCCGGTACCGGGCCGGCGGGTCCGCCGGCTCTCTGGCCGGGACAAGCTGGTTCTCGGAATCATGGTGGCTGTCCCCACCCTGATTCAACTGGTCCTCATTTGGATCCCCACGCTGCTTTCCATTGGGCTGTCATTCACCCGCTGGAACGGCCTGGACCTCTCCGACATCAAACCTGCCGGAACCGCCAACTACGAATACGTTGCACAGGATTACCCGCCGTTCTGGCCGGCCATCCAGCACAATGTCCTGTGGTTGGTCTTCCTGGCCGTCATCGCGACTCCGCTGGGCCTCCTTCTGGCCGTGTTGCTGGATCAACAGATACGCGGATCAAAGATTTACCAAAGTGTGTTTTTCACCCCGGTCATGCTCTCGCTGGCCCTGATCGGCATCATTTGGCAGCTGTTCTACAACCGGGACAGCGGCCTGCTGAATTTCCTGCTTGGCACTGCCGGCAAGCCAACTGCGGTCGACTGGTTTGGCGATGCATCGGTCAACATTTGGGCCGCCCTGTTCGCGGCGACCTGGCGCCACGCCGGATACGTCATGATCCTTTATCTTGCCGGGCTCAAGGGCGTGGACCCCGCGCTCAAGGAAGCGGCCGCCCTGGACGGCGCTAACGCCACGCAGACATTTTTCCGGGTGGTGTTTCCCGCCATGCGCCCGATCAACATCGTGATCATCGTCATCACCTTGATCGAATCGCTCCGGGCGTTCGACATTGTCTACGTCATCAACCGCGGCACCAACGGGTTGGAATTGATCAGCGCCTTGGTCATTCAGAACCTCGTCGGCGAAGGTCAGGTCATCGGCGTCGGGTCCGCCCTCGCCGTTATCCTACTGGTCATCTCACTGGTGCCGATCACCTGGTACCTCTCCCGCGCGTTCAAGAAAGGAGCTGAGGAATGAGCACGTCGCTCAGCACCAGGCCTGCCGGAAGCAATGCCGCCGAGACCGGCAGCCGCCGGGGCAAGCGCCACTACGGCACCCACATATTCCTGGCGGTCATGGCCGTAATCTGGCTAATTCCGCTGCTGTGGACGTTGTTCACCGCTCTGCGCCCGAAGGCAGACACAGACAAGTACGGCTATTTCAGCCTGCAGGGCAGCTTCAGCTTCGACAATTTCGTTCAAGCCTGGAACCAGGGCGGGTTCTCCAAGTACTTCTGGAATTCGGTACTGATAACCGTCCCATCTGTGATCCTGACCCTCTTCCTCGCCTCACTGATGGCCTTCGCCGTCAGCCGGTTCAGTTGGAGGTTCAACGTCACCTTGCTGATCATGTTCACCGCGGGCAACTTGCTTCCGCCCCAGGTCCTGGCTGCGCCCCTGTTTGAAATGTTCAAGCATATCCAGCTGCCCTACGCGTTCAGCGACTCGGGGAACCTGCTCAACACCTACGTCAGCGTGATCGCGGTCGATACGGCTTTCCAGATCGGCTTCTGCACCTTCGTGCTCTCCAACTATATGAAGGCGCTTTCACCCGACCTCACAGAGGCGGCCTTGGTGGACGGGGCAGGAGTGTGGACCCAGTACTGGTCCATCATCCTGCCGTTGTGCCGTCCAGCGCTGGCGGCCATGGCCACCCTGGAAGTCATCTTCATCTACAACGACTTTTTCTGGCCGTTGCTGTTCATTCAAAGCGGGGACAGGCTTCCGCTGACCACGGCAATCAATAACCTGCAGGGCAACTTCCTGTCCAACTACAACCTCATTGCCGCGGGAGCGATGATCACCGCCATTCCGGCCCTGCTCATCTACGTTGCGCTGCAGCGGCACTTCGTGGCAGGCCTGACGCTCGGCTCCAGCAAGGGTTAGTGGCATGCTGGCAGCAGAACGCCATTCAGCCATCGTCGCTGCTGTGCAGCGGGAACGGATTGTCAGGGTCTCGGACCTGGCGCGGTCCCTTGGCGTCTCGCTCATGACGGTGCGCCGCGACATCGACGCGCTGGACGACGTCGGCCTGCTTGAAAGGATCCATGGCGGCGCCAAGCTGCCGGGGGGCTCGGGCACCGAGGAGCCGGGGTTCGAACTGAAATCGGCCCGGGCAGAGGAGGAAAAGAGGGCAATAGCGAGCGAGGCCCTCACCCTTGTGCACGAGGGCATGGCCGTGGGCCTGGGCGCCGGAACCACCACCTGGACCTTGGCACAGCTGCTCAGCACCGGTCCCAAGGTGACCGTAGTGACCAATTCGGTGCGGGTGGCAGGAGTGTTCTACGCGGCCGGCAGTTCCTCGACCGTAATCCTCACAGGCGGGGAGCGTACCCCGTCGGATGCCCTGGTCGGCCCGATCGCGACCGGCTCCCTGGCCAAGCTGCACCTGGACCTGTTGTTCCTCGGGGTTCACGGCATGGATTCCGATGCGGGATTCACCACGCCCAACCTGCTCGAAGCCGAAATGGACCGCGCATTCATTGCCGCCGCCCGCAAAGTCGTGGTACTCGCGGACCATACCAAGTGGGGGACTTTGGGCATCAGCACCATCGCCAAGCTGGAGGAAGCTGACGAGGTCATCAGCGACGAGCGCCTGGGCGTTGAAGCACAGCGCGCCCTTCGGGAGAAGGCGGGACGGTTGCGCCTGGCCCCGTGCGCCCCGAAGGCTTCGGCCTAGATGAACGGCCATTCGAAACACTGCGGCGCATCCGAACAACCGCATCCGAACAACACTGCCCGGTCCGCGGAAGCGGCGGAAAACAACCAGGAGAAAATGTGGACCCCTTGTACCTGCGGGCCGCCGGGCGCAGCCTGCTGATAGACCTCACCTCCGCGGAGCCCTCAGTGTTGCATTGGGGTGCGGATCTCGGTGACGACCTGCCCGATCCCGCCATCCTGCAGCCACCGGTGCCCCGCTCCTCCCTGGACCGCCCCGTCCCACTGGGACTGGTGCCCCAGGCGTCCTCCGGATGGCGGGGACGGCCGGGTTTGAAGGGTAGCCGGAACGGCCGGGACTTCTCCGCCGCCCTGCGCCTGGAGTCGGTCGACCAGACAGAGCCGGGCACCGCCGTCGTTACCCAGCACGATGCCGGAACCCGGCTGCGCCTTCGAACCGAATTGCTGCTCGACGACGGCGGGCTGCTTCAGGTGCGCCATGAGTTGACCAACGACGGCGGTGACTACCAGTTGCATAACCTGGAGGTGATGCTTCCGGTCGGGCCCGCGGCGAGCGAGCTGCTGGACCTCACCGGGCGGTGGTGCCGGGAGAACCATCCACAGCGGCGGCCGCTGCAGCAGGGTAGCTGGGTACGCTCCGGCAGGCACGGCCGGACCGGGCATGACTCCTCGTTGGTGTTGGCGGCCGGGTCCCAAGCCTTCACCAACCGCAGCGGGGAGATCTGGGCCGTCCATCTGGGCTGGAGCGGGGACCACGAGGCATTCGCGGACACCCTCACCGACGGCAGAACTGTGCTGGGCGCCGGAGAATTGCTCGGTTCCGGCGAGATTGTCCTGAAGGAGGGGGAGTCCTACCGCACGCCGTGGCTCTTTGCTGCCTACTCCGACCGCGGCCTGGACGGCCTCACCGAGTCCTTCTACGACTGGTTCAGGGCGCGCCCAAACCACCCAAAGTCACCGCGGCCCGTGGTGTTGAACACCTGGGAGGCCGTTTACTTCGACCACAACCTGGAAACGCTCACCGAGCTGGCGCAATCCGGGGCTGAACTAGGGGTGGAGAGGTTCGTCTTGGACGACGGGTGGTTCCGCGGCCGTCGGAATGACACCAAGGGCCTCGGGGACTGGTACGTCGATGAGGACATCTGGCCGGACGGGTTGACTCCGCTGATTGACGAGGTGACGGGCAGGGGGATGGAATTCGGGCTCTGGGTGGAACCAGAGATGGTCAATGAGGACTCAGACATCATCCGCAAACATCCTGACTGGATCGCCGGTCCCGCCCGCACGGACGGCTCCATCCGCATCCCCGAACGGTGGCGCTCGCAGCAGGTGATCGACCTGGCCAACGAGGAGGCATGGACCTACATCTACACGCGGTTGGACGCCCTTTTGAGCGACAACGCCATCAGCTATCTCAAATGGGACCAGAACCGCGACCTCCTGGAGACCGGCCATGGAGGGCAACCGTCGGTGCACGCCCAGACCGAAGCGGCGTACCGGCTCTTCGACGCACTGAAGGCGGCACACCCTGGAGTGGAAATCGAAAGCTGCTCCTCGGGCGGGGCGCGCGTGGACCTGGGCATCCTGCAAAGGACCGACCGGATCTGGACGTCAGATTGCAACGACGCCCTGGAGCGGCAAACGATCCAGCGGTGGACGGAACTCGTCATCCCACCCGAACTTGTCGGCGCGCACGTCGGTCCCACAACGGCCCACACCACCCATCGCACACACAGCCTGTCCTTCCGCGCGCTCACAGCCCTTTTCGGACACTTCGGCATGGAGTGGGATGTCCGCGCCGCGTCGGGCGCCGAGCGGGAGGACCTGAAGCAGGTGATCAGCCTTTACAAGCAGTACCGCACGCTGATCCACAGCGGGGACGCGATCAACGGAGACCATCCGGATCCCGCATTCAGCCTCCGCGGCATCGCCTCACGTGATCGTGCGGAAGCGCTCTTCACTCTGGCAGCCCTAACGACGTCATTCCGTGAGATGCCGGGCCGGATCCAGCTACCCGGCTTGGATCCGAAGGCCCGCTACCGGGCTGAAGTTCTTTATCCCTCGGCTCCGGAAACCTACAACCAGTCTGCTCCACCGGCGTGGATCGATTCCGGCGCGGAGGCGAGCGGGCTGTTCCTGGGTGTAGTCGGCCTGCCTATGCCTGTCCTGAACCCGGAGCAGGCCATCCTGCTCCGCGTGTCGGCACTCTGAGGCATCTTCTCACCGGGCGGCCTCCTCGGAAGGGTTGTCCACCGATACCTCATACGCGGCCAGCTAGCGCCGCTTGCCGTTCCTGCCTTCCGCGAGTCGGTGCGACTCCGCCAGGAGTTCCCCTAGTTCTTCCAGGTCAATGCGGTCCAGCCGGACCAGTACCAACAGCGGGGAACGGTCGTGATGGACTGTCCAAAAGAAGCATTCCGGGTTCGTTGCGGCCAAGGCTTCCCGCTCCTCGGTTTTGACGGTCAGCACGCCTTCTTCCCAAAGGCGCGCCACCATGGTTGCGGCAAACCATGCGGGCCGGCCCCAACTCAGCCGTTCCGTCACGCCGGGCAGCGCCAAGGCGGCCTGGCGAACGTCGTCTTCGGTGGCCATGCATCACTGTGGCATTCGCTGTAGAACCTGGCAAGGCAAAACCTGGCATCACAGGGTTCGTGCTGGCCGCGGGCCTCTTCCACGTGGACCTCGGCTGGATCATACTTATGGGCCTTATCTGCGGCATCCCCGCCTGGTTCGCCTCCGGGATTTTGTGGGGCACCTGGATCAGCCAGCGGGTCATGGTCAATCGGTCAGCCATCGTGTTGGCCGGAGCCTGGTTACTGGTTGACTAAAAGACGTAGCGGGGCAGGAGCCGTCGCGTGGGCAGGACTTCTGCAGCTCTTTTGGACCCTTCAATGCGTTGCGATTGGAAAATCCCGTGAGGCATTGACTGCTGTTCGCCACGGGTCCTACTCTCTGGAAAGCGGCGCCTTCCACACCGCTGGTGCTACATCGGGAGGCAGACATGAGAATGATGGCGCGCATCTCCAACCCCACCGTGCGGGGTAATGAGGCGGTTTCCGATGGAACGAATGCCCGTCTGATCCAGGAAATGGTGCAGCGCTGGCAACCTGAGGCTATGTACTTCGGGGTGATTGACGGCCGCCGGGGCGCCTATGTTGTTTTCGACCTGAAGGACGCTTCGGACATTCCGGCATTCTGTGAACCTCTCTATCAGGGGCTTGATGCTGAAGTCGATATTTTTCCCGTGATGATTGCTGAGGACCTGCAGAAGGGCCTTGGGGGATAAGCGTTAATAAGGTGCCGGAAGGACCGTCGATGGGCGAAACAGGCCCTGTCCGGGAGGCATCGGAGGGCCTACCGGCCCTGTAAGGAGCGCAGCCGGCGCCGGCTTCCGCCTGCGGACCATTCGAACTTGTGCCTCCACACTCCGTCGGGCAGCCTCCCAGCTACCACCCCTTGCCCCGAGTGGAACGAAAAGCCATGCTAGGCAAGGACTACCCGATACACCTATCATATTTCCTATACGATCTTAGTCTTGTTCTACCCACCTTGGAGTCAAAAATGACTGACGCATCATACGAGTTCACCCGGGACGGCTGGCCCATTGCCACGTGCCTGCACGGCATCCCATCCGCCGACAGGGACGGAACTGCCTTTCACGACGCGGGCACGAAGGTCTGGGAGGATGCATTTGCCCAGGTCGCAGAGGTGGGATTTTCCCTTGCCGAGCTGGCTGACAGCCACGTCCGTCCCGCTGATCTTGAGCCGACGCGGCGCGATGAATTCCTGGCCATCGCCGCGGCGCATGGCGTAC
>JAODMR010000113.1 GCA_025465475.1 Micrococcaceae bacterium
AATTGCACCAGGTTGCCCAGGTGCAGGCTTGGAGCCGTGGGATCGAAACCGCAGTAGTACGTGACAGGCTCGCCGGCCAGCAGTTTCTCCAGCTCCGCCTCATCGGTGGAAACCTGGATCAGGCCCCTCCATTTGAGCTCCTGCCAAACGTTGGCGAAGGTGGGATCGTTCTGCTGGTTCTCGAGAATATTTTCCTGTGGCACGGTTTCTAAGGTAGCAGTTGCGCTGCACCCGGCGCCGAGGCGGGCTAGGCGCCGAGGCGGGCTGGGCGCCGAGGCGGGCTGGGCGCCGAGCGACCGACGGCGTCGGCGGTTACTTCTCGATGCCGACGGGTAGCTCGCTGGAGCTGATGAGCCGCAACCGCTGCGTGGGTCGGGTCATCGCCACGTACAGGTCTCCCACGCGCCCGGTGTCCCCCAACAGCGCGGCAGGCTCGACGATGACGACGCCGTCGAATTCCAGTCCCTTTGCCTCGCGGGCGTCCATCACCACAATGTCTTGTTCCAGTGAGCCCGCCCCGGTGCCCACCCTGGCGCCGAACACGCCACGGACTGCCTGAGTGGCTTCCCGCAGCTGGCTGTGGTGCGTGATGACCGCGAGCAAACCGCCGTCGACTGCTGCCAACTCTTCGGGGAGCACCTCCAGCAACCGGGAGATGGCGTTGCCCGGCTCGATCCTGTCGATGATGGGGTCCCACCGGCCTTCCCGCACGGCCTTGGGGGCGGAGACCACCTGTCCGGCCGCATTGGCCATCCGCGCCGCCGCCTCAGCGATCTGCGCGGGCGTGCGGTAGTTGACTGTGAGTTCCTCCAGCTGCCACCGGTTTCCCATGAATGGTGCCAGGGCCTGCTGCCAGGACGTGGCTCCGGCGATGGAACTGGTCTGGGCGATGTCGCCGACGATGGTGAAGGATTTCACCGGGCAACGGCGAACCAGCAGGCGCCATTGCATGGCGGAAAGTTCCTGGGCCTCATCCACCACGACGTGCCCGAAGGCCCAGGTCCTGTCGGTGAGTGCACGCTCGGCGGTGGTCAGCTGTTCGTCCTGCACCGCGTTGTGCTCGGCCAGGTCCTCGGCTGTGAGCATGCCGTCCACCCCGGAATCGGCCATGGTCTGGTGCATGTTCTGGATGGCGCGTTCGGCGTTCGCGAGGTTCCGGCGACGCTCGGCATCCCGGGCTGCCTGATCCCGTCCGCCGCTGGCGTCCTGCTCGCCGAGCAGTTCGGCAGCCTCGTCCAGCAGGGGCACGTCTGCCTCGGTCCAGGGCGCGTCCGGGCTGCGCAGCAGGAGTTCCCGCTCCGCCTCGGTGAGTTCGGGGGCGGCGGCGGCCAGGACGGCTGGCTTGCTGAAGAGTTCAGCCAGCAGTTTTTCGGCAGTCATCGGCATCCAGGCCAGATTCAGGGCAATCCGCACGTCCCGGGACTGGCGCACGTCCTCCGCCAGGTAGGCACGGTCAGCAGTGTTGCCGGCACCGGAGGATTCGATGTGCTCGGTCAGCTCGTCAGTGAGTTCCCGCAGCAGGATCTTGACGAACGTGATGCGTGCCTCGTTGTGCGGCTTGCCGGTGGCCCTGGCCCGATCCCGCGCCCGGCGCACCTGGCGGGGGGTGAGGATCAGGGTGGTGCCTTCGACCTGCAGCCGGCGGTTCTCCGCCGGGATCCGCTGCCGGTTGGCCACGGCCCGGGCAATGATGTCCACCATGGCCAGCCTGCCCTTGATGTCGGCCACTGCCGCATGCTCCTCCGGCACGGCCTTGATCCCGGGCATAAGCCTGCCCAGGCTTGTCATGACGACGCCGGTCTCGCCCAGGGAGGGCAGCACGCGTTCGATGTACCGCATGAAGGACGACGACGGCCCCACCAGCAGGACGCCGGCGGATTTGAGTCGCTCCCGGTGCGTGTACAGCAGGTACGCGGCCCGGTGCAGGGCGACGGCGGTCTTGCCGGTGCCGGGCCCGCCCTGGACGACCAGCGCTCCAGCCAGGGGCGAGCGAATGATTCGGTCCTGTTCGGCTTGGATGGTTCCGACGATGTCCGACATGCGGCCGGTCCGCTTTGAGTTCAGTGCCGCAAGCAGGGCACCCTCGCCCTGCAGTGACTGGCCATCGGCGAGCATGTCGGGGTCGAGAACGTCATCTTCGATGGCGCGCACGGCGCGCCCGTTGAGGATCAGGTGCCGCCGCCGTCGTACGCCCTGGCGTTCAAACGCGGTCGCCTGGTAGAAGGTGCCAGCTTCCGGGGCACGCCAGTCGACCATAAGCTGCCGGAGATCGTCGGTGGACAGGCCTATGCGGCCAATGTAGCGTTCCTCGCCCGAGTCCAGGTCCAGCCGGCCAAACACCAAACGGTCATCGACGGCGTTGAGTTGGGCGAGCCGATCCTCGTAGAGTGCGGCGAACGCGTCGCGCTCCGAACGGTTCTGATGCGATCCCATGGCGGTGGACCGGCGGACCTGTGCCAACTGCGCCATTTTTTGTTGGCGCAGCTCATCCAGACGGGCATAGAGTCCCGCAACATAGTCCCGTTCGTGGGCAAGTTCAGCATCATGCATGGCGCGCTCCCTTTCGCAAAAGGCGGACCGTCTATTCTATAGCCTTTTAGGGAATTGCCCAGACCCTTTGCCTAAATCCTGCAGATCAAACGAGCTTCAAGGACTCCACGCGGTGGCCGGGCAAGGCCGAGCGGCCAGTCAGTGCCTCGAGTTCCAGCACGACGCCAATCCCCGTCACGTGCACGCCGGCGCGTTCGAACAGTCGTGCTGCGGCGGCGAGAGTTCCCCCGGTCGCCAGCACGTCGTCGAGGATCAGCACCCGTGTTCCGGGAGGTGTGTCCTCGCGGTGCAGTTCGAGGGACGCGCTGCCATACTCCAGTCCGTAGTCTTCCCGATACACCTCGCGGGGCAGCTTGCCGGCCTTGCGGACGGTGATGACGCCGGTGCCGCTGGCATAGGCAGCAGCAGCGGCCAGCAGGAATCCCCGCGCCTCAACCCCTGCCACAGCGTCGAACTGTCCCTCGAAGGGCTTGATGAGGGCGTCAACGACTGCCCGCAGCGCTGTTCCATCGGCGAAGACGGGTGTCAGGTCCTTGAAGGAAATCCCGGGCTCCGGATAATCCTGAATGGTTTCGAGGAGTTGGTCGAGGAGCGCATCGACGGTCGGAGCTTTACTGGAGGCCGCATCCTGGGATGCTGAGGAATTCACCCGACAACCTTATCGGCAATCCGGGTGTGAACGCCTACGCGGGAGTGGACCGGCGCCGCACGGGTTCCTGCGGCGGACGCCGTGCCGCGGCCGCCTTGTAGCGGGAGACGGTGGGGTCGCCCGCGATCCAAAAGCGCCAAGGATACGTGGCGGATCCACCGGCTCCGCTGACCCCGACCCGGGGACCGTTGAGCACGGCGGCAGCGGGCAAAGGCCTGCCCAGCGTCACCTTAAAGTTCCCGCCGTGCAGCGCTGCCCCGTTGTGTTCGCGGCCCATGCCCAGCGCGCTGGCCAGCCTCGCCGGGCCCTGCGCGAGGTCATGGTCGTTGCGTGACACCGGCCTGCGGTGGCGCGCCAGCTCAAGGCCGTCGATGACCTCCCCGGCCCGCAGGAGGACTCCGGAGGAGGTGCCGGCCGGGGCACAGACGATATTGGCGCAGTAGTGCATGCCGTAGGTGAAGTACACGTAAAAGTGCCCGGGAGGACCGAACATCACCGCGTTGCGTGCGGTCTGGCCGCGGTAGCTGTGGGAGCCCGGGTCCGGGGTGTGCGAGTCGGCCGGGCCCTGGTAGGCCTCCACTTCCGTCAGGCGCACGGCCACCGTCCCTTCGGGAGTGCTGTGCTGCACGACGGCACCCAGGAGTTGAGGGGCGACGACGGTGGCTGGATGGTGGAGCAGCCGCAGCAGTTCGGATTCTTCGCTCGCCATATCGCCACGGTAGCAGCAGGGTTTGCCGGGCCGGCATGGTGCGCCCGTGCGGTGTCGGCGGGTCGGTACTGGCAGCATGGTCAGATGGACTTTGGACAGGTTCTCGGCTGCGCGGACGAGGCCCGCTACTGCCGGCCTGGTTGCCCGAGGCTGGCCTGTCCGCCGGGGACGGCACTTTCCTTTGCCAGCGCAGCGGCGGCGCACCGGTTGGGCAGGACGGCGTGCCTGATTTGCTTGCCGGGCCTGGATCTGCCCGGTGGCGGTGGCCCGACGGCGGGAACCGGCCGTGTGGGCCTGGATCTGCCCGGTGGCGGCGGTGGCCCGACGGCGGGAAGGAAGTTGGCGGTGCGGGCCTTGCGGTTGGTCGCGGATGGTTACCTGACCCGTCGTTCCCCGGCGGACGTGGCGGCCATCCTGGATACCACCGCAGAAAAACTGGACGGGAACCTGAGGGCCGAGTTCGACGTCGCTCTGGCGGAGCTGGCCGCCGTCGGCCGGATCGAGGCTGCTGTGCAGCTGCTGATCCACACCGTGCTTCCGGTCGCGAACGTTGCCCGAGCGGTTGGATTTATGGGTACCCCGGCTCTTGAGGCCGCCCTGCAGGGCTATTTCGGATGCTCCCCCAACGAGTTGCGCCAGGCACATCCAAGCCCAGCAACCTCGGGCATTGCCGGTACGCCTGGCATCGGAGGAGCGCTACGGATCCGGCTGGAATTTCCGTTCCCGCTGCCGTACGACACAGGGATTTTTGGATTCCTGGCAGCGCGGGCCGTGCCTGGCGTTGAGTACGGGGACGACCACCGATATGGCCGGGTCCTGGCGCTGCCACGTGGCCACGCCCGGTTCGACGTCGTTTGTTTGACAGCGGGTGCCGTGCTGAACGCGGAGCTGGAGCACCCGGGCGATCTTCCCGTGCTGTTGAACCGGGTCCGCCGGCTGCTGAACCTGGACGCGGACGCCACAGTGATAGACGCCGCCCTACGGCTGGACCCGGGCATGCGCCGGTTGGTCGACGACGCTCCGGGCATCCGACTGCCCGGGGCCCTCGATCCGGGCGAAATCCTCATTCGCGCCCTGATCGGCCAGCAGGTCACCGTGGCTGCGGCCCGGACAGCATTGGGCCGGCTCGCGGAGGCCGGCACTGCCAGCAGAGTGGCCGGGGACGGGTTGGTCCGGCATTTTCCAACACCGGCTCAGGTGGCCGAGCATGGGCCGGAGCTGCTGAGGGGGCCTCGACGCAGAATCGACACCATCTGCCGGACGGCAGAAGCCCTGGCGGACGGTTCGTTGCAGCTGCACTGGGGCGATACGCCCAACACGTTGGCCGAAAAACTGCTGCCCTTGCCGGGCATCGGCCCGTGGACGGTGGGCTACGTGGCGATGCGGGTGCTGTCCGCTCCAGATGTTTTCCTGCCGACGGATGTTGCCGTACGTAACGGCCTGGCCTGGCTGGGATCCGGCGAACGGCCCGGCCCCAAAGCAGCGGAGGAATATGGCGAGCAGTTCAGGCCTTGGCGTTCGTACGCCACCCTGCACTTGTGGCGAGCCGCTGCCGCCCGCCGTTAGCGGTGGTCGGCGGCGGCGCAGGGAGGGCGCGGATGTGGCGCTGTCCGGGCACGACGGCGGGCGGAAGTTGGCTGCCCCTGGTCATGATGCAGGAAAAGAGAGCTGGTGTCGGATGTGATGCCGATCGGCCCGGGCCTGCCAGAACTCCATCTCGCGCGGCCGCAGGGCGTACAGCTGCCAGCTGTCATTGGAAGAACCGTCGGCTCCCGGCCGCTCAGCCCAGTCGCGTGCCGAAGCCTCGGCGCTGAGCAGCACCACCGTGCCCGACACGCGGATCTGCCGACCGAGTTGCGGCCAGTAAAAGTTCATCGCCGCGCGAGGGTTGATCGAGAGTTCCTGCCCCTTGCGCGAGGTCCGCGAGGTGGCGAACTCCCAGCCATCGGCACTGATGTCCTTCAGAATCAGCATGCGGGAGGACAGTTCCCCGGAACCGTCGGCTGTGGCGAGGCTGAACGCATGCGGCTGCGGCACACCGGCGGCGAGCGCCTCGTCCAGCCAGAGGCGGAACAGCTCACTCGGATCGGAGGGCGCCTCGGCCGGATCGAAGTTTGGCAGGTCGCTCGGGAAATCGGGAAGGGCACGCAGGAAGGAGCGGAACGGCTGGTCCATGGCGCCAGCCTAGCGCGCCGTCGGCCCGGGAAGGCCGACGGCGCGAGGATGGGCCGGGACGACGCCGGACCGCCGTCGAGCCTGTCGGGACGTTCTTCCCAACGGTCACCGGACGGTGCGATCAGGCGTAAAAGCGCCGGACGTCGTCGAGCTGTCGCTGCAGCTCATCCAGCTGCGCCCGGACAGCGGAGGGCGCCGTTCCGCCCTGGCCGCTTCGGCTGTTGAGCGACCCTTCGGTGCTCAGCACCGTGCGCACCTGAGGAGTGAGGTGCTCGGAGATGGCGGCGTACTCCTCATCGGTCAGGTCCCACAGTTCGACGTTCCGGCTTTCGGCCTGGCGCACCGCCGCCCCGGAAAGCTCGTGCGCTTCACGGAACGGCACGCCCTGCCGGACGAGCCATTCAGCGATGTCGGTCGCCAGTGCGAATCCCTGTGGAGCCAGCGAAGCCATGCGCTCGGTATTGAAAACCAGGGTGGCCATCATGCCGGCGACGGCGGGAAGCAGCAGTTCCAGCGTGTCAGCCGCGTCGAAGACCGGCTCCTTGTCCTCCTGAAGGTCCCGGTTGTACGCCAGCGGCAACCCCTTGAGCGTGGCCAGGAGACCAGTCAGGTCACCAATCAGGCGGCCGGCCTTCCCCCGAGCCAGTTCTGCCACGTCAGGGTTCTTCTTTTGCGGCATGATGGACGATCCGGTGGAGTAGGAATCGTGAAGGGTCACAAAGGAGAACTCCTTGGTGGCCCACAGGATGACTTCCTCGCTGATCCGCGACAGGTCGACGCCAATCATGGCGGCCACCCAGGCGAACTCGGCGAAGACATCGCGGGAAGCGGTGCCGTCGATTGAGTTCCAGGCCGCGGAGCTGAAGCCAAGGTCAGTGGCCACCGCGTTCGGGTCCAACCCGAGCGACGATCCTGCCAGGGCGCCCGAGCCGTAAGGTGACACGGCTGCGCGTTTGTCCCAGTCGTGAAGCCGCTGCACGTCCCGCAGCAGGGCCCAGGCGTGGGCCAGCAGGTGGTGGCTCAACAGCACCGGCTGGGCGTGCTGCAGGTGCGTCCGGCCGGGCATCGCCGCATCCGGGTGAGCCTTGGCCTGACTCACCAGGGCGTCAATGACTGACAGCACCCCGTCCGCGATAATCCGTGCGTGGTCCCGGAGGTACATGCGCCCCAAGGTGGCGACCTGGTCGTTGCGCGATCGGCCGGCCCGCAACCGGCCGCCCAGCTCCGCTCCCGCCCGCTCGATGAGACCCCGCTCCAAGGAGCCGTGCACGTCCTCATCGGACTCGGCGGCAACGTAGGCCCCGGAGGCGACGTCGGCCTTCAGTTGAGCCAGCGCGGCCAGCATGCCCTCAAGCTCGCTGTCGCTGAGCAGTTCCGCCCGGTGCAGCACCCTCGCATGGGCCTGGGAGCCGGCGATGTCATATAGCGCCAGCCGCCAGTCAAAATGCGTCGATTTGCTCAACGCCGCCAGGGCGTCGGCCGGTCCCCCGGCGAAGCGGCCACCCCAGAGAGCCCCCTGATTCGTTCCCCCCGCCCCGGTCTCGACAGGCGGCGTCCGCTGATCGAGCTTGTCGAGATCCCCCGCCCCGGTCTCGGTCTCGACAGGCGGCGTCCGCTGATCGAGCTTGTCGAGATCCCCCGACGCGGTCTCGGTCTCGACAGGCTCGACCAACGGCTTGGTCTCGACGGGCTCGACCGACGGCTTGGTCTCGACGGGCTCGACCGACGGGACGGGCTCGACCGACGGGACGGTCTCGACGGGCTCGACTGACGGGGGGTTCTGCTCAGTCACTGGTGCTACTTTCCGGCTACGCGCTGGTCACGGCTGGAGGCGACCTTGGAGGACATGCCCCAGAGCTCGATGAAGCCCTTGGCCTGTGACTGGTCGAACGTGTCACCGGTGTCGTAGGTGGCCAGGCTGAAGTCGTACAGCGACGTGTCCGAGCGTCGTCCGGTGACGATCGCCTGGCCGCCGTGCAGGGTCATGCGGATGTCACCGGAGACGTACTGCTGCGTGTCCTTGATGAAGGTGTCCAGGGAACGCTTCAGGGGCGAGAACCACTGGCCGTCGTAGACCAATTCGCTCCAGCGCTGTCCCACGGTGGCCTTGAACCGGGCCTGCTCGCGCTCGACGGTGATGTCCTCAAGGTGCTTGTGGGCGGTGATGAGGGCCATGGCACCGGGAGCTTCGTAGACCTCGCGGCTCTTGATGCCAACCAGACGGTCCTCGACCACATCGATGCGTCCCACGCCCTGTGCACCGGCACGCCGGTTCAGTTCCTGGATCGCCTGCAGCGGGGTGACCGCGACGCCGTCGAGCGCCACCGGGACGCCCTGGCTGAAGGTGACGACGACCTCGTCGGGCGCCGGCGGGAATTCCGGTGTGGCGGTGTAGTCGTAGATGTCCTTGGTGGGCCCGTTCCAGATGTCTTCGAGGTAGCCGGTTTCGACGGCGCGGCACCAGACGTTCTGGTCGATCGAGTACGGGTTCTTTTTGGTGGTTTCGATCGGCAGGTTGTTCCGTTCCGCGTACTCGATGGCCTTGTCACGGGTCAGGGCCAGGTCGCGGACGGGTGCGATGCACTTCAGGTCCGGGCCAAGTGTCTGGATGCCGACTTCGAAGCGGACCTGGTCGTTGCCCTTGCCGGTGCAGCCGTGGGCCACGGTGGTGGCGCCGAACTGGCGGGCGGCCTTGACCAGGTGCTTGACGATCACCGGGCGCGAAATGGCCGAAACCAGCGGGTAGTGGCCCTGGTAGAGGGCGTTGGCCTGCAGCGCCGGCATGCAGTATTCGTTGGCGAACTCGTCACGGGCGTCGGCCACGTAGGCCTCGACGGCCCCGCAGCCCAGGGCGCGCTGGCGGATGGTTTCGAGCGATTCGCCGCCCTGTCCGACGTCGACGGCGACAGCGATCACTTCTGCTCCCGTCGCTTCGCCGATCCAGCCAATGGCCACGGACGTATCGAGGCCACCGGAATAGGCCAAAACAATGCGGTCAGTCACAACATGCTCCTTAGGGTTTGTTGTCAATCTTAGAGTTTGTCGGAGCTGGCACCGGGGTCGGCGGCCAGCTGCAGGAAGCGCTCGGCCAGCTCAGCGCCGCCCTGCGGGTCCCTGGTGATCAGCATCACGGTGTCATCTCCGGCGATGGTGCCCAGCAGGGACGGCATCACGGAGTGGTCGATGGCCAGGGCCAGGAAGTTCGCCGCTCCGGGCGGAGTGCGCAGTACGACGATGTTCGCTGACGCTTCGGCGGTGACCAGGAGCTCTCCGCATAGCCTGGCAAGCCGGGCGTCGAGCAGTTCCTGCGGCATGGCCGGTGCGGGGCTTCGATCGCCGCCTTCGGAGGGTACGGCGTACACCAGGCCGCCCGTCGTGCCCCGGACCCGGACGGCGCGCATCTCCACCAGGTCTCTGGACAGGGTCGCTTGGCCGACCACCAGGCCGTCCTCCGCCAACAGTGCCGCCAGCTCGGCCTGGGACCGGACCGGGCGGCTGCCCAGCAGTGCCGCGATGCGGGCCTGCCGGGCGGTTTTGGTTGCCGGCATGCCCACCGCTGCGGACGGACCCGCCGCGCCGGGGGCACCGGCACCACCTGCTGCGCCGCCAACGCCACCACCGGCACCGGATGGGTCGACAGCGCCGCCAGCGCCTGACGGGCCAGGATTGGGGTCCAGACTCATTCCGCTGGGCTGCCCTTTCCGGCAGCCCGTCCGGCGGCCGTCTGCTCCACGAGCCAGACCAGGAGGGCCTTCTGTGCGTGCAACCGGTTTTCAGCTTCGTCCCAGACGACCGACTGGGGTCCGTCAAGAACGTCCGCAGCGATTTCGTAGCCGCGGTAGGCGGGCAGGCAATGCAGCACGACGGCGTCCTCCGCGGCGAGCGCCAGCGCATCGCTGTCCAGGGCGTAGTTGCGGAACAGCTCCTGGCGGGCAGCCTTTTCGTCTTCCTGGCCCATGGAGACCCAGGTGTCGGTCGCGAGGACGTCGGCACCTGTGAGGGCTGCGGCAGCATCAGTGGTGACCAGGATGGAACCGCCGGTTTCCTGCGCCCGCTGTTCAGCGGCAGCCACGACGGCCAGGTCGGGCAGGTAGCCATCCGGCCCTGCCACCCGGACGTGCATTCCTGCGGTGGCACCGGCGAGCAGGTACGAGTTGGCCATATTGTTGGCGGCGTCGCCCAGGTAGGCCAGGGTCAGGCCGGCCAACGTGCCCTTGTGCTCACGCACGGTGAGCAGGTCGGCGAGCAGCTGGCACGGGTGGTACTCGTCGCTGAGGGCGTTCACCACGGGAACCGCTGACGCGGCGGCCATCTCCTCCAGGCCCGACTGCGCATACGTGCGCCAGACGATGGCCGCCACCATCCGTTCCAGCACCTTTGCGGTGTCGGTGATGCTCTCCTTGTGGCCCAGCTGCGAGTCCCCCGCTCCAATGATCAGGGGAACACCGCCCAGATCGGCAATGCCGGTGGCAAAGGACACGCGCGTGCGGGTGGAGGTTTTATCGAAGATGACGGCCACCGTTTTGCGTCCGGCTCCATCGCCGGCGAAAGTGCTGCGGGCGTAGGGTTCCTTTTTCAGGGCCGCAGCCAGGTCAAGAACTTCGGCCTGTTCCGCCGGGCTGAGGTCGGTGTCGACCAGGAAGTGGCGCGTCATGAGGGATCTCCTTGGGTAGATTCGTGGGCCTGCAGCGCGTCGGCGAGCAGGGCCGGCAGGGCCGAGAGGAAACTGTCGGCCTGGCTGGTGGTGAGGATCAGTGGTGGAGCCAGCCGAATGGTGGCCGGCCCGGGAGCGTTGAGGATGAACCCGGCGTCGAGGGCGCGGCGGACCAGGTCCGGTGCCACGGGAGCCGTCAGGTCGAACCCGATCAGGAGCCCATGGGCGCGCACCTCGACGACGCCGGGAACGGCTGCCAGGCCGCGGGCCAGGTGCTCCCCCACCGCCACCACGTTTTGCAGTACGTGCTGCGACTCGATGACGTGCAGCGTCGCCAGGGCGGCGGCGGTCGCCACCGGGTTTCCGCCGAAGGTGCTGCCGTGCTGGCCGGCTGACAGCAGTCCCGAGACGTCCTGGCCGATGGTCATCAGTGCACCGATGGGGAACCCGCCGCCCAGTCCTTTGGCCAGGGTGACCGCGTCGGGCAGGTCCGCGACGGACCCGGCGTCGGCGTCGATCCCGGCAAACCAGGTGCCGGTCCGGCCGACGCCGGTCTGTACCTCGTCGAGGATCAGCAGGGCGCCGGCGTCCCGGGTGACCTGCCGTGCGGCACGGAGATATTCATCCGAGAGGGGTCGCACGCCGGCTTCCCCCTGGATCGGTTCCAGGATGACGGCGGCAACTGTTTCATCGACTGCCGCCCGGAGTGCTGCCACGTCATTGAAGGGCAGGTGTTCAACGCCTGCGGGCATGGGTTCGAAGGGTTCGCGATAGGCCTGTTTGGCCGTAAGGGCGAGGGCGCCCATGGTCCGGCCGTGGAAGGCTCCCTCCAGCGCCAGGATCCGGGTGCGGTGGGCTCCGCTCTTCTTGCCGTGCGAGCGGGCCAGTTTGAAGGCGGCCTCATTGGCTTCGGTGCCGGAGTTGGCGAAGAAGACCTTGGAACCGGTCGGGGCGCCTACGAGTTCCAGCAGCTTTTCGGCCAGCGCGATCTGGGTGGGGCTGGTAAAGAAGTTGGACACGTGGCCCAACGTGGAGAGCTGGCTGGCGATGACCGAGGTGACGAACGGGTGCGCATGACCCAGCGCGTTCACGGCAATCCCGCCCAGCAGGTCGAGGTATTCACGGCCGTCCGCGTCCCACACCACCGCTCCGGCGCCGCGTACCAGGACACGCTGCGGGGTGCCGAAGACACCCATCAGGGAGTGGGAGTAGCGGGAGAGCCACTGGTCCCCCGTAGTTACCCCGGCGGGGGTGCCGTTCGTGGCGCCCACCAGGTCCTTGAGCTGGTTCTGGTCGTCCTCGGTCATGGCTGGTCCTCTTCGTCCGGAAATACCTGGGTACCGTTGCCGGCGGTGGTGAAAATCTCAAGCAGCATGGAGTGCGCGCTGCGTCCGTCCACGACTGCGGCCCTGTGCACGCCGCCGTCGACGGCCTTGAGGCAGGCCGCCATCTTGGGAATCATGCCCGACTCAAGTCGGGGCAGCAGTTCGCGCAGTTCGGTCGCGCTGATCGCCGAAATCAGGGAGGTCTTGTCCGGCCAGTTGGCGTACAGGCCCTCGACGTCGGTCAGGATCACCAGCCGGGATGCCTCCAGGGCGACGGCGAGCGCGGCGGCGGCGGTGTCCGCGTTGACGTTCAGGACCGAAGATGGCATGTCCAGCTCAGGGGCCACGGTGGAGATGACGGGGATCCGTCCGGCGTCGAGTAAGTCAAGGATTGAACCGGGGTTAACGCCGACGACCTCTCCGACCTGCCCCAGGTCCACCTGTTCGCCGTCGACGACCGTGCCGGCGCGGCGGGCCTGCAGCAGTCCGCCGTCCTCTCCGGACAGGCCGACTGCGTAGGCGCCGTGGGCGTTGATCAGGCCGACGAGTTCGCGGCCCACCTGACCGGTGAGGACCATGCGGACCACGTCCATGGCTTCGGGGGTGGTGACGCGCAGCCCCCCTTTGAATTCGGATTCGATGCCGAGCCGGCCCAGCATGGCGTTGATCTGCGGACCACCGCCGTGCACGACGACGGGTTTGATGCCCACGTGGTGCAGGAAGACCATGTCCTCCGCGAAGGCACGGCGCAGGTCGTCGTTGACCATGGCGTTGCCGCCGTATTTGACGACGACGACGGTCCCTGCGAACCGCTGAATCCACGGCAACGCCTCAATCAGCGTCGCCGCCTTGTCCTGTGCCGCAGCAACAGTGTTCATGCTTTCGTCCTTAGCTATCCATCGATGATGAAACCTGCCCCGCCCGGTGATCGAGCCTGTCGGTGATCGAGCCTGTCGAGATCCCGTCGGTGATCGAGCCTGTCGAGATCCCCGGTCTCGACAAGCTCGACCAACGACACACCCGGACTCGACAAGCTCGACCACCGGTCTCGACAGGCTCGACCAACGGGGAGGGGGCGGGGCTAGGAGGAGTAGGCGCTGTTTTCCTCCACATAGTCGTGGGTCAGGTCGTTGGTCCAAATGGTGGCGCTGTCCGTCCCGGCCTGCAGGTCGATCTCCACCAGCACTTCCCGGTCGTCCAGGTTGACCAGGCTGCGGGGTTCACCGATGCCGCCGTTGCGGCAGATCTGGACGCCGTTGATGGCGACGTTCAGCTGGTCCGGCTCGAACACGGCATCGGTGGTGCCGACGGCGGAGAGCACCCGACCCCAGTTGGGGTCCTTGCCGAAGATCGCGGCCTTGAACAGGTTCGACCGGGCCACCGCCCTGCCGACCAGTTCAGCGTCCTGTTCGCTGGCGGCGTTGACGGTGGTGATCGCGATGTCGTGGCTCGCACCCTCGGCGTCGGCGATCAGCTGCCGCGCCAGGCTGGTGCACACCTCGGTGAGGCCGACGGTGAAGGCTGCCAGCTCCGGATAGGCCTCTGACTTGCCCGAGGCCAGCAGCACCACGGTGTCATTGGTAGACATGCAGCCGTCTGAGTCCGCCCGGTTGAAACTCACCCGCACGGCGTCCCGCAGCGCGGTGTCCAGGGCGGCCGGGGTCATCACGGCATCGGTCGTGAGCACGACGAGCATGGTGGCAAGCCCCGGAGCGAGCATGCCGGCCCCCTTTGCCATACCACCGATGGAATAGCCCTCCCCCTGAAAGACGGCTTCCTTGGCAACCGTGTCAGTGGTCATGATCGCTGCGGCGGCAGCCGGACCGCCGTCGTCGGCCAAGCCCGCAGCGGCGGCCTCGACGCCCGGCAGGACCTTGTCCATGGGCAGCTGCTCACCAATCAGGCCGGTGGAGCAGACGACGACATCGGAGGCGGACAGGCCCAAAAGATCGGCGGTCTTTTCGGCCGTGGCGTGCGTGTTCTGGAAGCCCTCGGGTCCGGTGCAGGCGTTGGCTCCGCCGGAATTCAGGATCACCGCGTCGACCCGGCCGTCGCTGACCACCTGACGGGACCAGTGCACCGGGGCGGCGGCCACGCGATTGGAGGTGAAGACAGCTGCCGCGGCGTGCACGGGCCCATCATTGACAACAAGTGCCAGATCCGGTTTGCCGGAGGTTTTCAGCCCCGCCGTGACGCCGGCGGCGCGGAAGCCGCGGGGGGAAGTGATGCTCATGGTGCTACTCCTTGGCCGGCCAGGCCTGCGGTCTCCGGCAGGCCCAACGCGAGATTCATGGACTGCACGGCTCCGCCGGCTGTGCCCTTGGTCAGGTTATCGATGGCGCAGCACACCACGACCCGTCCTGCGCGTGGGTCGAAGGCAATCTGCAGCACGGCGTGGTTGGAGCCCTGGACTGACTTGGTGGCGGGCCATTGGCCTTCCGGCAGCAGGTGCACAAACGGCTCGTTGTCGTAGGCTTCCGTCCACGCCTGTCGTAGTTGCGCGCCTGCATCGGCTGCGTCACGCAAGGCTGGCGTCACTTTGGCGGTGGCTGTGGTGAGGATGCCGCGGCTCATGGGGGCCAGCGTCGGGGTGAACGACACCTGCACGGCAGCCCCTGCCGCGTTGGAAAGTCCCTGTTCGATCTCGGGCGTGTGCCGGTGCCCGCCACCAACACCGTAAGGGCTCATGGAACCCATCACTTCCGATCCCAGCAGGTTCGTTTTCGCTGCTTTTCCGGCACCGGATGTGCCGGAGGCTGCCACAATGACGACGTCGTCCGGCTCCAGCAGGCCAGCAGCATAACCGGGGGTCAGGGCCAGCAGCGCACTGGTGGGATAACAGCCGGGAACGGCGATCCGGCGTGCGCCGCGCAGCCTATCCCGTTGGCCGGGCAACTCGGGCAACCCGTACGGCCACGTACCGGCGTGAGCTGATCCGTAAAACTTCTCCCATGCAGCCGGGTCCTGCAGCCGGTGGTCAGCACCGGCGTCGATGACCAGCGTGTCGCCGGGGAGGCGGCTGGCGATGTCGGCTGAGGCGCCGTGCGGCAGGGCCAGGAATACGACGTCGTGGCCCATGAGGTTCTCGGCGGTGGTGTCCTCGAGCAGCCGGTCAGCCAGCGAATGTAGGTGCGGCTGCAGTTCACCAAGCCGGGATCCGGCATTGCTGTGCGCTGTGATGGCGCCGATGGTGATGTCCGGGTGGCCCTGCAGGAGGCGCAGGACCTCGCCGCCGGCGTACCCGCTGGCTCCGGAAACAGCAACAGAGAAAGTCATGTTCCTACACTACAGCAGATTTATTCATTGGATCGCATATTTATGCACAAATGCGTCTAGTCTGCCCCCTCGGGATCCAAAGCCCTAGCATGGAGGAAAGAGCAGACCACGCCGAAGGAGAACCATGAGCAAGGCCATCATTCTTCACAAACAGGGCGGACCGGAAGTCCTGACGCTTTCCGATGTGGAGCAGCCTACGCCGAAAGCCGGGCAACTGCTCCTCAAGGTTGTTGCCACGGGCGTGAATTATGTGGAGACCTACCAACGCAATGGAACCTATTCGGTCCCGCTCCCCTTTACACCAGGGGCGGAAGCCGCCGGCGTGGTCGCGGCCGTCGGCCCCGGCGTCGAAAGCTTCGAGGTGGGCCAGCGCGTTGCCACCGCTGAAGCGACCGGCACCTACGCCGAATACGCGCTCGTCGATGAGGGCAAGGCCCTGCCCGTTCCGGACGAGGTGTCCGACGACGTGGCGGCGGCCCTCCCGCTGCAGGGTATGACCGCCCACTACCTGCTGAACTCCTGCTATCGGGTGGAACCTGGGCAGACGGTACTCACCCATGCCGGTGCGGGTGGTGTGGGGTTGCTGTTGATTCAGCTGCTCAAGGAACGTGGCGCGAAGGTTCTGACCACGGTCTCCAGTGACGCCAAGGCCGAACTGGCCCGGGGAGCCGGTGCGGACCAGGTGCTGCGATACGCCGATTTCGCCTCGACCGTCCGCGACCTGACTGACGGCACCGGCGTCGACGTCGTGTTTGACGGTGTTGGCAAGGACACCTTCGACGGATCCCTGGCGTCGCTACGCACCCGTGGCATGCTCGTTCTCTTCGGAGCCGCTTCTGGTCCGGTTCCTCCGTTTGACCCCCAGCGGCTCAACGCCGCGGGCTCCGTTTACCTCACGCGGCCCACCTTGAATCACTTCCTGCAGAATCCCCAGGAGCGCCGCTGGCGCGCCGAAGAGCTCTTTTCCGCAGTGGCCAAGGGTAAGCTGAATGTCCGGATCGGCGCCCGTTACGCCCTGGCTGATGCGGCCCAGGCCCACACTGACCTGCAGGCCCGCAAAACCACCGGTAAGGTCCTGTTGGTTCCCTGACCGGCCGTGCCGCCAACGGGCTCTCGGTGCGCACCCATCCGCCTAGTTCTGGAGACACGATTTTCTGTGACGCCCCAAGCGCCTCCAACCCACCAGCACTCCCCTATGGCCCCCGGACGGACCCTGGTTGACCTTCTGACCGCCACCGCTGAGGCTTTTCCCGATGCTTCCGCGATCGACGACGGCGACCGGCGGTTGAGCTACAGCGAACTGCTGCTTGAGGCCCGGACGCAGGCGGTGGTGTTGCACCGGGCAGGCCTCGGGGCCGGGGATCGAGTCGGTTTGCGCATGCCTGGTGGAACCGTGGAGCAGGTCATCGCACTGCTGGCCACACTGCTGATTGGCGCCGCCTATGTTGCCGTGGACGCCGCGGAGTCCGATGAGCGTGCCAAGTCCGTCTTCAGTGCTGCCCAGGTAGCGGGGATCCTGCGGGTTGACGGTGACGTCGTGGTAGGCAGGTCCCGCACGGCGCCCTTCCCGCGACCCCGGCCCGCTGCTCCGGGCGACGATGCGTTTCTGTTGGCGGCCCCGGTGGCCGATCTTTCCGCGACCCCACCTATCCTGGCCATCGGTCATGCCGGGGCAGCAGCACTGGTCACCGCCGCAGCAAAAGTGTTCCTGGCGTCGCGTCCCCTGGGCCCGGGTGACCGTATCGCTGTCCGCACCGACGCCGCTTCGACAGGACTTTGGGAAGGGCTGTGGCTCGCATGGCAGGGCGGCGGCTGCGTAGTGACCGCGCCCCGAGCGGGGATGGCCGACGCCAGCTTCGTCGACTGGCTGGCCAGCCGGGGAATCACCGCGGTACTGGCGGAAACCGCTGAGGCTGAGCAGTGGACGGTGGCCCTGCCGGCCACCCTCCGGCTGTTGGTGTTGGCGCACGGGAACTGTACGCCAGACTTGGCCCGGCGCCTGAAGGGAGCGGACCGGGAGATCTGGAACACGTACGGTGCCATGGAGACGACGGGGACAGTTGCTGCCGCCCGCATCGAGGCAAACGACGGTGAGGCAGGAGCAGCTGGATCACGCCAGTCCGCCGCGGCAGGTCCGTCCGGAGAACTCCTCGCCGGTGCCCTGCTGGCGGTAGTCAATCGGATTGGCCAGCCCGTGGAACCCGGCGAAGTCGGCGAATTGGTGGTGGGTGGCGTCGGCGTCGCCCGCTACCTCGACCAGGTCCCCGATGCACGAACCTTCGCCCCGCTCCCTCCGCTGGGTTGGAACCGGGCCTTCCGGACCGGTCAGGCAGCGCGGCGGGACCCGGACGGCAGCATCCTTCTGGGACGGCCCGGAGACCGAGTACCCTTCACCGTGCGCGGCGCCATGCCAGTTGTGGAAGCCGCCCCGACCGCCGCTGCGCCCGCTGCCGCCGCGCCGGCCGATGTTGTTGCTGCTGGCCCCGTGGCTGCCTCCGCCACAGGAGCTGCTGCTCCGGCCGCTGCTGCCGCCACGGGTGCCGCTGCCGAAAAGGCACCTCGGGAAGGGACCAAGACCCCCTCGCGTTCCGAGTCGCCTGCCGGTTCGGAACTATCCGCCACGGCGGCGCGGTCGTCGTCGACGTCGACGGACCACGCTTCGGTCCCGTCCACGCCTAACACTCCAACAACACCGCCGCGACAGGCGTCAGTGTCCGACGAAGAACGACGGGCTCACGCTGGGGAAAGCGGATCCACGCTCAACCATGACGACCAGGTCGAGCCACAGCACGAGGAGTCCGCGCCGGAGCCGGAACACCGTTCCTTCCTGCGCCGCATGGCCGACTTCCTCCGCGCCGAATAACACCTGCCCGCCGCCGGGTCTCGGTCGTTGATCGAGCCCGTCGATACGCCTCGTTGATCGAGCCCGTCGAGATCACGCCAGTCGATGATCGAGCCTGTCGAGATCAGGCCAGTCGTTGATCGAGCCTGTCGAGATCAGGCCAGTCGTTGATCGAGCCTGTCGAGATCAGGCCAGTCGATGATCGAGCCCGTCGAGATCACCGCCGCCGGGTCTCGACAGGCTCGACCAGCGGGGCCGCCCGGGTCTCGACAAGCTCGACCAGCGGGTCGTGGATCGAGCCTGTCGAGATCAGGCCAGCCGCCGGGTCTCGACAAGCTCGAC
>JAODMR010000138.1 GCA_025465475.1 Micrococcaceae bacterium
GGGCTCGATCACCGGGTGGGGGATCTCGACAAGCTCGATCACCGGGTGGGGGATCTCGACAAGCTCGATCACCGTGGGTGCTTACTTGACGAGCTTGAAGTGCATCGCAGACTGCAGTGCGGCACCAACAATGCCTGCATTGTTCTGCAGGACGGCCGGAATGATGGGGGTCTGCAACTCGAGCAGGGGCAGATAGTCTTCGCTGCGCTTGGAGATGCCGCCGCCGATGATGAACAGCTCGGGGGAGAAGAGGAACTCCACGTGGGAGAAGTAGCGCTGCAGCCGCTTGGCGTAATCCTCCCAGCTCAGGTCTGCCCGCTCCCTGGCGCTGGCTGAGGCCCGGGTCTCGGCGTCGGCGCCGTCAATCTCCAGGTGACCCAGTTCCGCGTTGGGAACCAGCTTGCCGTTGAAGATGAAGGCCGAGCCGATGCCCGTGCCCAGGGTGATGACCAGGACTGTGCCCTTGATGTTCTTGCCTGCACCGTATCGTGCTTCGGCAAGCCCTGCCGCGTCGGCGTCGTTCATGACCTGGACGTCGCGTCCCAGTTCCTTCTCCAGCAGCGCTTCGACGTCGGTGCCGATCCAGCTGTCGTCCACGTTGGCCGCTGACCGGGCGACGCCGTGCACGATGATCGCCGGAAAGGTCACACCCACCGGTGCATCCGGATGCGGCGCGTCGGGGCGGTTCATCAGCTCGGCGACGATCGCGCCGACCACCTTTGCCACTGCTTCCGGCGTGGCTGGCTGCGGCGTGTCGATGCGGAACCTGTCACCGACAAGCTTGCCCTTCTCCAGGTTGACAATGCCACCCTTGATGCCGGTACCGCCAATGTCGATGCCGATGACGTTGCTCGTGGACAGGTGCTTTTTGGACATGCTGGCTCCGTGTAGGTGGTCGGGACCGCTGGCGCGGGTCAGGGCAGGGTGAGAACTTCGGCGCCGGTCTCGGTGACCAGCAGGGTGTGTTCGAACTGGGCTGTGCGTTTGCGGTCACGGGTCACGACAGTCCAGTCATCGTCCCACATATCCCAGTCGATGGTGCCCAGCGTCAGCATCGGTTCGATAGTAAAGGTCATGCCCGGTTCGATCACAGTGCTGTAGGCCGGCGCCGCGTCATAATGCGGAATGATCAGCCCGGTGTGGAAGGCCTCGCCGACGCCGTGCCCGGTGAAGTCCCGCACCACACCGTAGCCGAAGCGCTTGGCGTATGACTCGATCGTCCGGCCGATGACGTTGATCTGCCGCCCGGGGGCGACGGCGCGGATGGCCCGGCGGAGCGATTCCTGCGTGCGCTCGACCAGCAGCCGGGATTCCTCGTCCACGTTCCCAACCAGGAACGTGTAATTCGTATCCCCGTGAACGCCGTCCTTGTAGGCAGTGATATCGATGTTGATGATGTCGCCGTCCTTCAGCACCGTGCTGTCCGGAATGCCGTGACAGATGACCTCATTGAGCGAGGAACACAGCGACTTGGGAAAGCCGCGGTAGCCCAGGGTCGAGGGATAGGCGGCGTGGTCGAGCAGGAACGCATGGCCCACCCGGTCCAGCTCGTTGGTCGTTACACCGGGCCGGATATGCTTGCCGACCTCCACGATCGCCTGCGCCGCGATCCGGGACGCGACGCGGATCTTCTCTATGGTTTCGGGGCTCTTGACCTCGGAACCGGTGAACTTTTCCGGCCCCGCCTTACCCACATACTCGGGCCGGGCAATGGACGCCGGAACCGGCAGTACCGGGCTGATGGTCCCCGGTATGAGCGTTCCGACCGGGGCGTGGGCTACCTGCGAAGACATAATTCCATCCTAAGGGTCGGGGGCGGCGGCAGGCATGGTGGCGCCGCGGCCGGAGGCGCTGAAGCAGCAGGTCCTGCGACCGAACGCCAGGGAAGACCTCCCGGCGTCGGGCGTAGGATGCTAGGGAATCAGGCTCCGCACGGTCATCGAACCGGTGGCCGCGGACGCCGCAGCCGCCGCTACGGGAGGAAGGCAGCCATGCCGCAGTTCTGGTACAACGTCAAGACACACACCGTCGAGGAGGACGCCCAGTCCGACTGGCGCCAGCTGATCGGCCCGTACCCGACCCGTGCCGAAGCCGAGAAGGCGCTGGAAAAGGTCCGCGCCCGCAATGAGGCCTGGGACGCGGCCGACGACGACTAGCCCGCCAGGGTGCTGCCCACGGCTTTGGGCGGCCGGAGACCGGGAACGTTAGAAGCTGTGTTCCGGGCCGGGAAACGCGCCGCTGCGCACGTCGTCGGCGTACGTCTTGGCCGCATCCGACAGGACCGTGCGAAGGTCAGCGTATTGGCGGACGAACTTGGCGACCCGCCCGGTCCGCAGGCCGGCCATGTCCTGCCAGACCAACACCTGGCCGGTGGTGCCGTTGCCGGCCCCAATGCCGATCGTGGGCACCCGCACCGCCTCATCGACAGCCTTCGCCACCTCCGCTGGAACCATCTCCATCAGGACGCAGAACGCGCCGGCGTCCGCGAGCGCGACGGCGTCCGCCACCAGCGCCTGGCCGGTGTCGCCACGGCCCTGCACCTTGTACCCACCGAGGATGTGTTCGCTCTGCGGAGTAAAGCCGATATGCGCCATCACCGGAATCCCGGCCTGCGTGAGGGCACGCACCGTGTCCGCGTAGTAGGCGCCGCCTTCCATCTTGACGGCGTGCACCAGCCCTTCCTTCATGAGCCGCACCGAGGAGGCGATGGCCTGGGCGGGGGAGCTCTCGTAACTGCCGAACGGCAGGTCAGCCACGATGAGTGCACGGTGCGCGGCGGAGCTGACAGCGCGGGAAAACAGCACCAGCTCATCCACCGTGATGGGCAGTGACGTCTGGTACCCCAGTACGTTGTTGGCCGCGGAGTCACCGATAAGCAGCACTTCGATGCCCGCTTCGTCAAAGATCTGTGCGGCGTACTGGTCATAAGCGGTCAGCATGGCGAAGCGGGTGCCGTTGTCCTTGGCCGCCTGCAGGTGCGAAATCCGGATCCGGCGGGCGGGAGTGGCGGGCGCGGCGGGACCGGAACCGTACGGCGGGGGAACTTCTCCAGAACTCATGGCACCGAGCCTACTGGACAGGGGAAAACCTGCGGAGCCCCAGCTCCGGCGCCGTAAACGGCGAATAACCACCCTGCCCACTTAGGATGGGAATTGACGCCCGTCGCGTACCGGAAATGAGGAGTTAATGGACCGTCAGCAGGAGTTTGTCCTTCGCACCATTGAGGAGCGGGACGTCCGCTTTGTCCGCATGTGGTTCACTGACGTCGTCGGGTCCCTGAAGTCCGTGGCGCTTGCCCCCGCCGAGGTGGAAGGGGCATTTGAGGAAGGGCTCGGCTTTGACGGATCCGCGATCGAAGGCCTGGCCAGGGTCTTCGAGTCGGACATGCTGCTGCAGCCGGACCCCGCCACGTTCCAGATCCTGCCCTGGCGCGGTGACTCCGAACGGACCTCCCGGATGTTCTGCGACATCCTCACCCCTGACGGCCAGCCGTCCACAGCCGACCCGCGGAACGTCCTCAAGCGGACCCTGGCCAAGGCAGCAGACATGGGATTCACCTGCTACACGCACCCCGAGATCGAGTTCTACCTGCTCAAGTCCGAGCAGCTCGGGGCCGACGGCACCCCCGTCCCCGTGGACCAGGCCGGCTACTTCGACCATGTCCCCGGTGGAGTGGCCCAGGACTTCCGCCGCACGGCCGTGACCATGCTGGAAAACGTCGGCATCTCGGTGGAGTTCAGCCACCACGAGGGCGGCCCGGGACAGAACGAAATCGACCTGCGCTACGCCGACGCGCTGCAGACGGCCGACAACATCATGACCTTCCGGACCGTCATCAAGGAGGTGGCGCTCCAGCAGGGAACCTATGCGACGTTCATGCCCAAACCCTTCTCCAACCACCCAGGCTCCGGCATGCACACTCACTTTTCCCTGTTCGAGGGCGACACCAACGCCTTCTATGAGGCCGGTGCGGAGTTCCAACTCTCCACCACGGCCCGCCAGTTCATCGCCGGCGTCCTGCGGCACGCGCCCGAGTTCACCGCCGTCACCAACCAGTTCGTCAACTCCTACAAGCGGCTGTGGGGCGGCGGCGAGGCCCCCAGCTACCTGTCCTGGGGACACAACAACCGCTCAGCCCTGGTTCGGGTGCCGCTGTACAAGCCGGGCAAGGGACAGTCCGCCCGGATCGAATACCGCGGCATTGACTCGGCGGCCAACCCCTACCTCGCCTACGCCGTGCTGCTGGGAGCCGGCCTGAAGGGCATCGAGGAGGGCTACGAACTGCCCGCCGCGGCCGAGGACGACGTCTGGTCACTCACCGTCGCCGAGCGGCGCGCCATGGGCCACGACCCGTTGCCCTCCAGCCTGCACGACGCCGTCCGGCAGATGGAGGACTCCGAGCTGATGCCGGAGATCCTTGGCGAGCAGGTGTACGAACAGTTCCTGCGCAACAAACGCGAAGAGTGGCAGGACTACCGGGTGCGCGTGACACCCTACGAGCTGCAGCGCAACCTGGGCATCCTGTAGGAGTCCGGTTGAGGAGCCTGCAGCGCACCCTGATCGCCAACGGCTTCGCCGACCTGGAGAAGAGCGAACGGTTCCTCCGCGCCCCGGAACTGGAAGGGATCCGGGAAGACCGGCTCTTCGAGGGTCTGGCCCTGGCGGCAGACCCGGACCTGGCGCTGCAGTCCCTGGTTCGCCTGCTCAGCAGGGAAGGGTCGTTGCGGGCGCTCGTGGACGCCGGAGCGGAGCGCAGCGAGCCCCTCTTCCGGTTGCTGGGCGCCTCGGAAGCGCTGGCGGAGTTCCTGATGAGGTGTCCGGGGAACCTGGACCTCCTGCAGGAGGTGCCGGGTCCGGAGCCGCGGGCCCGGGCCGCCGAAACCCTGCGGGCCGCCCTGCTCGCCTCGGTCGGCGCGGATCCTGCCCACCCGCTGCCCGTCGCCGCGTCCGGCGGCCCGGAAGCGTACGTCGCCCTGCGCCGCGAATACCGGCGGCACCTGACGGACCTGGCCATCCGCGACCTCTGCGCCGCCTCCCCCCAGGGCTTCTTGCCCGACGCTGCGGCCGAACTGGCAGATCTGGCAGGCGCGGCCCTGGACGCGGCCCTGGCCGTTTCCCGGGCCGAGCTCGCGGCCCAGCACGAACCGGAACGCGTCGCCGCCGTGCGCCTGGCCGTCATCGGCATGGGCAAGGCCGGCGCCCGCGAACTGAACTACATTTCCGACGTCGACGTCGTCTACGTCATCGACGCGCCCGGACTGGAGGAAGCCACGGCAGCGGCCCTTGGGAGCCAGCTGGCCGCCGGCATCTCCCGCGCCATCAACGCGCCGGCCAAGGAGCCGGGCCTGTGGGAGGTGGACGCGAACCTGCGACCCGAGGGCAAGGACGGCCCCTTGGTCCGGACCCTCGAGTCGCATCTGAGCTACTACCGGCGCTGGGCACACAGCTGGGAGTTCCAGGCGCTGCTCAAGGCCCGCGCCCTGGCCGGGGACCTGGAACTGGGCCGGCGCTATGAAGACGCGGTCAGCCCACTGATCTGGACCTCCTCGGAACGCGAAGGTTTCGTCGAGTCGGTCCAGGCCATGCGCCGCCGGGTGACGGACAACATACCGGCAGGGGAAGCCAAGCGGCAGCTCAAACTCGGCGAGGGCGGGTTGCGGGACGTTGAATTCACGGTCCAGCTGCTCCAGCTTGTGCACGCCAAGGCCGACGCTTCCCTGCGCGCCAAGGACACCACCTCGGCCATTGCCGCCCTCTCGGCCGCGGGGTATATCGGGCGCACCGATGCCAGGGACTTCGACAACGCCTACCGCTACCTGCGCGTCCTGGAGCACCGCATCCAGCTGGTGCAGATGCGCCGCACCCACCTGATGCCCAGCTCCGACAGCGCGCTACGGGCCCTGGCCAAGGCCGCTGCCGGCGCCATGAGCTCCTCCCGGCCCAGCGCCGATGCCCTGCTCGCCGAATGGCACACCGTCAAACGGGACGTGAGGCGCCTGCATGAAAGGGTCTTCTACCGACCGCTGCTGAACACCGCCGCGCACCTCAGCGCCGACGACGTCGCCCTGAGTTCCGAAGCGGTGCAGGCCCGGCTCGCCGCCCTGGGCTACAGCGACGCCAAGGGTGCGGTGCGGCACATTGAAGCCCTCACCGCCGGCGTGAGCCGGCGGGCGGCCCTGCAGCGGCAACTCCTGCCCGTCCTGCTGGGCTGGCTGGCCGATGGTGTGGATCCCGACGCCGGGTTGCTCGGCTTCCGGCGGGTCAGCGAAACGCTCGGCACCTCCCACTGGTACCTGGGCATGCTCCGCGACGCCCCGGCCGCCGCGGAACGCCTCTGCCATATCCTCTCCAGCTCGCGGCTCATCACCGACCTGCTGGTCGTCTCACCGGAAGCGACCGCCTGGCTGGGCAGCGACCGCGACCTGGCCCCCCTCAGCTTTGAGGCCCAGTGGCAGGAAATCCAGTCCAAGATGTCCCGCCATCCCCGGCCGGAAGCAGCCATGCGCCTGATCCGGCTGATCCGCCAGCGGGAAGTCCTGCGCATCGCCATCGCCGACAGCTCAGGCCTGCTCAACCAGGACCAGGTGGGATTGGCGCTCGCCGACACCGACCGGGCGGCCATCCTGGGGGCCCTGCGGGTGGCCGAAGAAGTAGTCTCCGCCGAGGGCGGACGCAAGACCATGCTGCTGATCGTGGCCATGGGCCGGCAGGGTGGGCGGGAAATCGGCTACGGCTCCGATGCTGACGTCCTGTATGTGCACCAGCCGCTGCCCGGCGTACCCGACGCCGAGGCCCAACAACAAGCCATGCGGATCGTCAGCCTGGTCTCCGGCTACCTCACCGGACCCATGAAACCGGCCATCCTGGCCGAACGCGTCCTCTCCATCGACGCTGACCTCCGCCCCGAGGGTCGGAACGGGCCGATGGTCCGGTCCCTGGACTCCTACAGGGCCTACTACGCCCGCTGGTCCCTCGTGTGGGAAGCGCAGGCCCTGCTACGGGCCCGCCCGCTGGCCGGCGACGACGATCTGGCCGCCCGGTTCATGGAACTGGTCGACTCCGTCCGCTACCCCGCGTCCTTCCCAGAGGCGGACCTGCGGGAGGTCCGCCGAATCAAGGCCCGCGTCGAAGCGGAGCGGCTGCCGCGCGGCGCTGACCCGGCCAGGCACGTGAAGCTGGGACGCGGTGGCCTGAGCGACGTCGAATGGCTGGTCCAGCTGTGGCAGCTCCAGCACGCGGCCGAGCACCCGACGCTGCGGACGACGTCGACCTTGGCAGGCCTCGAGGCGGCCGCCGACCTCGGGCTGGTCGCAGCCGACGAGGCAGCCCTGCTGGCCGCCAGCTGGCGGCTGGCCAGCCGGATCCGCTCCGCCAATGTCATCTGGTCCGGCAAGAATTCCGACCTGTTGCCCTCCTCCCGCAGGGACCTTGAAGCCGTGGCACGCTGGTGCGGTTACGACGCCGGACACACGGCAGCCTTCGAAGATGACTACCTCCGCCTCACCCGGCGGGCGAGGGGCGTATTCGAGAAACTCTTTTACGGGTACTGACCTGTTGCCCCCCTGGCGCGAAACCGGCGCAGGGCGGGCCGGTTTCGCCGCTGCGGGGCCACCGGGTAGCCTCGATGGGTACTTTCCCAGCCGATTCCGGCCGGACGAAACCCGAAGGGTAGTAATTCATGCGAAGGCTTTTCCCTGTCCTGGTGCGCCGTGCCCGCGCCCTGCCGTGGCTGGTGGCAGTGCTGGCGGTCCTGGCACTGTTCGGCGGCGCGGCCACTGCCTCTGCAGAACCGGCCGCGCAGTCCCCGGTAGCCGGCAAGACCTACGTCATCGGCACGGACACCACCTTCGCGCCGTTTGAGTTCCAGGACGGCAGCGGAAACCAGACCGGCATCGACATGGACCTGATCCGCGCCATCGCCCAAAAGCAGGGCTTCACGGTGGAAATCAAGTCCCTGGGCTTCGATGCCGCCCTGCAGGCCCTGCAGTCGAACCAGGTCAGCGGCGTCATTGCCGGCATGTCGATCACTGACGAGCGACGCAACATTTTCGACTTCAGTGATCCCTACTTTGACTCCGGCGTGCAGATGGCCGTGGCCAAGGGCAACACCGACGTCACCGGCTACGAACAGTTGCGCGGCAAGACGGTCGCCGTGAAGCGCGGCAGCGAAGGGGAGACCTTTGCGGACTCCATCAAGGGCAAGTACGGCTTCACGGTCAAGCCGCTGGACCAGTCGGCGACCATGTACGCCGACGTCAAGGCCGGAAACTCGGTCGCCGTGTTCGACGACTATCCCGTGCTCGCCTACGGAATCAGCCAAAACAACGGGCTGAAAACGGTGACCGACAAGGAACAGGGCAGCTCCTACGGTTTCGCGGTGAACAAGGGTCAGAACCCCGAACTCCTGGCCGCCTTCAACACCGGACTGGCAGAGCTGAAAAGCAGCGGCGAATACCAGCAGATCCTCGACAAATACCTGAAGGATCCGACGGCGGCCACCCAGTCCGGGTTCTTCGGCCTGCTCACCGACAGTTTCCCCGCGCTCATGAAAGGCCTTGGCCTGACCCTGCTGGCGACCCTGCTGTCCCTGCTGGTCGCGCTGGTCCTGGGCATCGTGTTCGGCTTTTTCAAGGTCAGTGAAAACGTTGTGCTGCGCGGCATCGCCACCACCTATGTGAGCATCTTCCGCGGAACGCCGCTGCTGGTGCAGGCCTTCTTCTTCTACTTTGGCCTGCCGCAAATGACGGGCGTGCCCATGGACGTGCTGACCGCCGGTGTGCTCACGCTCAGCCTGAACGCCGGGGCCTACATGACCGAGATCGTGCGCGGTGGCATCCAATCCGTCGACCCCGGCCAACTGGAGGCCAGCCGGAGCCTGGGACTGAGCTACGTCACCTCCATGCGCCGCGTCGTGGTTCCGCAGGCAGTGAAGATCATGACGCCGTCGTTCATCAACCAATTCGTCATCACGCTGAAGGACACGTCCCTGCTGGCGGTCATCGGGTTCGCGGAACTGACCTACCAGGGCCAGCAGATCTACGCGTCGAACTTCCGAACCGGTGAGACGCTGCTGATCGTGGCCGCGCTGTACTTCATCGTCATCACGCTGCTGACGCAGCTTTCCAACGTACTGGACAGGAAGTTCAACAAATGAGCCACCCGGCAGAGCAGGCAACGGACCCGACGTCGGCAAAGATTACGGTCCGCGGTTTGAAGAAGTCCTTCGGCAGCAACGAGGTCCTCAAGGGCCTTGACGTGGACGTGGCTGAAGGTGAGGTGGTCTGCGTGATCGGGCCCTCCGGGTCCGGAAAATCAACATTCCTCCGCTGCCTGAACAAGCTCGAAGACATCTCCGCCGGGTCCGTCGTTGTCGACGGCTACGACCTCACCGACCCCCACGTGGACCTGAACGCCGTCCGCCAGCACATCGGGATGGTGTTCCAGCACTTCAACCTGTTCCCGCACATGAGCGTGCTGCAGAACATCATGCTGGCTCCGGTCGAGCTGAAGAAACAGACCAAGGACCAGGCACGGAGCAGCGCCATGACGCTGCTGCGCCGGGTTGGGCTGGAGGAGAAGGCCGACGCCCGGCCGGCCTCCCTGTCCGGCGGCCAGAAGCAGCGCGTCGCCATTGCCCGGTCACTGGCAATGAACCCGGACATCATGCTGTTCGACGAGGCCACCAGCGCACTCGACCCGGAAATGGTGGGCGAGGTCCTGCAGGTTATCAAGGACCTCGCGCGGGAAGGCATGACCATGGTCGTGGTTACCCATGAAATGGGCTTCGCCAGGGAAGTCAGCGACCGGGTGCTCTTCATGGCCGACGGCCTGCTGTGCGAACAGGGCACCCCGGAGCAGATCTTCGGCAATCCGCAGCAACCCCGGTTGCAGGACTTCCTGGCGAAAGTTCTGTAACGGGGAAGTGGCGGCACCTGGCCGGGCCGCCCCCGGGATGGACGCGCTAGGCTGGGCAAAACGCGTCCGTCCCGACAGGAGCAGCGATGAATGACCTAGCCAAGCTCGCCGAAGAGCATCTTGCCGTTGCGCTGCAGGCTGAGCACGGCCGCAGCACGGTCCTGGTGGCCCAGGACGGTCCATTGCGCCAGGCGCTGATCGCCTTGCGGGCCGGCATCGAGCTTGGCGAACACACGTCCCCGCGCGTGGCCGGCAGCATTTATGTGATCGAAGGCTCGGTGACAGTCGCCTCAGCCAGCGCCCGCACCACAGTGGGGGAGAACCAGCTCCACGTGCTCGCCAAGGAGCGGCACTCGGTGTTGGCCAATGAGGACGCCGTCTTCCTGCTGACAGCGGTCAACGACGACTGACCCGTCGCGCCCTACCGCCGTCAACCATGGTTGACGACAGTCATGACGTCAACTAAGGTTGACGCATGGAGGTGGATAGGTTGAAAACTCTCGTGGGATCCATGGACGGCAAGGGACCTGCCGAAGCGTTGTTCGCGGTGGCGGAGCTGCAAAAAGAGGTCGGCCGCACCGAGGCATCGCTGGTTCGGCGGGCCCGGCAAGCGGGGCTGTCCTGGGAGGCCATTGCCCTCTGCCTGGGCGTCAGCAAGCAGGCGGTGCACAAGAAGTACGGCAAACAGTAGGGGTTGCTCACAACCGCAGATCGGCGGGCTCGTGCGAGTTGATCTGCAGGACGCCTGGTCCACGAATCGGCAGGACGCCTAGTCCACGAATCGGCAGAACGCCTAGTCCACGAACAGGCAGAACGGATGGCCGGCAGGGTCAAGGCAGACCCGTACGTCGTCCTGGGGTTGGTGATCGGCCCTAACCGCCCCCAAGGAACGCGCTCGTTCCTCGGCGGCGGCCAGATTTTGCACCTGGATGTCCAGATGCATCATCATTTGCTGGCGCCCGGGCTCCTCAGGCCACGCCGGTCGCTGGTAGTTTGACTCGGTCTGGAATGACAGGCCCGCCCCACCGTCAGGGGATTTGAGCATCACCCAGTCCGGCTCCTCCTGGGACATCTCCCAGCCGAGCAGGTCCCGATAGAAGACGGCCAGGGCGCGGGCGTCCGGGGCACCCAGAACGGTCGCGGAAAGCCTTGGGCGGGAAGTCTCAGCCATGAAAGTTGTCCTGCGGGTGAGTAGGGAATCCGCCTTGTCGACGGATAGTTCTGCTAATCCACTGTGGAGCGTATAGTGCGGTTCTAACTTTACTGATGTGGTTCATGAGACGAACCGAGGTGCCTGCAATGTCGCACGCTCAATCCGAGGGAAAGACGCATAACAAGGCGCGTAGTCCAGACCAAAACGGCTCAAAAACGAATGGCGCCTCCGGGGCGTCACCATTCCAGGGATTGCCACCCTCGGACCCGGCCCTCCAAGACCTCGTCAATGCTCATCGGGCACCTCTGCGTCCGCACTTCGCCCACGTGCGGGCCGAGTATGCCGCGAACCGCGGAAGGCTGCTTGAGGAATACTACGGCGACAAGAATGGAGTAACCGTTCTCGAGAACAAACCGGGTCGTAAGCCCGAGTACCGGCTGGAACTTGAATTCGCCTTCGGAAACTCTGATGCACGCCTGGAAGACCTGGTCCGCTCCGGGCGCATCGAGGAGCGTCGATGGACCACAGTGCTGGATGGAAAACCCCTCCTGACCGTGGAACGTGCAATTTTCACCTGGTTGGTTTCCGTCATGAGCTTTGCCGAGTACACGCAGACAGCGGTGAGCCAGAACGGGAACCTTGAGGAAAAAATCGTCATTACCGTTGCTTCCGCCAAACGCGAATTGCAGGCCATCAGCGCGCTGGCGCGCAAGATGGCCCAAAAAAACACGCTGCTGTTGTATTTGCTTGGCATGCCGTGGGGCCTGGTCATCGTTGCGGGCCTTGGCTTTGGCATAGCCACGTACAGGTATTCGATTGGCGATGTGGGGCAAAACTGGCAGTTGATGTATTGCGTCGTGGCTGGCGCCACCGGGGCTGTCATCAGCGTCATGGTGCGAATCACCAACGGCGAGAGGGTCGAAATCGATCTTGACCAGGGACCCAAGATGACGATCATGATCGGAGCGTTTCGCCCGATCATCGGCGGTATCTTCGGCGCGGTGCTGTATGTTTTCATCTTTGCCGGTCTGGTGCCCTTCAGCCCGCCTACCGGGAAGGACGCCACGCTGTTCTATTGCGGGGTTGCCTTCCTGGCCGGATTCAGCGAGCGCTGGGCTCAGGACACCATCGTGCATAACGTACCAAAGGGCCCTACGCCACCTGCGCAGCCCGCCTGATCGGGGCGGCCGGCGTCGTCGGTGCTTTCACCGCCCACGTCACCTGTGCGGGCCGACAACAACAAAGGAGCCCGCATGGGTCACCAAAGAGTTGGTGACCCATACGGGCTCCCGGCGAACCAGGCTGTGCCTGCTTCAGGAACTACCTACACGCCGTAGTAGAGCTCGAACTCGTAGGGGTTCGGGCGCAGCGACAGCGGCTTGATCTCGTTCTCGTACTTGTACTCAATCCAGGTGTCAATCAGGTCCTGGGTGAACACGCCGCCGGCCTGCAGGAACTCGTTGTCATCCGCCAGGGCCTGCAGGGCCTCTTCGAGCGAGCCCGGTGCCTTGGGAATGTCCTTGGCTTCTTCCGGGGGCAGCTCGTAGAGGTCCTTGTCGATCGGCGCCGGTGGTTCGATGCGGTTCTTGATGCCGTCCAGGCCCGCCATCAGCTGCGCAGCGAAGGCCAGGTACGGGTTGGAGGACGGGTCCGGAGCGCGGAACTCGTTGCGCTTGGCCTTCGGGTTGGAGCCGGTGATCGGGATACGGATCCCGGCCGAGCGGTTGCCCTGCGAGTAGACCATGTTGACCGGAGCCTCGAAGCCCTTGACCAGTCGACGGTAGGAGTTGACCGTCGGGTTGGTGAAGGCCAGCACGGCGGCAGAGTGCTTGAGCAATCCGCCGATGTACCAGCGGGCGATGTCGGACAGACCGGCGTAGCCCTTCTCGTCGTAGAACAGCGGCACGCCGTCGTTCCACAGGGACTGGTGCACGTGCATGCCGGAGCCGTTGTCGCCGAAGATGGGCTTGGGCATGAAGGTGACGGACTTGCCGTACTCCCAGGCCGTGTTCTTGACCACGTACTTGAACTTCTGCAGGTCATCACCGGCGTGGACCATGGTGGTGAACTTGTAGTTGATTTCCGCCTGGCCGGCACCGCCCACCTCGTGGTGGGAGCGCTCGACCTCGAGGCCCGCCTTGTCGAGTTCGATGCACATGGCATCGCGCAGGTCGGCCTGGTGATCGACGGGCGCAACGGGGAAGTAGCCGCCCTTGAAGGGGGTCTTGTAGCCCAGGTTGCCGCCTTCTTCCTCACGGCCGGAGTTCCAGGGAGCCTCGATGGAGTCGATCTTGTAGAACGACCCCTGTGGGGAGGACTCAAACTGGACGTTGTCGAAGACGAAGAACTCGGCCTCGGGAGCGAAGAACGCAGTGTCGGCGATTCCGGTGGAGGCCAGGTATGCCTCAGCCTTTTCGGCCACGCCGCGGGGGTCCCGGTGGTAGGGATCGCCGGTGCGGGGGTTAACGATGGAGAAGTTCAGCGCGAGCGTCTTCTCGACCCGAAAGGTGTCGACGAAAGCGGTCGTGACGTCCGGAATGAGCTGCATATCCGATTCGGCGATGCCCTGGAAGCCACGGATGGACGAACCGTCGAAGAGCTGTCCGTGGACAAAGAAGTCTGCGTCAACGCTCTTGGCGGGGACGTTGAAGTGCTGCTGCACACCAGGGAGATCGGTGAATCGAATGTCGACGAATTTCACGTCTTCGTCTTGAATGAACTGCAGGACCTCGTCCGCATTCTTGAACATCTATGCTCCTTACGCATAAGGGGAATCCGGCCGCCGAAGGGCCATCGGTGCAGGCGCAACTGTTACCACCCTAAGGACTGGGAGTTACCCCGGAGTGTCCGCATTGTTTCGGGCAGGTTACGAGTGGCTGCCCTGCCAGTCTAACCAGACCGCCCTTCGGGTGGCGGGTGAGGACGCAAGGAGGCAACCCGTACCCGGGTAGGCTTGAAGGGTGGTTGACCGCAAAGACATCGGATCCTGGCTCTCGGGGCCGGACACATCCAACATCTCGCGCTACCCGGGGGAGCGGTTGGGCCTGCCGGAAACGGGGCGCGGCTCGATGGCCAGGGCGGGCAGGCGCATTGTGGCGCTGTGCATCGACTGGGGCCTGAGCTACGTCATCGGACAGTTCTTCTTTGACGGTGCGTCGCTGGGGATCCTGGGCATCTTTGTGCTGGAGCAGATCCTCTTGATTGGCACCTTGGGCTACAGCATCGGCCATCGGATCGCGGGCATTTCCGTCGTTCGTGCCGGTGGGGGAGCACCCGGCCCGCTGGCCGCCGTCGTCCGCACCCTGCTGCTGTGTCTCCTGTTGCCAGCGGTCATCACCGATCCTGATCACCGCGGCCTGCATGACCGGGCCATGAACACACTGCTCATCCGGCGCTGATCGGCGGCTGCTCAACCTGACCGGGTCTAATCAGCCTGAGCGGAACTGCTCAACCTGACCGGAACTGCTTAAACTAGAAGGGCGCCACCTGGAGGTGGCGCCCTTTCAGGTCCCTACCGTATACCCAGCGAGGCGTACCAAGCCCTTGCTGCGCGGCGTTTGCTGCCGGGCGAAGGTTCGCTGGCCAGCTGGGGGCCCGGAGCTCAGCGGCCGCGGGCAGCCTTGCGGTCAGGGCGTGCCTTGTAGGGATCGATGCCCTTCGGAATCGGCAACCGGGTACCCAGAGACGTAATGCGTTTGTTCACGGCGCTGACTTCCACCTTGGTGAGCTCCGCCTTGAGCTTCTGCATCTTCTTTGTCACCTTGCTGAGCTCAACCTGGCCTTCCCCCCGGCCGCTCTCAATGACGTGGATGGTGACGTTGGGCAGGATGCGGGCCAGCCGACGGCGTTCACCGTCCAGAAGCTGCCGAACCCGGTTGGACGGGCCCTCGGAGATCAGGACGACTCCGGGCCGGCCAACCGCGCGGAAAACGGTGTCCTGCGTCCGCGGGTTCACGGCCACGGGCTGCTCTTCCACGATCCAGCCCCTGCGCAGCGTGCCCAAGGCAGCTCCGGCGGCACCCGGCTGGCCCTCAATCTGGCTGAAGGCGGCCCGTTCGGCGCGGCGGGAGAGTATCAGCAGCGCCAGGAGCAGCCCGAGCGGGATACCGATGATCAGGCCGGTGATCCAGTTGCTCAGCAGCAGTCCGACCCCCAGGGAGACGGCGACGACGGCCAGGAAGGCCAGCAGCATCAGCCACACCACGTTGGGGTCGTTGCGGCGGGTCATCTTGAAGATGTCCACCAACTGCTTGGTCCGGCCCGGCTTCTTGGCCTTGGGCACGGCGGTGGCCCCGCCACGGGAGCGGCGGGGAAACAGACTGCGCTTTTTCGCCGGATCCGCGTCGGGGCTGGGGGAAGGGGAGACAGGAGATTTGGCCATAGTGCTGTTAATTCTAGCTGTAACCGTGCAGAACTACTGCGCAGCCAAAAGCGAGCGGGCTTCTTGGCGGGTGGTGCCGGAGTCTTGGATGCCTTCGGCGATGTGGAGCAGTTCCGGGGGGATCTCGCGGCCTTTTTTCCGCATGGCGGTGGCCCAGAGCCGGCCGGCGCGGTAGG
>JAODMR010000142.1 GCA_025465475.1 Micrococcaceae bacterium
TTTACGACCACTATCCGCTGACCCTGAACGACCCGGACGTGACTGCGAAGGTTGCCGACGCCTTTCGCGTCCATTTCGGCGACCGGGCTTCCACCCTTGATCGGCAATCAGCCAGTGAAGACTTCAGCGACATCCCTGATGCATTGGGCATTCCCTACACGTATTGGGGTATCGGTGGAATCGATCCCGACGTGTACGCGCAGGCCGAAGCCGCGGGCACGGTTTCTACTGACATTCCTGCCAACCACTCTCCTCATTTTGCGCCCGTTCTTCGCCCCACGCTGCAGACAGGAACGGCCGCCGTCGTCGTCGCCGCCCTCAGTTGGCTAGGGAACAAGGACGTTGGTTGAGCTTGTCGAAACCCCGGTGGTGAGCCTGTCGAAACCGGGCGGATCTCGACAGGCCGGATCTCGACAACGGATCTCGACAGGCTCGATCAACGGTGGGCGAATCTCGACAAGCTCGATCAACGGGGCGGGTAGCCACTCCCATTGGGGAGCGGTCTGCTGTTGGATAGGAACTGCATCGACCGAAAGACACCGAATCGCCCGGCAGCGCACGTCGCCTCAACAACTGTGCCGCCGGGTCAACCACCGAAGGGAACACCAAATGGCTACATGGCTCATCACCGGCTGCTCGACCGGACTCGGCCGGGCTCTCGCCCAAACGGTTCTGGCGCAGGGCCACAATGCAGTGGTCACCGCGCGCGACGTCACCGCCGTTCAGGACATCACAGCTGATTTCACCGACACAGCACTGGCACTCCCGCTCGACGTCACCGACAAGGCCCAGATCCGGTCCGCGGTGCAACAGGCACAGGAGAGGTTCGGGGGCATCGACGTGCTTGTGAACAACGCGGGCTACGGTTACCGCTCGGCGGTCGAAGAAGCCGACGACGGCGACATTCGCCAACTGTTTGACACGAACTTTTTCGGCGCCGTCGACCTGATCAAGGCTGTCCTCCCGGACATGCGGGCAAAGCGGGCGGGGTCAATCCTGAACATCTCCTCGATCGGCGCGCGCATCTCACCGGCAGGGTCCGGCTACTACGCGGCGACCAAGGCAGCCCTGGAAGGCCTCTCCGGGTCCCTGTACAAAGAACTTGAGCCGCTCGGCATCCACGTCACAGCCATCGAACCCGGCGCATTCCGCACCGACTTCGCCGGACGTTCCCTTACGCAGTCATCGACGCCGATCCCCGACTATGCCGAGACGGCCGGCAAGCGGCGCAAGGAGCACGACACCGTGCATGGCACCCAGCCCGGCGACCCCGTCAAGGCCGCTGAAGCGATCATCAGCGTCGTCGAATCCCCCAACCCGCCTTCCCTGCTGGTGCTCGGGGAGGACGCGTTCGGTGCCTTTGCCGCCGTCGCCGATCATCAGCGGGCCGAACTGGACGCGTGGCGGGAGCTCAGCGTCAGCACCGGAATCGACGCCTGAACCCCAGCTACTCCCGCTCATGCGGAGCGGTACCGTCGTCGACACCTTGGAACTTATCCACCCACTTCAGAAGGGTCTCTCGTGGAGACACTCACCTTGAATAACGGCACCCGGATACCCCAACTCGGAATCGGCGTCTACCAGGTCCGATCCGCCGACGTCGGGCCCGCACTGGCCAGCGCTTTCCAGGCGGGCTACCGCTCCATCGACACCGCCAACATGTACCGGAACGAGGTCGCCGTCGGCGCGGCCATCCGGAGAAACAGCCTGGCCCGGGAGGACATCTTCCTCACCACCAAGCTCTGGTCATCCGACTACGGATACACCAAGACCCCGTCAGCGATTGACCGCACCCTGAAACGGCTCGACACCGACTACATCGACCTCCTGCTGCTGCACCAGCAATACGGCGACTACAACGGAGCCTGGAAAGCGATGGAAGAGGCCGTCTCAGCCGGCAAGGTCCGCTCCATCGGCGTCAGCAATTTCAACGTCGAAAGACTCACCGATCTCACCAGCAGGGCCGCCATTCTGCCCGCCGTGGCGCAGGTGGAATGCCACCCCTACTTTCAGCAGCGCGAGCTGAAGCAATTCCTTCAACCGTTCGGTACCGTGCTCGAGTCCTGGTATCCCTTGGGACACGCCGACCCGGGCCTTCTCGCTGAGCCCCTGTTTGCCGAACTTGGCACCAAATACGGGAAATCGCCCGTGCAGGTGATCCTGCGCTGGCACATCCAGGAGGGAAACATCGCCATACCGAAGTCGACCAACCCGGCGCACATCCGGTCCAACGCCGAAGTGTTCGACTTCGAGCTGACGGCGGAGGAGATGGGCCGGGTGGCCGCGATCGACAAAAACAGGCGCTTCCACCGGGTGCCCGAGTTCATCGAACGGATCTTCATGCAGGCTGCCCACGTCAACTACGACAAACGGCAACGCTGACAGCGACAGCGTGCGCCAGAGCGCCAACGCTGACGAGCGCCGGCGCCAAAACTATCGGTCAGCCCAGTGCCAGACGGAAAGCGAGGCCGGCAAGCACAATCGACACAGGTGCCATGGCCAGTCTTTCGTGCCGGCTCTTGGACAGGAGGTTGGGAATGACGCTCAACGCAAGATAGGCAGCTATCACCCACATGGCCACACCAGCGACCACCGGCAGCGGCAGAACGGAGAGCAACGCGGCCCGGTCCAGGGCCACGATGGCGAATACCGCGTAAAGGACGATGGCCACGAGGCTGCTAATGCGGAGCTTGGCCGGAAGCACCGCCGTTTGGCCGCCCCAGGCAAAGCGTCCCAGGGGCAGCCCGATCGTCAGCAGCAGCTGGAATACTGCCAGCGCAGCCAACAGGGCAGAAAAAAGCAGGGCGGCGAATTCCGACGTCATGAAGCGAAGCCTAGTGGTGGCGCGATCGATTGGTAAGGGCAGGAATTGAACTTGTGGCAGGTGCGGTCCATATACAGATCCGACGGCGGGAACTAGGGTGACCCCAACCACACACCACGCCGTCGTGGACAGTGGACGCTAACCGCGAGGCGGGTACACCGGCTGATGGGCGATCCCGCTCCGTTTGAGGAAGGAACCCGTTATGGCCACCTACAAGATTGGATACTTTGTTGGCAGTCTCGCCAAGGCTTCCATCAACCGCACGCTCTCCCAGGCCCTGATCAAGCTGGCACCGGACGATCTAGAATTCACTGAGATCCCGATCGGAAACCTGCCCCTTTACAGTTACGACTACGACACCGACTTTCCCCCTGAAGGCAAGGCCCTGAAGGAGGCCATCAGCGCCTGCGACGGCATCCTCTTCGTCTCCCCCGAGTACAACCGGTCGATTCCCGGTGCACTGAAAAACGCCATCGACTGGGGTTCCCGCCCCTGGGGCACGAATTCCTTCGCCCGCAAGCCCACCGGCATCATCGGCGCTTCACCGGGCAATATCGGCACGGCAGTGATGCAGGCCTCCATGCGGTCGGTGCTGAGCTTCCTGGACGCCCCGCAGCTGAACGCGCCAGAGGTATACCTGAAGTACGACGCCGCGGCCTTTGGTCCGGACGGCGAAGTCACCGACGAATCGACAAAGGCCTTCCTCAGCCACTACATGGAGTAATACTGCGCCTTTGTCCAACGCGTCCTGGCCGCCAACGCCCCCGGCCACATCGGTGACGCCGCCCCGGGAACGAGCAAGCAGTAGCCCAAGCGGCGGTGCTGCAACTGGTCGGCGTGTGGTGCTGCTACTGGCCGGCCCGTTCGACGGCGGCCAGGTGTTCCGGACGAACCGGAGTCATTCGCTGCTGGTAGTCCGGGTGCTTCCGCAGCCACACCTTCACGTAGGGGCAGACGGGGACGACGGCGATGCCCTCCGCGAGGGTATCGTCCAGGGCATCCTGCACCAGGCGGGAGGCCAGGCCCTGCCCTGCGTAGTCGTCACTGACGGTCGTGTGGAAGAAGATCCGTTCTGGCCGTTTCGCCCCGACGTGGGACAGGTAGTGGGCCTTGCCGATGACGTCGTCCGCGTCGAGGAGTTCGTAGCGACGTCGCTCCGGGGCGTTCCGGACGGTGAACGCTGCCTGTTTTTCCTGGTTCTCCACTGGTCGGTTCTCCACTGGTTTGTTCCCCTGCAGGCCTGATCGGTCACCCACGGGGTCGTAGCTGCGCGTTAGGCAGGGCCGGAGCCGGAAGCGGGGCCGGGTAACCCTCCGGGTAGGGCCCGAAGCGTGGGTAAGGGGCACCGTCGGGATAGGTGCTGCCGGCGGGAGGGGCGGCCGGTTCTGCGCCGATTTCGGCCTGCCATGCGGCACGGTAAGCGACCACCTCGTCGTGGGTGCGTCCGACGAAGTTCCACCACATCACAATCTGCTCACCCAGCGGCTGGCCGCCCAGAATCAGTATCCGGGCAGGGCCCTGCCCGGCCGTCAGGACGGCCCTGCCCCGTTCCGGGGGCAGGTAGTGCAAATGGTCAACGGCCAGGGCGACGCCGTCCAGGAAGATTTCACCGGTGTCCACCAGGATTCCGTGTTCAAAGGACTCGTCCAGCTCCAGATCCAGCCGCGCCCCCGCCCGGAGCACGGCCTCGGCGCCTATCAGCGGAGGCGTATACGTGGTCACCGGTGAGGACGAGCCGGCCAGGGAACCAAGGAAGACGCGCACTTCGCTGCCCTCACCGATAACCGGTTCCGGGGCGTAGTGCTCAAAGGTCGGCGGCATGTTCCTGGTTGCCTCCGGAAGGGCGTACCAGAGCTGCGCACCGTGCAGGACGCCGGTGTCCGGCGTCGAGAACTCCTGGTGCGAGATCCCGCGCCCGGCGATCATGAGGTTGACCTCGCCCGGGCGCACGATGGCCTCATAGCCCGCCGAGTCGCGGTGCGCGATCTTGCCGGTGAACAGCCAGCTCACCGTGGCCAGGCCGGTGTGCGGATGCCGCGGAACCCGCATACCGCCCGACTGCGGGACCAGGTCCGGGCCGTAGTGATCCAGAAAGCACCACGCCCCGATGAGGCTGCGCTGCTTCTGCGGCAGGGTGCGACGGACAGGCATGGCGCGGGGACCACCCAGCGGGACCTCCCGCGGGGCCAGGAACTCAACCCCCGTCGGGGCGCCTTCGGTAACCCGAGTGCCCTCGGCGCAGATGATCTCCTCGGGAATTGTTTCAAGATTGCTCACGGCAGGACTGCACCAGACCGGGGCCGGACCGGATGACCACTGAGGATGGAAACCCTGTTGAACGCGTTCATCGCGACGGCACACCACTGCAGGGCGGAGTACTGCTCATCCGTCAAAACCTGCCGGGCGGCTGCGAGTTCCGGAAAGGATTTCCCGTCACTGTGCAGGAGCGTGGCCGCCTCGCCCACAGCAAGGGCGGCACGCTCGATCTCATCGAAGACGTCAGTCTCGCGCCACGCCGAGAGCACGGCCAATTGTTGACCGCTGACCCCGGCTTCCCGTGCAAGTCCGTCGTGCAGGTCCAGGCAGTACGCGCACCCATTCAGCTGGGAAACCCGGACGTTCAGCAGTTCCACAACAGCCCGGCCTAGGCCAGCGGCTTCGGCAGCGGCCGCGACTTTCAGGGCGAGACCGTTCAGGGCCCGCCAGCTGGCCGGGTCCGACTTGTCCAGAAAAAACGAGCTCCCCATGACACTCCTTTACCGGTGCCGAGGTATTGCGGCACCGGGGCCAGTATGGCACCGCAGCAGTGGCCGGCGCAGGTGCGGGTTCTCCACCCCACCCGGCCTCTCCCCTTACGGTGGGCGTCGACCCCTTCCGATGGGCGTCGAGGCCCAGGGGAAGCCCGGCTGATTGCCAGGGCGGGTCAGCTGCAGGAGTAGTCGTAGTCGAAGCTGCCCGAAACGTACTGGGTGAGCGTGACATGCCCGCCGCCAGTGAGCGGGGCGCTGGAGCAGTTGTGCTTGGCCCCGGTCAGGGTCCGGGCACCGGCCAGCCAGCTGTTCAGCTGATACAGCCGGCTGCCTGACGGTACGGTGCCGACGATCTGCGTCCATTGGGAGGTGGTGGAGTAGATGCCCGTCACTGCTTTGATACTGGCGAAGTAGGCGGCCATCCCCTCGAGGTCTGCCCGGTTGGCTGCCGTATCGGTGGACCAGGAGTTTCCGGTCTCCACGTCCAGCCACCAGGTGTACGTCGACGGGCTGCTGATGCCGCGGGTGTTGGCGTCGTCGTAGGCCTTGGCCCACCCATAGATATAGGAGCAGGCAGCACCAGCTGAGTTCCCGCACGTGCCGTACGGGTTGGGAACTGTGGTCCCGGCATACGTATTGCTGCTGGGCCACCAGCTTCCCGCAGTTCCGGGGTTGGCGGTGTTAACATACAGGGCCGCCCTCGGCTGACCTGTGGTATCCGACGATTTTGCCGCCCAGACCAGCTCGGTGACCAGGCACGGGTTCGTGTTGTTCGCCAGGCCGTTGTTGACCCCCACGATCCCGAAGGCCTGTCCCGTCGGCAGGGCCTTGCCGCACTGCGGCCATGACACGTCGTTGCCCACCCCGGTGGTTGCGGCTTCCGCCGGGAGTGCCTGCAGCAGGAGCATGACCGTGGCGCCCAGGGCCAGAAGCCCACGGAGCCGGGACCGCAGAGCGTCGGTGCTGGACATGATCAGCCTTCCTTCGGGGCGACAGGACACCGACAGCTTCCGCTCGGAACCAGTCCCGGTCAAGACGCGGTCGGGTGGTGGACGGTGCCAGGCCACCACCCGCAGACGCTGTTCTTCGTCTGCTGGCCGGCTTCACGGTTAGACGTCGAATTTCGAGCAGTTAGAAATGCCCGGACAAAGTCGCCAAGACTACCGCCAGGGGCATCAGAAGGAGGGCGCGGACCACCCTGATGGTCAGGCGCTTCGGGGCGACGACGACAACAACACCACAGACATCCACCGCCTGGTTGACGGCTCGGGTCAAGAGTTTCGCTGCCCGCTCAGCCTCATGGCTGGCGTTGTACAAATGTCGTTGCTTCTTGCCCGCCACCATCATGGTCTGTCCGGCGACCCACACGGACTGGCCGGAGTGATTCTTGGTATTGACGGTGAAGACGCCTGCCGGACCGATCAGCACGTGATCGATGTCGGAACTCCCGGCTCCAACCGGCACGGCGTGCAGGACCATCCACTCCGTGCCGAGCCGCGCGAGAACGCGGCCAACTGCTATTCCTCCCAACGCGCCCTTGTACCAGGGGTGATTATCCTGAGTCAGCGGATCAGCACCGAAAACCCGCCCCAGAAAAGACGGAGATGGAATTCGCCCTTCCCCTGCCTCGAACAGTAGTCGAAGGATGTCCGTGGAATGATGAATCTGCGCTGCCGGAGCCGGGATCTGGAAAGATCCTGAGTAGGAAACTTTGGACGTGCCTCTGGGCCTAGCGCCCACCGGAAGAATTCGAGAAAGGGAAGCAGATGTCCCAGAACACTCCAATGGAGGCGCCGAGCGCGACGGACAGCCTTCGCCGGGCCCGCGACCTCCTCCTGGAACACCGTGACGACTACGACGCCGCCCGCAGCTCGTTCACCTGGCCGGAGATGGGCCCGACGTTCAACTGGGCCATCGATTGGTTCGACGTCATCGCCGAAGGCAATACTGCGCCCGCCCTCATCCTGGTCAGTGACGACGGCAAAACGGTGCGCTCTTTCGATGACCTCGCCGCACGCTCGAACCAGGTGGCACGGTGGCTCACAGGAGTTGGAGTTCGCCGCGGCGACTCGGTGCTGCTGATGCTCGGAAACCAGGTGGAGCTGTGGGAAGTGATGCTCGCCGTCATGAAGCTCGGTGCCGTGGTGGTGCCAACCACCACCGCCCTGGGCAGCGAGGACCTGGCCGACAGGATGGCACGGGCGGACGTACGCCACGTCATCGCGGCAGGCTCGGACACCGGCAAGTTCGCCGGCATCGAAGGGACGTATTCCAGGGTCCGGGTTGGGGACGGATCCGCACCCGTTGACGGATGGCTCGATTACGCGGAGGCCTCCTCGGAGGCCGCCGCCCCGCTGCCTCACCCGGGTACCGCGCCGAAGGATCGGCTGCTGCTGTACTTCACCTCAGGAACTACGTCCAAACCCAAGCTCGTTGAACACACGCAGGTTTCCTATCCGGTCGGACACCTCAGCACTATGTATTGGCTGGGGCTGCAGCCCGGTGACGTGCACCTGACCATCAGCTCCCCCGGATGGGCAAAGCACGCCTGGGGCTGCTTTTTCACGCCGTGGCTCGCCGAAGCCGCCGTCATGGTTTACAACTACGGGCGCTTCGATGCCGCCGCGCTGCTCCGGAAACTGCAGGACGAACACGTCACCACTTTTTGCGCGCCGCCAACCGTGTGGCGGATGCTGATCCAGTCGGACCTCTCCGTCCGCCCCGCGGCGCTGCGCGAGGTCCTTTCCGCAGGAGAACCCCTCAATCCGGAGGTGATCGCGCAGGTCCAGAAGCATTGGGGCCTTAGCATCCGGGACGGCTACGGTCAGACCGAACTGACTGCCGTCGTGGCCAACACCCCCGGCGCTCCTCTCACGCCGGGCTCCATGGGGCGGCCCCTGCCAGGGTGCTCCGTGGTTTTGGTGGATCCGGTGACAGGCAACGTCTCGGACGAGGGCGAAATTTGCATCGACCTGTCCCAACACCCGTTGAACATCATGACCGGCTACGTCGGAGATCCTGACCGTACTCATGAAACGATGTCCGACGGTCTTTTTCACACCGGTGATATTGCCGGCCGCGACAGGAATGGCCATATCGCCTACATCGGGCGAGCGGACGACGTCTTCAAGGCCTCCGACTACAAGATCAGCCCGTTCGAACTGGAGAGTGTGCTGCTCGAACACCCCGCCGTCGCTGAAGCGTCGGTTGTTCCCGCGCCGGACGCCATCCGGCTTGCCGTCCCGAAAGCCTACATCGCGTTGGCTGCCGGTCACCCGGCCGACGCAGACACGGCACGGGATATCCTGCGCTACGCACGGGAACACCTTGCGCCTTTCCAGCGCATCCGCCGAATTGAGTTTTTCGACCTTCCCAAGACCATTTCCGGAAAGATCCGCCGCGTCGAACTCCGGGAACGGGAGGAACGACTCCAGAACGGACCCCGGATCGAAGCCGAGTGGCGCGACGACGAACTCCGGTCCTGATAGCGACAAGCCAAACGGACTATCCTGCTTGACCCTGCGCATAGGGGCATACTCGTCCGCAGCATGCAGCCTGATCGTCGGGTGACCGGTTCTCAGCTCCGGTTACCGCCGAAATGCAGGGCCGTCATGTCCGTCGGTCAGCAGGAGTGTTGCCTCATAGGCAGCCGAAAGTCGGAGGCTCGTATGGAACGCCCTCCACAGCTGGGATAAGTCTGCGAGGCTCAGCTGCAGCCAGGTGATGCGCACAGGTTCCGACGGCGCAGCAACATCGCCACCCGTCACGGCGGCTGCCAGCTCGCTGGAGTCCAACACCGGGTGGCCATGAAGCACACTCATTGCTCCTGCCAGTACCCGTTGGCTGACCGCCTCCTGATCCGCCTCATCGCGGGGATAGGGGGTCAACAGGTAATGCAGGTTCAGCGCAAGCGGAGGACTGCCACCCGGACCTGATGGTGTTTGCTCGGTCGAGGTTCGGTTCCGGGATGCAGCATCAGTCACGACTTCATAGAGGAAAACATTGAGGGAAGTTCCGGTCTGGCCCGTACGTGCACTGTCTGGGTTACGGGTCGTCACCATCAGGTCGGACAGCTCAGCGTCGAGCGCGGGCAGGGCGTCTTGCAGCAGGTTCCTCAGGGCATTGGTGACGGCCGCGATTGCCGCCGTATTGTTCATTTTTTTGTCCGCCCTCACCGGCTGCCCGGGACGCCGTCGAGCAGGGTGGGGACGTACTCGAGCAGCTGGAGCCGGCCGTCGAAGATCCTGCTGTCCACCATCTCGAGTGCGACATCCGGATACCCGTCGTAGATCCGTTCCCGCCCGGTGCGGCCCGTGATCACCGGGAACACCACCAGCCGGAACCGGTCCACCAGGCCGGCGTTAAGCAGTGACCGGCAGAGGCTGAGGCTGCCCAGGGTGGTCAGGGGCGCGGTCCTGGTCTGCTTCATGTCCCGCACAGCCTCCACCGCGTCCCCGGTCACGAGCTCCGAGTTCGGCCACGCCAACGGCGCCTGCAGGGTCGAGGAGAACACGACCTTGGGAACGGCTGCCAGTCCGGTCAGGGTTGCCCCCTCGTCCTTGGAAAATCCGGAGTCCGCTGCTTCCGCCTCTCCCGACATGCTGGACATCAACCGGTACGTGTTCGCGCCGAGGAGGAAGGTGTAGTTCTTTTCCGCTTCCTGGCTCAGCCATGCCAGGTATTCCGGGCCTTCAAGCCCCCACCATCCGGGCCAGCCCTCGGCTGAGGCGTATCCGTCCAGGGAAATGATCAGGTCAACCATCAGGCTTGCCGATGCCATGTCAGCCGTTGTTTCGCCCATGACTGCCTCCTTGCTGGACTCGACGTTCCGAATGGTATCGCTGGCCCGTTCATCCGTTCAAGGGTCGGCCTGGTTCGTGGCTAGGAAGCCCAGTCGGCGTCGTCATAGGGGCCACGGAAATGCGCGCGGAGGTACTCCCCCACCACCGCGGCGCCCAGGTCTCCGACGTCGGGCGCCACCACCCTCCCGTCGATGCGCCGCGCCATCCGCTGCACAAAGCGCTCCAGCGAGGGATCCTCTCCGAGCCGGAAAAACGTCGCCTGCGTACCGGCACGGCCCAACCGGTCCAGTTCGGCCACCGTGATCCGGACTGTCTCCGCGTCCGGCGGCCAAGAGAACCAGGAATCCCCGTCGGGCAACAGGTGGGCGGTCGGTTCGCCGTCGGTCACCACCAGCAGGAGGGGCTGCATGGACGGATGCTGACGGAAGAACCGGCTGGCCAGCAGGAGGCCGTGATGAAGGTTGGTGCCCTGCTCGTGAATCACCGGCAGGGCGGTGAGCTCACCGATGTCCATCGTCTGCGCGTAGCGGCCGAACGTGATCAGCTGCAGCCGGTCCCCGCGGAAGCGGGTGGAGACGAGGTGATGCAGGGCCAGCGCGGTGCGCTTCATCGGCACCCAGCGCCCCTCCGCAGCCATGGAGAACGACACGTCGACAAGGAGGACGACGGCGGCCTGGGTCCGCGCCTCCGTTTCCGCGACTTCAATATCCTGCACGCCCAGGCGCACGCCGGAGCCCGGATCCCCGCCGTCGGCCACCGTGCGAAGGATCGCGTTGGTGATGCTGCGCGTGACATCCCACGGTTCGGCGTCACCAAACTGCCATTCGCGACTGGAGCCGGTCAGCTCGCCGGCCGCCCCGGCCACGCGCGTGTCCCGGCGTCCCTGCCTGCCTGACAGCTGCCTGGCCGTGTCCCGGAGCAGTGACTTTCCCAGTCGCCGCATGGCCTGCGGAGATAGCCGCAGGTCGCCGTCGGCACCCCGCCGCAGGTAACCGCCGTCCCGCATGGCCCGCTCAATGTCCGCCAGGGTCCGGGCGGTCACGGCGGCGTTGGCCCCCAACTGGCGGGCCAGGGCGTCCAGGTCCAGGTCACCCAAGGTGGATCCGTTGTAGGACTGGGAGAGCTGCTCCGCCAACTGGTCAAGTTCGGCAATGTCCTGGAGCACGCCCGTCCCATCGCCCAGTCCGAGTCCTTCCTGGCCCTCAAAGCGTTCCGAACCGGTCCAGTCCTCCCCCGGGCGAAGCGCGCGAAGGCTGGAATCGAGCTGATCGAGCTGGGCCATCAGTTCGGCCGATCCGAACGCCTGGGCGGAAAGACGCATCAGTTCATCGCGCTGCTCGGCGGACATGGACTGCAGCAGCCGTTGGGCGGCAGCAGCCCGCTGGGCCAGGGCGTCGACCAGTTCCTCGACGGACTGCGGGTCCTCCGGAAAGAACTGGCCGTGCTGCGCCATGAACTCCTGGAAATCCTCCTCGGTGTCTTCGCCCCGGCGGTGCTTCTCCAGCAGCTCATTGAGGTCGCGCAGCATGCCGCTTACCGCTTCGCGGTCCTCCTCCGTGGCATTTTGAAGGGCCTGCTTCATTCCGGCGAAGCGCTGGTCAAGGACTTCCCTGCCCAACAGGTCCTTGATCCGTTCATAGGCCTCCCGCGCCGTGCCGGACTGCCAGTCGTAGGAAGCCAGCTCGTTGACGGCGGCCGCGGTGGATTCGGGCAGGTTCTGCAGCTGCATCTCCCGGAACGAGCGGTCCGTGTTGTCCATCGTGGCGTCCCGGGCCAGCTGCTTGCGCTCCTCCAGCACGGCGGTGTCGAGCAGTTTACGGACCTCGTTCAGGGTTCCATCCAGCCGGTGCCGGCCCAGCAGGTCCCGCCGGCGCTGCTGCACGCGTCCGGCCAGGTCGTCCAGGCCGTCGTGGTTCCGGCCACCCCGCCTCAGAAACTCCTGCAGGGCCCGCCTGGGCGAATAGCCTGCCATGACCTCCTCGGCAACCGCGTCGAGGGCCTCGGCCAGGTCCACCGGCGGCGCCAACGGATCGGGTCCGCCTGCGTACCTGCCGTACCGGGAAAACGGGTTGTGAGCGCCCATGATGCCGCCAATCCCTTGCTCTCTGCCTAGCCGTAGATCGTTTCCCCGTCGCCGGACTCCTTGGAGATCCGCCGGGCGAGGTAGAGACCTTCCAGGGCCAATTCGATGGCGGCGGCGCGCTGCCCGTCGTTGGCCGCTTCGGCACGTGCGCCGATTTCGTCATAGAGGCCGGATCCGTTGAGGGACGGCAGGTTCTCCAGGAATTCCCTGGCGGTCACCTCTTCCCCGGTCATCACCGTTCGGTGGCCGTCCAGTGCCGCCACCAGCGGGCCGAAGTCCAGACCCCGGTAATGTTCGCGCACGGCCTCGGCAGTGGCGGTGCGGACAAGGTGGTCAAGGACCGCCTGTTCCCGGCCCTCCTCGCCGGATTCGAACTCGATCTTGCCGGAAAGGACGTCGACGGCGCTCTCCAGGTCAACGATCCGCGCAACCGGCTCCGCCTCTCCGCGCACCGCGGCGCGGCGCAGAGCCGCCGCTGCCACCGTCTCGGCGCCGGCGATGCCGAAACGGGCGGACACGCCGGAGGTTTGGTTGATGGCCGGGGACTGCCGAAGCGCACGGGTGTAACGGGCCAGGATCTCCAGGAGAATCGACGGGACGTCGGCCACCAGCCGCCCTTCCTGCCGGATCACCGCCACTTCGTCATCCAGCTCCACCGGGTAGTGCGTTCGGATCTCTGCCCCGAAGCGGTCCTTCAGGGGCGTGATGATCCGGCCGCGGTTGGTGTAGTCCTCCGGGTTGGCGGAGGCGACCACCAGCACATCCAGTGGCAGCCGGAGCACGTACCCACGGATCTGGATGTCGCGCTCCTCCATCACGTTAAGCATCGCCACCTGGATCCGCTCGGCGAGGTCGGGCAGTTCGTTGATGGCTACGATGCCCCGGTTGGAACGCGGGATAAGACCGTAATGAATGGTTTCCGGATCGCCCAGCCGCCGTCCCTCGGCAACCCGCATCGGGTCCACATCGCCAATCAGGTCCGCAACCGACGTGTCAGGGGTGGCGAGCTTTTCGACGTAGCGCTCCGAACGGTGGCGCCACGCCACGCGCAGCCGGTCCCCCTCGGCGAGGGCAGCAGCCCGGGACTGGTCCGTGATGGGCTCGTACGGGTGCTCGTTCAGTTCCGAGCCCTCGATCACCGGGGACCACTCGTCCAGCAGCCCGGCCAGCGTGCGCAGGAGCCGGGTCTTGCCCTGTCCCCGCTCGCCCAGCAGGACGATGTCGTGCCCGGCGATCAGTGCACGTTCAAGCTGGGGCAAAACGGTGCGGCTGAATCCAAACATGCCGGGCCACGGATCGCGGTTCGCGGCGAGCGCGGCGAGCAGGTTACCGCGGATCTCGTGGCGCAGGTCCTTCTGGACATGGCCGGCGGCACGCAGTTCACCAACGGTGAAGATATCGGGACGGTTACTCACGCCTCCACCGTAGTCCTCGAACCGGCGTCGAATCGAGGGATCAGGCGCCTCCATTTCCTCCCCTTGGGCGCATGTGCCGCTTAGGCTGGGTGCTGATGACCAAAGCTACGCCGCTGGCCGCATCACCGCAGGGCACCCTGCTCCTCCTGGTGCGGCACGGACAGACGCCGACCACGGGTTTGGTGCTGCCCGGGCGCGCTCCGGGATTGCACCTGTCCGACGCTGGACGGCTGCAGGCGGAGCGGGTGGCGGAGCGACTGTCAGGCCTTCCCGTCGATGTCATTTCCTCCTCGCCGCTGGAGCGGGCCCGGGAAACAGCGGAACCCACGGCGATACGCACCGGGCTGGAGGTCAACCTCAACCCGGGCCTGCTGGAGTGCGACTTCGGGGAATGGACAGGAGCCGCGCTCGCCGACCTGTACCCCCTCCCGCAATGGCAGAGTGTCCAGCACAGTCCCGCTTCCTTCCGCTTCCCGGGAGGAGAAAGCTTCCAGCAGATGCAGTCGCGGATTGTCGAGGCGCTTGAGGAGCTTTGCACCGCCCATGCCGGGGGTGTGGTTGTCTGCTTTTCCCATGCCGACCCGATCAAGGCCGCGGTTGCCCACGCGCTGGGGACGCATCTGGACCTCTTCCAACGGATCGTGATCAACCCCGGCTCCGTGTCAGCCATCTCGTATGTTCCAGGACAATCACCGGCCGTGCTCACCGTGAACTCCACGTTGGAATCGTTGGACGGGTTGCGGTCGGCGTGATGGACGGGGAAACCGGCCGGGGGCAGAAGGAGGCACTGCTGGTCAACGGCCGCGTCGAATTGCTGGGACAGATCCCGAACAGCAGTAATGCAACGTTCCTGGTACAGCTCTCCTGCGGGGACGACTCCGGCTGGGCGGTCTACAAGCCGGAGTCAGGGGAACGGCCGCTGACCGATTTTGAGCCGGGGCTGTACCGGCGGGAACGCGCCGCGTATTTGCTCAGCGACTACCTGACGTGGCAGGTTGTGCCGCCGACGGTCATCCGAAACGACGCTCCCCTGGGGGTCGGGTCGGTGCAGGAGTTCATCGCCGGCGACACCAACGAGCACTACTTCACGCTGTACGCCGACTCGCCGGACACGCACCCCGCCTTGGCCCGGATCGCCCTGTTCGATTGCATCACCAATAACACGGACCGCAAGAGTGGGCACGTGCTGCGCGGGGACGATGGCCACGTCTGGGGCATCGACCACGGGTTGTGCTTTGCCGCGGACTTCAAGCTGCGCACCGTGATCTGGGACTTTGCCCGGGAACCGATCCCGGCCCGCCTGCTCCAGGACATGGCGCCGTTGGCTGAGGCCGTCCCGGGCAACGTCGCCGAACTGCTCGACGACGCCGAGGTCACCGCCCTGCAGCGGCGGGTGCAGCGCCTGCTGCGGGACGGGGTGCTACCGGTGGACCGCACCGGCCGCCGCTATCCCTGGCCGCTCGTGTAGGCACCCTAAGGCGCAGGCGTGGAATTCCGGCCACCATAGTCGGCAGTTATCCGCCGTGAGGTGTCCATCAGCAAGGGGATCACGGTCTTTTCAAGGTCGTCAGCGGAGGCGCGGTGGGTCTGCAGTGAAACGTTGGCGGCCGCGACCATCTCGGTCCCCCGCCACACGGGAACGGCGACCCCACGCAGGCCCTGTTCCAGCTCCTCGGACACCATGGCCCAACCCCTGAGCCGTGCTGCTTCCACTTCCTGCCTCAGTGCGTTCCTGCCGGTCACCGAGCGCTGCGTGAGTTGGCGCAACTGCACCGACTCGAGGTACTGCTCGAGGTCCGATGCCGGCAACCCGCCCAGGAGGACCCTGCCCATGGACGTTGCCCAGGCCGGAAACCTGGTGCCGACCGTGATGGAGACACTGAGCAACCGGGGCGAGGGAACGCACACCACGTAAACCACGTCCATGCCGTCGAGGATGCACAGGGCCGTTGTTTCATTCAGGTTGGCGGCGAGGCTCTTCAGGTGGGGTTCCGCCACGCCCGGAAGGGTCAGGCCGGCCAGGTAGGACCGGCCGACGTCGAGCGAGCGCGCAGTCAATGCGAAAACCGGGCCGTCAGCACGCAGATAACCGAGTTCGGCCAAGGTCATCAGGAAGCGCCGGGCGGAGGCCCTGGTCATCTCGGTCCGGGCGGCAACCTGGGAGACCGTGAGCCGCGGATCCTCGGGTGTGAAGGCCAGCAGGACGTCAAAGGCCTTTTCCACCGACTTCACAAAGTAGGCCCCCTGCTCCTCCACCACGTCGTGTTCCTTCCCCGAACATCGGTCAGCCGGTCCGCAAGGCGTGCCTGATAGCCGTTCCGATTCTATAAGCGTCCCTGGTCCCCACGTCACCGCGCCTTGGATCTCTCCACACGCCGACAAGGAGGGGCGTTGTGATCGGCCTCACTGTCAAGTATGCTTTTTGTGATCACATACCGCACGTCGGTTCGCTATACGTACAAATCATTCGAAGCCCCACCTTCAGCGTGGAAGGATCAGCAGCCATGACAGACATCGCAGCATCACCGGAGGCCCGTACACCGGACCAAGCGCAACGACAGCTCAGGCGTGCCAGGAAAGCGGCCCTGGCCGCGTTCCTGGGTGGGGCCTTGGAGTACTACGACTTCTTCATCTACGCCACCGCGGCCTCGTTGATCTTCTCGAAGATCTTCTTCCCCGCCGGCGATGCCACCGTCGCCCTCTTGGCGTCCTTCGCCACCTTCGGGGTCGCCTATGTCGCCCGTCCTTTCGGTGCTGTCTTCTTCGGGCATCTGGGGGACAAGATCGGTCGAAAGAACACCCTGGTGCTGACCCTTGTCATGATGGGTGCAGCAACCTTCCTCATCGGCGCCCTGCCCGACTTCAATGCCGCCGGCTACTGGGCACCAGCGCTGCTGGTCCTGCTGCGTCTTCTGCAGGGATTGTCCGCCGGCGCCGAAACGGCAGGAGCCTCCGCGCTTTCAACCGAGGAAGCGCCGGAGGGCCGGCGCGGTTTCTTTGCCAGCTTTGCCATGAGCGGCATCGCCGCCGGCATTGTGCTGGCGTCACTGGCCTTCCTTCCTGTGGCGGCGATGAGCGAAGCGGACCGCCTTGCCTGGGGCTGGCGCATTCCGTTCTGGCTTTCCATCATCGTGCTCATCGTCGCCTACCTGGTCCGCCGTTCGCTCGAAGAACCGGAAGTCTTCGAGGAAAAGCACGACCATGGCGAACTCGCAAAACTTCCCTTCGCCAAGATGCTCGCCACGCACCCCGCGCAATTTTTCCAGGTGGCCCTCATGTCCTTTGAGACTGTCACCAACACGTTCATGCAGTCCTTTGGTTTGGCCTATGCGGTGACCGTGGGTGTTCCGGCCTCCACCATGCTCTGGGTCAGCATCCTGGGCAACGTCCTGGCCATCGCCACGCAGCCGCTGATGGCCATGCTGTCCGACAGGTTTGGACGCCGGCCGATCTTCATCAGTGGCGTCCTGGGCTCCGGCATCATGATCTTTGTGTACTTCTCGGTGATCTCCACCGGAAACATTCCGATGATCTTCCTCACCAGCACGCTGATCACGGCAGGCACGTACGCCATGTCCAACGCGATCTACCCGGCGTGGTTCTCGGAACTGTTCAACGTCAAAGTCCGCTACTCGGGCATGGCCATCGGCCTGCAGATCGGCATCCTCTGCGCCGGTTTCACTCCGCTGCTGGGCACCGCCCTGGTGGGAGCAGAGAAAGCCAACTGGGGACCGGCCGCGTGGATCGTTGCGGCCTCGTCAGTTCTGGCGGTGACCGGAGCCCTGTGGGCCAGGGAGACCAGCCGGACTCCCCTGCGCAACCTGGGCAACCCGGTCTGAACGGACGCCGGCGACGGCTTGCAGAGGACGACGCGGAACCTCCCGCCGTCGTCCTCTGCGTTGTACCGGTTGAGCTAGGACCGGCTGAGCTAGGACCGGGCGGTCAGGTCGGCTGAGATCAGCTTGGCCGTTGCTACGATTTCCCGGGAGACGGACGCGAGGTAGGCATCCGGGTCCGGCTTGGCGGCCACCGATTGGGCCTGCATGGACACGTTCACCGCCGCCACCACCTTGGCACCGTCGTACACGGGTGCGGCGACGGACATCAGCCCCAGCTCCAGCTCCTGGTCCAGCAGGCACCAGCCCTGAGCCCTGACCGTCTCCAGTACGGCCATCAGTTCGGGCACTGTTCCCAGGGCGCGAGGGGTCAGAGGCCGGATATCGGCCGACGCCAGGTATGACTTCAGCCCTGCCGGAGGCAGGTTTGCCAGCAACACCCTGCCCATGGACGTGGCATAGGCCGGGAACCGGGTGCCCACCGTGATGCCGATGGTCATGATCCGCCGGGTGGTCACCCGGGCAATATAGGCAATGTCAGTTCCATCCAGCACGGCCGCGGAGGTCGACTCCCCCAGCTTGAGGGAAAGTTCCTCCAGGTGTGGCTGTGCCAGTTGCGGAAGGGACAGCCCGGACAGGTAGGCGTACCCCAGTTGGAGCACTTTGGCGGTCAGCGCGAAGGTCTTCCCATCGATCCGGACGTAGCCGAGCTCCACCAGGGTGTGCAGGAACCTTCTGGCGGTCGCGCGGGTCAGGTCGGTACGTGCCGCTACTTCGGTGAGGGTCATGACCGGATGCTCTGCGTTGAAGGCCCGGATTACCGCGAGCCCGCGCGCCAGCGACTGGACGTATTGATCACCGGCCTGTGGAGCCGAGGCTCCGTCGGGAACTGCTGTTTCGGTCATGGTTCCCAATCCTATGCACCCCGTGGCGGGGCGGGTCGCGCCGTTCTGGTGTGGACTGTGTCAGAGGGCGACGGCGGAGGCGGGGCTGAGGGGGACGGGCAGAAGTTCCTGGAGCTCCTGCAGGGTGCAGCCGAAGGTTTCCCGGACCTGGACGCCGTCGGGCCCGATGAGGAACACACCCTTGTCGGTGTACACGCGGGTCACGCAGCCCACCCCGGTGAGCGGGTAGCTGCAGGACTGCACAATTTTGGAGGCACCGTCCCGGGTGAGCAGGGTCATCATCACAAAGACGTCCTTGGCCCCGGTGGCCAGGTCCATCGCACCGCCCACGGCGGGAATGGCATCCGGCGCCCCGGTGTGCCAGTTGGCCAGATCCCCTGTCGCGGAGACCTGGAACGCGCCCAGCACGCAGATGTCCAGATGACCCCCGCGCATGATGGCGAACGAGTCGGCGTGGTGGAAGTACGAGGCTCCCGGGAGTTCGGTGACGGGAATCTTGCCGGCGTTGATCAGGTCACCGTCGATCTGGTCGCCCTCGGCCGCCGGTCCCATGCCGAGCATTCCGTTCTCGGTGTGGAGGGTGATGTTCTGTTCCTCGGTGAGGTAGTTCGAGACCAGGGTGGGCTGGCCGATGCCGAGGTTCACGAAGGAGCCAGGGGCGATGTCCCGCGCCACGAGCCGGGCCAGTTCATCCCGGCCCAGCGCCGTGTCCGAGGTTTGAATGCTCGTTCCGGTGAGGCTCATGTCAGGCCACCTTCCCTGTCGCGGCTGTCGTTTCGGTGCGGCCGGTATTCCCGGCGCCGGATGTGCTCCCGGCGATACGGACGACGGTGTTGACGTAGATCCCGGGAGTGACGATGTTTTCCGGGTCCAGTGCCCCGGTGGGTACGAGCTCGGACACCTGCACGATGGTGCGTTTGGCCGCGGCGGCCATGATGGGCCCGAAGTTCCGGGCCGTTTTCCGGTACACCAGGTTGCCCTTGCCGTCCGCGACATGGGCCTTGATCAGGGCGACGTCAGCGTGCAGCGGAGTCTCGAACACCTGGCCCCGCCCATCGAGAATGCGGGTTTCCTTGCCTTCGGCGAGCATGGTGCCGTAACCGGTGGGGGTGAAGAACCCGCCAATGCCGGCGCCAGCGGCCCGGATCCGTTCGGCCAGGTTGCCCTGCGGCACCAGCTCGAGTTCGATTTCGCCCGCCTTGTACCGGGCGTCAAAATGCCAGGAGTCGGATTGCCGGGGAAAGGAGCAGATCATTTTCCGCACCCGGCCCTCCCGGATCAGGACCGCCAGGCCCTGGTCGCCCTGGCCGGCGTTGTTGTTCACCACGGTCAAATCCGTGGCGCCGCACTCCAGCAACGCGTCAATCAGTTCGAACGGCTGGCCGGCGTTCCCGAACCCGCCAATCATCACCGTGGAGCCGTCCCGGATCCCTGCCACGGCCGCTTGCACCGACTCAACAAATTCCAGCATGGGCCTACGCCTTTCCAGCAGTAACGTTTTCCAGCACCACGGCAAGGCCCTGACCCACGCCGATGCAGATGGCTGCCACGCCCCATCGCTCCCCCGAGGCTTGCAGGGACCGGGCGAGGGTGCCCAGGATCCGGGTTCCGGAAGCACCCAGCGGATGGCCCATCGCGATGGCGCCACCGTGCCGGTTCACGATCGACCGGTCGATCCCCCACGCGTTAATACAGGCCAGGGACTGCGCGGCGAAGGCTTCGTTGAGTTCGACGGCGCCCACCTGGTCCCAGCCGATGCCCGCCCGGGCCAGGGCCTTGTTCGCGGCCTCCACCGGTGCGAAGCCGAAGTATTGCGGGTCGTTGCCGTGCGCTCCGCGCCCTGCGATCCGCGCCAACGGTTCCAGCCCGAGCAGCCCGGCCGCTGCCTCGCTGCCGATCCACGCGGCCGACGCGCCGTCGGACAACGGTGAAGCGTTCCCCGCCGTGACGGTGCCGCCCACCTCCGCACCCTCCGGTTCGTTGCGGAACACCGTCTTCAGGGCCGCGAGTTTTTCCGCTGTGGAACCGGGCCGGATGCCCTCATCGCGCAGCAAGTCGGTGCCGGGCACCGGTGCCACCAGGTTCTCGTAGAACCCCTCATCCCAGGCCGCGGCGGACAGGTTGTGCGAGTCGGCAGCGAACTCGTCCTGCTGCCGGCGCGTGACGGAGTACTTTTCGCGGAGCCGCTCGGTCGCCTCCCCCAGGGAGATGGTCCATTCCTTGGGCATCGCCGGGTTCACCAGGCGCCACCCCAGCGTGGTGGACGCCAATGTCAGGTCCCCGGCCGGGTACGCCTTCTCGGCCTTGGGCATCACCCATGGGGCGCGGCTCATCGACTCGGCACCACCGACCAGCACCAGGTCCGCCTCACCCACGTTGATCTGGCGCGAGGCGATGATGGCCGCGTCCATCGACGAACCGCACAACCGGTTCACCGTCGTGCCCGGAATCGACACCGGAAGGCCTGCCAACAGGGTGGCCATCCGGGCGAGATTGCGGTTCTCCTCTCCCGCGCCGTTCGCGTTTCCGAACACCACCTCATCGATCTGCTCCACCTCAAGGGCCGGGGCCCGCCGCACCGATTCCCGGATCACATGGGCGGCCAAATCATCCGGACGGACCCCTGCCAGGCCGGAGCCGAACTTCCCGAACGGGGTGCGCACCGCGTCATACACGTAGGCCTGGTTCATGAGTGATTGTCCGTTTCGTCGAGGTCCATGCTGCGGAAGACCTGTTGGGCGGTCTTGAACGCCGTGTTGGCGGAGGGAACGCCGCAGTAGATGGCGGTTTGGAGCAGGATTTCCTTGATCTCGTCCCGGCTCAGGCCGTTTGTGACGGCGGCACGGATGTGCATGGCAAGCTCTTCCCAGTGCCCGTGCGCCACCATGGCGGTGATGGTCACTGCGGAGCGCATTTGGCGGCTGAGGCCGGGTCTGGTCCAGATGCCGCCCCAGGCGATCCGGGTGATCATGTCCTGGAAGTCCTCGGTGAAGCCGTCCTTGGCTGCGTTGGCACGGTCCACGTGCGCCCCGCCCAGGACCTCGCGCCGGACCAGCATGCCGCCGTCGTAAATGTCCTGGCTGGTGGCGTCAGGCTGAACGACGCCGTGCCGGGAGCTGCCGCTCTGCTCGGTGCTCATGCGCCTGCTCCTTGTGTCTGCTGTTGCGATTCCGCCCAGGTGATCAGGCTGCGCATCAGGCCGGCGACGTGCGCGGGGGCTTCGGCGGGGGCCAGGTGTGCCACCCCTTCGAGGGTTACTGCTGTCGCGACGCCTCCACCGGCGGTGATACCGGCGGCCACTTCCTCGGCCAGCTCAGGCGGTGCGACCTCGTCCAACGCACCGGCGAGCACCTGCGTGGGCACCCGGATGCTGCCCAGCTGCTTCCGGACGTCATAGGCAGCCAGTGCCTCGCAGCAAAAGGCGTAGCTGAAACGCTCGGCGTCCCGCAGGGCGTGCAGGAGCCGGCTGCTGAGTTCGGGCTCCCGGTCCATGAAGCCGGGGGCAAACCAGCGCCGCGCGGAGCTTTGGATCAGCACCGGGGTGCCCTGGCTGCGGACTGTTGCAGCGCGTTCCAGCCAGGACTCTGGGGTGCTGAGCTTGGCGCCGCTGCACTGCACCGACAGACTCTTCAGGCGTTCACCATGCGTGATGCCCAACTGGAGGCCGGTGGCCCCACCCAGGGACACTCCGGCGTAGTGGAAGGCTTCACCGGGGGCGATGGAGTCCAGGAGGTCGACCAGCGAGTTTGCCAGGGACGCCACATCGAAGGTTTCCGGGGCAGCCGGTGACACGCCGTGGCCCGGCAGGTCCCAGGCCACCACATCGAAGTCGTTACCCAGCAGGGACGCTGCGCGGTGCCACAGCACGGAGGACGTACCCAGGGAGGGGCCCACCACCACCAGGGGGTGCTCACCCAGGGGCCGCTGGGGGGAGAGCAGCGTTGCTTTCAAGGCAGGTTTAGCCACGGCGGGCTCCGTTCACGTCGGTAGCTGGGAAGGGAAAGTCGGGGAAGGGAACGCCTCGGGCAGTGAAGTCGGGAAACTCGGCGAGAATGCGCCGGGAGATTTCCGTCGCCTGCCCCAGGTAGCTGGCCGGATCCAGCAGCTCCGCCAACCGGTCATTCGACAGCTTGTCCGCGGGTACGGCTTGGCGGAGCAACTGGCGGTAGGTGCTGGCCTGCTCCGCGGAGGGGGCCCGCAGGGTTTGGTCCACCACTGCCTGAAGCTGCTCCTTGCCGCCCTGGTTGTTCGTTTCCTCAAGCAGCGGGGCCACCGCGGCGCTGACGCCTTCGGCCAGCAGCAGGGGTCCGGCGAGGTTCAGGTTGCGGCGCATGGCGTCGGGGAACAGCTGCACGCCCTCGACCAGTTCCCGGACGTGGGCGGCCGCTCCCAGGGCCAGCGCCAGCAGCTGCCGGAGTGCCGGCCATTCGGTGTGCCAGGGACCGTCGGGGCGTTCATCGTTGAAGTTGGCCGCGGCCTGGTGCAGTTGTGCGGCCAGGTGGGGCGCCTGCAGGGCTGCGCTGCGGACCAGCACTGACAGGACGGGGTTCTGTTTCTGTGGCATGGCTGAGGAGACGCCCCGTCCCGCGGCACGCGGTTCAGCCAGCTCCGCCACCTCGGGCCTGCTCAGGAAGAGAACGTCAGCAGCGATCTTGCCGAAGGCGTCCAGCACCGCGGCCAGCGCGTTGCCGAGGGACGTGACCGCCAGGCGGTTGGTGTGCCACGGGGCCGCCGCGGACGCGAGGCCCAGGTGCGCGGCGAGGTCATCCGCCAGGCTGAAGGGTGTGGCGGAAGTGCCCCCGGTGAGGACGGTCCCGGCAGCGAGGGTGCCTGCCGCTCCCCCGAATTGGACGGGAAGCTGCAGGTTTTTCAGCTGCCGACCGGCGGCGGCGACGCCGTGGAACCACTGGGCGCTCCGGAGGCCGAACGTGTAGGGAAGGGAATGCTGGGTCAGGCTCCTGCCCACGCAGAGCGTCTCCGTGTGTTGTCCGGCCAGGCCGGCCAGCGCCGCCGTCGTGCCCTTCACGTCCTCCAACAACGCGCCCACGGCCTGGCTGGCCAGCAGCATCAGGGCGGTGTCGAGCACGTCCTGGCTGGTGAGGGACGCGTGGACGGCTTTTGCCGCCCCCGTATTGTCCGTGTCCAGCGCAGCAACGTTCCTGCGAAGGTCAGCCAGCAGCGGGATCACGGGGTTGCCGCCGCCCTGGGCGCGCAGGGCCAGGTCTGCTGCGTCGTAACGGCCCGGTTGCGCCGCAGCAGCAACGACGGCGGCGGAACCGGCGGGTGCCAGGCCCGCGTTTTCGAGCACAGTGGCCCAACCGGACTCCACGGCGAGGATAGCCGCCAGAACGGCATCATCCCCCGCTAGTGCTGCCACTTGGGGCGACGCCGTGACGGGGCTGAGCAGGCCGACGTCTGTCACTGGAAGTCCAGGAACACTGTTTCGTCCTCACCCTGGAGGTGCAGGTCCCAGGTCAGGCCGCCGTCGGGGTCGCGCCGGGCGATCAGCGTTCCGCGGCGTTCCGGCTCCAGTGAGGCCAGCAGCGGATCCTTGGCTAATGCCTCTTCATTTTCGGGGAGGTAGATCCGGGTGAAGAGCCTGTTGGTCAGGCCGCGGGCAAAGATGGCCACCGAGATGAAGGGCGCGGCCCCTGGTCCGGTGGGTCCCGGATTGACCGTGGTGAACGTGAAGACCCCGGTGTAGCCCACCGATCCGCGGCCCCAACCGGTAAAGGTGTAGCCGTCGCGCACCAGGGAGCCGGTCCGCCGGGTGACCCTGCCCTCGGAGTCGGGCTGCCAGATCTCCAGGATGGCGTCGGGCACCGGCTGGTTCGCGCCGTCGTAGACGGTGCCCTGCAGCCGGATCGATCCTGGCGAGCCGGGGGCGAGCAATTCGTTGTCCTTCTCGAATGGCAACGCGTAGCCGAAAAACGGGCCGACGGTCTGCCCGGGGGTGGGAACAAGCTGGGATGTCCGGTTGCTCATATGCTATTCCTTGTCGCCTTCTGCGCCGAGCGCTTCGTTCTCGGTCCACGTCCGCTTGGAACCGGTCAGGACGATGTCCCAGTTGTAGCCCAACGCCCACTCCGGCTCGGTGAGGTTGTGGTCGTAGCTGGCCACCAGCCGGTCGCGGGCGTCCTGGTCCACGATGGTCTGGTAGATCGGATCCAGCGGGAACAGCTGGTCGCCGGGGAAGTACATCTGCGTGATGATGCGTTGGGTGAATTCAGTGCCGAACAGCGAGAAGTGAATGTGCGCCGGACGCCAGGCGTTCAGGTGGTTTTTCCAGGGGTAGGCACCGGGCTTGATGGTGGTGAAGCGGTAGGAGCCATCCGGGCCCGTGATGCAGCGTCCGATGCCGGTGAAGTTAGGGTCCAGCGGCGCCGGGTGCTGGTCCCGCTTATGGATGTAGCGGCCGGACGCGTTCGCCTGCCAGATTTCCACCAGCTGGCCCGCCACCGGGCGTCCGTCCCCGTCAAGGACCTTGCCTGCCACGATGATCCGCTCACCCTGCGGTTCACCGTTGTGCTGGATGGTCAGGTCCGCTTCCAGGGCGTGCACGTCCTGGTGGCCGAACGCCGGCGAGTACAGCTCAATGGTTTCCGGGTCCGCGTGGTGCAGGCTCTTGGTGGGGTGCCGGAGAATGCTGCTCCGGTAGGGCGGGTAGTCCAACCGGGGCTGGACTTCCGCCGGAGCGCCGCCCTGAAGGGCACGGGCGTAGGCCTGGCCGAGCGCGTTGATCTCTGCGCTGAGGTCCTGCTGGGTTTCCACGGCAGCGTCCAGCGGCGCGTGTCCTGCCTTTGGTTCGGCAGCCGGTACGAATTCGTCCGTTACTGGTGCTGTTTCCTGCGGCACGGCTGGCTCCTTTCGAAGGTGGTGGTAGGTCTGGTGTTAGAGCTGGTGCGTAACTCGGGTGCCAGTGACTAGGCGCGAGGATCGGATTGGCGGTGGCTGTACTGGACGGCGTGCCGGACGGGGGCGTTGGGCGCTCCGTATCCGTCGTAGCTGCCGCGGCGTTCCACCATTTCGAAGAACACATTGCCCACGGTGGCCGTATAGAAGTGCAGGAACTCGCCGTCGGCGTCGCGGTCGTACAGCAGGTTCAGGTCCTGCAGGGTGGCCAGGAAGGTGGGGTCCAGCCCGAATCGGGCGTCCAGGTCCTCATAGTAGTTTGCGGGTATCTGCAGGAACTCCAGCCCGCGGTCGCGGGCTGCCCGGGCGGTCGCGACCAGGTCCTGCACGGCGAAGGCGATGTGTTCCTGGTACGTTTTCCGCGAACCATCGCCGTCCTGCTGGGCCAGGGGTGCCAGGTTCAGGACCAGGCGTACCGAGCGGTCGGCGGTGAGCATCACCTGGGAACGGACCAGGCCGGTGGGGCTGGGCACCTCCGCGAACGGCTGCGGCTGCAGGGCCAGGGCGCTGGTGTAAAAGAGCACGGCCTCGTCAAAATGCTGCCAGGGCTGGGCCAGGTTCACGTGGTCAATCACCGCCGAGCCGGCCGTTGCCGTCAGTTCCAAACCCTCGCCGAATTCGTGGGTCCATGCAGCGGTGCCGTCCGGGTTGCCCTGGCAGAGGAAGATTTCGGTGGAGTCCGGGGCCGCGAAACCCTGAAAGACTTCCTCGTTGGCCTGGCTTTTCCGTGGGACGGCAGGGGCCTTGAGTTGCTGGGCGCGGGCTGCGGCTATGGCGGGGGAATCGACGTCAAAGCCGAGAGCGGCAATGGCTGGGCCGCTGCCGGCTGCGGGCGCCGCTGCCGGCCCCGGCACCGCCTGGCTGATGATGACCCGGGCGTGGCCCATGGTCCAGAGCTGCACGTTTTTGGTTCGGTGCCGGCCGTTGAACTCGAACCCGAGCTGGTCCAGGACCTTCTCCAGGCCGGCGGTGTCCGCGGCCCTGACTTCCGCGAAGTTGTACCCGGCGGGTTGGGCCACCTGTGGAAGGGTCGCCAGTTCCATCGGATAACGGCGGCGGCCAGCGCCCGTGCCGCCGTCAGCCGGAGTGTCGGCGTCCTGCAGCTGCTTGGCGGTTTGCTCCTCCAACCAGATGAGGGACCGCATGCCGTCCATGGCGGTTCTGCCCACATCGGCTTGGCGGAACACGTCGTTGAATATTTCGAGTGAGACCGGGCCGGAGTAGCCTGCCCTGACGACGTGGCCCATGAACGTGGCGAGGTCGAACTGGCCCTCGCCGGGGAAAACCCGGTAGTGCCGGCTCCAGGACAGCACGTCCATGGCGAGCTTGGGTGCGTCGGCCACCTGCACGAAGAAGATTTTTTCGGGCGTCATCGCCGCGATGGGTGCGGTGTCCCAGTTGCGGGACAGGATGTGGAAGGAGTCCAGGCAGGTTCCCAGGTTCGGGTGGTTCACTGCCTCCACCAGGCGGTGGGCGTGCTCGTAGTCGTTGACATACTTGCCCCACGCAAGGGCTTCGTAGGCGACCTTAACCCCGTGGTCGCCGGCGAGTTCGGCCAGCCGTCCCAGTTGCTCCATTCGAAGGTCGTCGCTATCGATGCTGGCCGTGCCCACGTTGGTGCAGGCCAGGATGGTGTCCATGCCCAGTCGGGACATGAGGCGGAACTTGGCTGCAGCGCGGCGCAGGTTGGCGGCCAGCAGGTTTTCCGGCACGCTGTCGAAGTCGCGAAAGGGCTGGTAGAGGTCCAGCGTCAGACCCAGGTCCCCCGCTATGGTGCGGATTTCCTCGGGTGCCAGCGCGGAGGTGACGAGGTCCTGCTCGAAAATCTCAATGCCGTCGAATCCTGCCGTGGCGCACGCCCGCATCTTTTCCTTCAAGGTGCCGGACAGGCACACGGTGGCGATTCCGGTGCGCATCAGGCGGTTCCTTCCTCGGCGGCGACGAGTTCCAGGAAGTGCGAGCGCATGCGGGCCGGGTCCGGCTCCAGCCCCGTGAAGATCCGGAAGGAATCGGCTGCCTGCCCAACCGCCATACGGCCCCCGTCGAGGACCGCGCAGCCCTTGGCCCTGGCGCCGGAGACCAGTTCGGTGTCGATGGGCCGGTACACGATGTCCGCTACCCAGTGGCGGGCTTCCAGCAGGTCCAGGTCCAGGGGGACGCCGGGGTGGGCGGCCATGCCCACGGGGGTGCAGTGCACCAGACCGTCGGCCAGCGGCATGAGCTGCGGCAGCTCCGCCGTCGTCCGTGCGATGACGGTGCTGTTGGGAAAGAATCGCGAAAGTTCGGCTGCGCTGGCTTCGGCGCGGCCCGGAGCAAGGTCCACCAGGTCGAGCGTCCGGACGCCGGCGGTGAGCAGGGCGTGGGCGACGGCGGACCCTGCTCCGCCGGTTCCCAGCTGCACCACGCGCCCCAACCGTGCGTCGGGAAGGCCGGTGGCCAAGGCTGCCGCGAAGCCGGAGAAGTCGGTGTTGTGGCCGAGAAATCGGCCGTCCCGAATAACAACCGTATTGACGGCGCCGAGCCGGTGGGCTTCAGGGCTCACCTCGTCCAGGTAGGGCAGGACCAGCTGCTTGCAGGGGTGGGTGATGTTCAGCCCGTTGAAGCCGAGGGTGCGGGCGCTGTCCAGCAGTTGCCCGACGGCCTCCCCCGAAAGGCCCAGTTGCAAGAGATCGATCGGGCGGTACAGGTAGCGTAGGCCCTGCAGGTCACCTTCGCGTTCGTGCATGGGTGGCGTGAGGGACGGCATCACGCCGTCGCCAATGAGTCCCACCAGGTAGGACTCGGTCCGATTGCTCATCCGTGCAGCTCCTTTGGTACGGCACCGGACGGCGTCCATCGCGCGGGGCGGAGAACCAGATCCGGTGATATGGAACACACTACAGTACGTGTTCACTTACCGCACTAGTGTTCGCTGAGCGAACGTGCAGGAAGCCCACCCCGGGCAGGCGGCGGCGCTTTCACTGGACTTTGCACGGTCACCAGGACCCGCGGCTCATCGCCGCCCGTGGAACACCGGGGTGCGCTTCTCCTGAAACGCCGCGAAACCTTCAGCGTAATCAGCGGTGTCGCACAGCCGTGCCTGTTCGGCGTTTTCCTCCTCCATGGCTTCCCACAGGCCGAGGCGTTGGTCCCGGATGTGCGCCACCAACTCCTTGCTGGCGGCGAAGGCGCTCGTGGCACCTCCTGCCACTGTGGCAACAATTTCCCGGGTGCGGTCCAGCAGCTGGTCGGCCGGCAGCGCCCGGCTGAACAGGCCTTGCACGACTGCCTCGCTACCGGTCATCAGGTCGGCTGTATAGATGAGGTCCAGGGTGCGGTGCATGCCCAGCCGCTCCGTGAAGTACCAATGCCCGCCGGAATCGAGGGTGGCGCCAAGCTTGGCGAACGGTGAGCCGAACTTCGCGTTTTCCGCCACGTACACGACGTCGGTGGCAAGCAACAGCCCCAGCCCTACGCCCAGGCAGGCTCCCTGTACCGCGGCAAAGGTGGGGGCCGGGAAAGCCGCCATCTGCTTCAGCAGCGGTTCCACCAAGCCGCCCAGGTATGCGGCGGCGTCGTCGCTGTCCGGGGTGAGCGCGGATATGTCGCGGCCGGCGCAAAAGGCACGGCCCTCTCCCCGGAGCAGCAAAGCCCGCACGTTCCCCAGCAACGCTGCGGCAGCGGCGTCGTCGTAGGCCCGGGACAGCTCTGCCAGCGCCGCTTCGTCGACAGCGTTGAGCCTGGACGGAGCGTTCAGGACGACTTCGGCAACGCCGTCGGAGATAAAGAGGGAAATCATGGGCTGCTCCTTGCGGACCGGAAGGGATCAGACGTCGAAGTCGACAGAGACGTCCTTGCTGGTGGGGTGTGACTGGCAGGTCAGGACAAAGCCGTTGTCGAGTTCGTCCTGTTCCAGCGCATAGTTTTCATCCATGGTCACGGTCCCCGAGAGGAGCTTGGCACGGCAGGTGCCGCAGACTCCCCCGGCGCAGGCGAACGGCACGTCGGGGCGGACGCGCAGCGCTGCGTTGAGGATGGATTCACGGGCGTGGGTGGGGCTGAGGACCTCACCGCGCAGTCCGTCCAGGTTGAACGTGATCCGGTAGCTCTCCCGGGACTCGTCTGCGACCACCGGCCGGCCGGCATTGCCTTCGGGCCGGTCGGGCTTGCCGGAACTGAACAGTTCGAAGCGGATTTGCTCGGGGTTCACCCCGCGCGCCGCCAGGGTGTCTCGGCACAGCTGAACCAGCTCGAAGGGTCCGCAGAGGAACCATTCATCCACGTCCTGGGCGTGCAGGGCGGTGCCGAGCAGTTGTTCAAGTTTCTCCCCATCGATCCGTCCTGACATCAGGGGTGCGATGCGCTGCTCCCGGGAGAGCACGTGGTGCAGTCCCAAGCGCGACGGGTACCTGTCCTTCAGGTCCGCCAATTCCTCGACGAACATCACGTCCATGGCTGCCTTGTTGGCGTAGATCAGGTCGAACCGCGTTCCGGGGTGGGCAGCCAGCAAGGTCCTGGCGATCGCGATCACCGGGGTGATGCCGGAACCGGCAGCAATGGCGACGAAGGTGCCGGCCTCCTGCACCAGTTCTTCCGGGTGGTTCAGGGAATTCAGGACGTTGTGCCCGATGTCCCTGCCGTTCCGCCCGTGTCTGGAAACGAACGCGCCGGTGGGGCTCATGACGTCCAGACGGTCACCGGGCTTGAGCCTGGCGTTGGCCCAGGTGGAGAACAGGCCGCCCAGGTCCTGTTTGATGGCCACCCGAATCTCACTGGTGCCGTCCGGAAAGGTGCGGGGCGCGGCGCAGATGGAGTAGCTGCGCCGGACCTCGTGTGGCTCGCCGTCGGCGTCCCTCAGTGTGGTGCGCAGGGCCACGTACTGTCCCGGCAGGTAGTCGAACTGCCCGGCCAGCTCCGCCGGCACCGCAAAGGCGACCTCGATGGCGTCCTCCGTGAGCCGGCGGACTTCGGAGACGGCGAGGGGGTGGAAGGACGGACGACGGCGGCCAGGAGCCTGCACCGCTTCGGTGTCGGTCTGGCGGATCACCGTCATGGGGTTCACAGGACCTTGAAGTAGTCGAACGGTTCCCTGCAGTCCTGGCACACGTAGAGCGCCTTGCAGGAGGTGGAACCGAAGCGGGTGAGTTCCCTGGTGTTCAGTGACGAGCACTGCGGGCATTTCACCGCCAGGGACAGCCGGATCGGCCCCGCGTGGCGCACAGCCCGGGAAGAGCCCGACGGCGGTGCGATGCCGTACTCCTGGAGTTTGGCCTTGCCTTCGGTCGTCATCCAGTCGGTGGTCCAGGCGGGCGACAGGACCAGGTCGATCTCGACGCGCGCGTAGCCGTGGTTGGCGAATGCCGTTTGCAGGTCATCCCGGATGGCGTCCATAGCGGGGCAGCCCGAGTAGGTGGGCGTGATGGTGACGCAAACAGAAGGGCCGCTTCCGCTGGAAGCCGCGGGGCCGCCGTCGTCCTGTCCCACGGCCACCTGCCGCAGGACGCCCAGGTCCTCGATGGTGAGGACGGGGATCTCCGGGTCGCAGACCGAGGCGGCGATGGCCCAGGCGCGCTGGTGCGGGGTCGGTTCCGTCGGATGTCCGGCCAGCACGGCGGTCACCAGCTTGCTCCGGGGAACTCGCGGGCGAGTACCTGCATTTCGGCCAGGATGTAACCCAGGTGCTCTGAATGCCTGCCGTGCCGTCCGCCGCCGGGAGCCGCCGGAACGTCCGGTGCCTCGAGCCTTGCCTGGAGAAGCACGTCACCGGTCAAGCGGTCAAAGTCGGGGCGGAGGCTGGAGGGTGCGACGGCGATGCCTGCTTCCGCCAGGCGGATGGTCAGGTCGTCGTCCTGGAAGAGTTCGTCGACGTAGGGCCACATGAGCCGGAGCCCGTGGATCATCCGCCGGCTTGACTCGTCGGTGCCGCCGGCCAGGCGCAACACCCATTGGGCGCTGTGGTCACGGTGGTAATCCACTTCCTTGACGGCCTTGCCCGCGATCGCGGCCAGGGTGGCGTCGGTGGAGGCCGTCAGGCGGCGGTACAGCTCAAACTGGTAGTAGCTGAGAAGGAATTGGCGGGCGATGGTGACGGCGAAGTCCCCGTTGGGCTGTTCAACGAGGTGCACGGAGCGGAATGCGGGCTCGCGGCGGAAGTAGGCAAGGTCGTCTTCGCTTTGATTCCACGCTCCTCCTGCATAGCTGAGGAAGGACCGGGCGTGGCCCAACTGGTCAAGAGCGATGTTGCCGAGCGCCACATCTTCCTCCAGTTCGGGAGCGCGGGAGATCCAGTGGCCCAGGCGTTGGGCCAGGATGAGGGCGTCGTCGGCCAGGTACAGGGCGTATTCCGCCACATCCTCCGTGGGTTTCGCCAGACCTGCACGGACTTCCTGGGCGATGTCCTCGGGCCGGAGGGCGTTGCCGGGCGTGATGCGGGTGGCTGAGGCGTTGCTGTCTCCCCCGGCCAGGCCGGTGGCCCCGGTTCCACGGCCGGAGGTTGATGCCGGTGCTTTCACAGGTGCTTCACCCCTTCACTCCTGGTGTAGTAGGTGGCGTGCCGGTAATCCTTGCCCTGGGGCGATTCAAAAAAGGCGCCCTTGGCGTCCGGATCGCTTGCGGCGATGGCTTCCGCCGGCACCACCCACAGGGACACGCCCTCGTTGCGGCGGGTGTACAGGTCACGGGCGTTGCGTAGGGCCATGGCGGCATCGGGGGCGTGCAGCGAGCCGGCGTGGACGTGGCTGAGGCCGCGGCTGGACCGGACGAACACTTCCCAGAGTCCCCATGCGCCAGAGTCCGCGGGCTCGTCCTGTGGCTCGGTGGCCGCTTCCTCGGGGTTGCCGTGCGCGCTCATGCTGCGTTTCCCTTGTGCTGAGCCACCTGTTTGGCTGCGTAGGCCGTCGCTGCCTCCCGCACCCAGGCCCCGGACTCGTGCGCTTCGCGGCGACGTTCCAGCCGCTGGGCATTGCAGGGACCCCTGCCGGCCAGGACTTCCTTGAACTCGTTCCAGTCCAGCGGCCCGTGTTCCCACCTCCCGGTGTCCTGGTTGAAGCGGATGGAATCGTCCGGGAGGGTCAGGTGCAGGACTTCCACCTGCTCCACGATCATTCCCACAAACCGGCTGCGCAACTCATCGTTGCTGAAGCGTTTGATGTTCCACGCCATGGATTGCCTTGAGTTGGGGGAATCGTCGTCGGGCGGCCCAAACATCATCAGCGCCGGCGCATACCAGCGGTTCACTGCGTCCTGGGCCATCTGCTTCTGCTGGGGTGTGCCACGGGAGAGTTCCAGCAGAATCTCAAAACCCTGCCGCTGATGGAAGGACTCCTCCTTGCAGATACGCACCATGGCCCGGCCGTAGGGGCCGTAGGACGCACGGCACAGCGGCACCTGGTTGCAGATGGCAGCACCATCCACCAGCCAGCCGATGGCGCCCATGTCCGCCCACGTGAGCGCCGGATAGTTGAAGATCGAGGAATAGCGGGCCCTGCCGCCGATCAGGTCAGCCATCATCCGGTCCCGGGACTGGCCCAGCGTTTCCGCTGCGGAGTACAGGTAGAGCCCGTGGCCGGCCTCGTCCTGGACCTTGGCCATGAGGATGGCCTTGCGTTTTAGGCTTGGGGCACGCGAAATCCAGTTGGCTTCGGGCTGCATCCCAATGATTTCGGAATGGGCGTGCTGGGAAATCTGCCGTAACAGGGTCCTGCGGTAGGCGGCCGGCATCCAGTCCCTGGGCTCGATCCGGGAGTCCAGGCCGATGATGCGGTCGAAATAGGCCTGTCCCTCGGCCTGGCGGGCGGCTTCGCTGTCCGACACGTCCAGCGATGGGCCTGCGCCTGTGGATGCCGAGTCCTTGGTTGTCATTGCCATCTTCCTTCCGCGGCGTTACTTCTGCACCGTTACTTCTGCACCGTTACTTCTGCACAAGGGTCAGGACGTCGTAGGTGGCCACGGTCTCGTCCTTCTGGTTGGTCAGGACCGCATCCCAGGCAACCTCGCCGTACTCGTCGGTTTCACGCGGTGTGATCCTCTTGGCGGTCAGCGTGACCCGGATGGAATCGCCAGCCGCGACGGGAGTGAGGAAGCGCAGGTTTTCCAGTCCGTAGTTCGCCAGGACGGGACCCGGCGCTGGATCCACAAACAGTCCGGCCGCCCAGCTCAGCAACAGGTACCCGTGTGCCACGATGCCCGGAAAGAAGGGGTTGGCTTCCGCGGCGGCCTGGTTGGTGTGGGCGTAAAAGGTGTCACCGGTGGATTGCGCGAAGGCCGTGATGTCCTCCAGGGTGACGCGGCGCAGCCCGGATTGGACGGCATCGCCAATCCGCAACGTTTCGAGCGACTTTTGGAATGGGTGGGTCCCCTCGGTGTCCAGGGTGAAGTTCCGGTCGGCTCCGGCATGCCAGACGCCGGTCACGGTGGTCAGCATGTTGGGCGAGCCCTGGAGCGCGGTGCGTTGCATGTGGTGCAGCACGGAGCGGATTCCGCCCAGCTCCTCACCCCCACCGGCCCGTCCCGGGCCGCCATGGACCAAATGTGGAACCGGGGAGCCGTGGCCGGTGGAACTGCGGGCATCCTCGCGGTTCAACAGCAGGACCCGGCCGTGATGGGCGGCGATGCCCGCAAGAAGCGCAGTGGCCACGGCTGCGTCGTTCGTGCACACCGTGGCCACCAGCGAGCCGCCGCCCCGGGCGGCGAGGCGCACGGCGTCGGGGATGTCCCGATAGGCGAGCACCGAGCAGACCGGACCGAACGCCTCAATCGAGTGCACCTGCTCCGCTTCGGCGTCCGCCCAACTAAGCAACACCGGTGACATGAATGCGCCGCCGTCGGTGACGCCGGTTCCCCCATCCATGCTGGTGACCGACGGCGGGTCGAGGGTTCCATACGCCAGTTCACCTCCGGCGTCGAGCATGGATTGAACGGCGGCCCGGACGTCGGTGAGCTGGTCAACCGAGGCCAGGGCACCCATGGTGACGCCCTGGGCGCGCGGGTCCCCGAGCACCACGCGCTGCTCCAGCCGGGCTCCGATGGCGGACACCACGGCGTGCACCTGTTCCCGGGGCACGATGGCCCGGCGGATGGCAGTGCATTTTTGGCCGGCCTTGGCGGTCATCTCCGTGACCACCGACTGAATGAACGCGTCGAATTCCGGTGTTCCCGCCACAGCGTCCGGGCCCAGGATAGCTGCATTGAGGGAGTCGGTCTCGGCGGTGAAGCGCAGCCCGCCATGCACTACGTTCGGGTGGGCTTTCAGTGTCCGCGCGGTGGCGGCGGAACCCGTGAACGCCACGAGGTCGCGGTAGTCCAGCACGTCCAGCAGCCCGGGTACTGAGCCGGAGACGAGCTGCAGCGAGCCTTCGGGCAGCAGATTCGATTCGATGATCGCTCCGACGACGGCGGCAGCGACGTACCCGGTGGGTGTCGCCGGCTTCACAATCGTGGGCACGCCGGCGAGAAACGCCGGCGCGAGCTTCTCCAGCATGCCCCACACCGGAAAGTTGAAAGCATTGATCTGGACAGCGACGCCGGGGATCCGCGTGTAGATGTGCTCCCCCACAAACGAACCATCTCTGGAAAGGACTTCCACCGGGCCGTCCACCACCACCTGGGCGTTGGGTAGCTCCCGTCGGCCCTTGGAGCCGAAGGTGAACAGCACTCCGATGCCACCGTCGATGTCGATCATCGAGTCGATCCTGGTGGCGCCGCTCCGTGCAGACACCGCGTAAAACTCCTCACGGCGCGCGTTGAGGTAGTTGGCTAGCTCCTTGAGCCGGAGGGCTCGCTGGTGGAAGGTCAGCTGACCCAGCCCGGCCTGGCCCGTCGTGCGGCCATACTCGATGGCGGCGCCAAGGTCGAGTCCTTCGGCACTGACCCTGGCCAGGATCTCGCCGGTGCTCGCGTCGCGCACCGGAACAGCGGAGTCGTGGGATCCGGCCGGAGGGGTCCACCAGGATCCCTGCACAAAACTGGGAACGGTTTCCACGGTGTCCCGTAACAATCCAGGAGCAGTTGCGGTGGTCGTCATCGTCGACTCAGCCTTCCGTGATGGACGCGGGGAACCAGCAACGACCCGCGTACTGACCGATCGTTCGGTTACTCCTTTAGGTTACAGGAGGAAGCGACAGGAGTCACCACCCGGCATAACCTCCCGGTCGCGGGGCGAGCTACAGCCGCTGGCCGCGGGACGGGACAACGTTTTCGATAAGCGCCGGGTTTCTTCTCAACTGGAGTGAAACGCAGAGGCAAGGCGGATCACGGGGATCCACCTTGCCTCTGGTAGAGGGAGGACCTGCCTGCAGGGGTGCGGACCGTGCCCCTCCCTTTTAGCCGGCGAGCAACCTCGGGTAGAGGTCCACCCGCCAGCCGGTGTTATAGCCGAATTGGCCGAAGAACTGCGCCGGCGTGAAGTTGCCCCACGCCGTGCCCAGGGAGATGTAGGTCCCGGCGTAACCGAAGCCGACGATGTCCGCCCGGCCGTCACCGTTCACATCTCCGAGCAGCCTCGGGTGCAGGTCCACCCGCCAACCATCGACGTAGCCGAACTGGCCGAAGAACTGGGCCGGTGCGAAGTTGCCCCACGGGGTGCCCAGGGCGATGTACGTTCCGGAGTAGCCGTAGCCGACGATGTCCGCCCGGCCGTCACCGTTCACATCCGCCAGCTGCCGGGGGTATTGGTCCACCCGCCAACCCTGGTTGTAACCGAACTGGCCGAAGAACTGCGCCGGCGTGAAGCTGCCCCACGGAGTGCCCAGTGAGACGTAGGTTCCGGCGTAGCCGTAGCCGACGAGGTCCGCCCGACCGTCACCGTTCACATCCGCCAATTGCCGCGGGTGCAGGTCAACCCGCCAGCCGTCGACGTAGCCAAACTGGCCGAAGAACTGCGCTGGCGTGAAGTTTCCGCTGGGTGTGCCGAGCGAAATGTAGGTGCCGGCGTAGCCGTTACCTACGATGTCCGCCCGCCCGTCTCCGTTCACATCCGCCAACTGCCGCGGGTGCAGGTCCACCCGCCAGCCATCAACGTAGCCGAACTGGCCGAAGAACTGGGCTGGCGTGAAGTTGCCCCACGGGGTGCCCAGGGCGATGTACGTTCCGGAGTAGCCGTAGCCGACGATGTCCGCCCGGCCGTCACCGTTCACATCCGCCAGCTGCCGCGGGTATTGGTCCACCCGCCAACCCTGGTTGTAACCGAATTGCCCGAAGAACTGCGCCGGCGTGAAGCTGCCCGCCGCCGTGCCGAGCGAAATGTAGGTGCCGGCGTTGCCGAAGCCGACGATGTCAGCCCGGCCGTCACCGTTCACATCGCCCAAGAGCCGGGGGTGCTGGTCCACCCGCCAACCCTGGCTGTAGCCGAATTCCGGGAAGAGCTGGGCAGGGGTGAAGTTTCCGCTGGGTGTGCCGAGCGAGACATAGGTACCGGCGTAACCGAAGCCGACGATGTCGGCCCGGCCGTCGCCATTCACGTCGGCCTTGTTCTCACCTGCGGACGTTTGTACCTGGGAGGTGCCCGAAGGCGAATCAGCGGGAGCATCGGTTCCGGTCGCCGCACTGGCGGGCAGGCTGGCGAGTGCCGCGGCCGCGACCATTGCTGAGGTCATCAAAGTGGTGATGCTGAGGGATACTGAGCGTTTCATGGTGTTCCTTCGCATTCGTACATGGAGGGTTTCTTCGTCCCAGGCGGCACACCGGACAGGGTCCGCTGGCGGGAATGGAGGGAGCTGGCAGCGAACCTCTCCCTCAAGGGCAAGTCGCTCGCCGGTCCTCTGCAGCAATCGGAGGTATCCACGTCATCAATGGGGCCCGATGAATTCATCGTTCGCCATGCGCTGTTACCGCTGCATAACCGGACACCCTTCCTTCCCGGTCCTGTCAGTCCTCGCGGTCAGGCGTGCGCGGAATTCCTGGCGGAACCTCCAGCAAGGTTGACCTCATCATCTCCGCGTGTAACCTTTGGAAAACGAACGGTCGGTGCGTAAAGGCGGCGTTCGGCAACGCTTTCTGGCCACTGATTATCAGCAAGGGACGAATTTTGTGGACTCAGCAGGTTCAGCGGAAACCCCCTACGTCGGGCGAGTGGCGGAGGTCCTGACAGGCCCGAACCGGCGGTCTCGGGACGGGGAACGGATTTGATGGGACCGGGCCCGTTCACCACGCTGTTGGTTACCGAGCAGGCGGACCGGGTGGTGGTGCACCTCAATCGCCCGGAGGTCCGTAATGCCATCAACCAGGCAATGGTGGACGAACTCCATGAAGTGTGTACTGCGCTTGAACAGCTGCCCCGGATCCTGATCCTGGCCGGGGTGGAGGGAGTTTTCGCCTCCGGGGCGGACATCGCCCAACTGCGCTCACGTCGTCGGGATGATGCCCTACGGGGAATCAACTCCACCCTTTTCGCCCGGATCGCAAAGCTGCCCATGCCCGTCATCGCGGCCCTGGACGGTTACTGCCTGGGCGGTGGGGCGGAACTGGCCTACGCCGCAGATTTCCGAATCGGCACCGCCGCGTTGCGCATCGGCAACCCCGAACCCGGCCTGGGTATCCTGGCTGCGGCCGGTGCCAGCTGGCGGCTGAAGGAGCTGGTGGGGGAACCCTTGGCGAAGGACATCCTGCTGGCGGGCCGCATCCTTACGGGTGAGGAAGCGTTGGCCGCCAATCTCATCACCGAGCTCCACAAACCGCCACTGCTGTTGGCGGGCGCCCAGGCCCTGGCCGACCGCATCGCGGTCCAGGACCCGCTGGCGGTGCGAATCACCAAACTTGTTTGCTCCGCTCCACCGGAATCACACCCCCACATTGACCAACTGGCGCAGGCCATCCTGTTTGAGTCGCCCGCCAAGTTTGAGCGGATGCAGGCATTCCTTGACAGAAAGAGCCATGCTGCCGGGCCCCATGCCGCCGCAAAGGATGGCGGCGACGGCGACGGCGAGGGCAGGATGCGGCCGTGACGGGCATTCCTTCGCGCGTCGGGGTCCTGGGTGGGGGCCGCATGGGGGCCGGCATCGCGCACGCGTTCCTGGTCAAGGGTGCCAGGGTCGGCATCGTGGAGCGGGACGCCGCTGCTGCCGTCGGGGCCAGGGACAGGGTCACGGCGGCGGTCATCAGCTCCGCTGACCGGGGAACATTGGCGGGCAGCGTTCAGGAGGCGCTGGCTCGATTGCAGACCTCCACCGACTACACCTCCCTCGCTGGCTGCGAATTGGTCGTGGAGGCGGTACCAGAGGACTTCGAACTCAAGGCAGCAGCGTTGCGGAGCGTGGAGGCGCAGCTCGACGAACAGGCCTTCCTCGCTTCCAATACGTCCTCGCTGGCGATCAGCGGCCTGGCGGCACAGCTGCAGCGGCCCGCCAACTTCGTCGGCCTGCACTTCTTCAACCCCGTTCCGTCATCCACCCTGATTGAGGTGGTGCTGGGCACTGAGACCTCTGTTGAGTTGGCCACCGCGGCCAAAGCCTGGACAGAGGCCCTCGGAAAGACCGCGGTGGTGGTGCACGACACTCCAGGTTTTGCTTCCTCCCGGCTGGGTGTCGCGATCGCTTTGGAGGCGATGCGGATGGTGGAGGAGGGCGTGGCCAGTGAAGCAGACATCGACGCCGCCATGGTTCTTGGCTACCGGCATCCCACCGGTCCGTTGCGGACCACCGACATCGTGGGCCTTGACGTGCGGCTGGGCATCGCCGAATACCTGTACTCAACGCTCGGAGAACGCTTTGCGCCGCCGCAGATCCTCCGGGACAAGGTGGCCCGGGGAGAACTGGGGCGAAAGACAGGCAGGGGTTTCTTCGAGTGGCCGGCCGAGTAGCGAAGAAACACGTAACTACATCCAGGTACCGTCCGCCTGGGCTGCGAGCCGACTGGCGGAAGGATCCCTCTTGCCTTCGTCCGCGTGGCGAGGCGACAACAACAGGTTCGTGATCCGAAGCGTGCACAGCCGCTGGCCGGCGTCGTCCGTCACCAGAACCTCATGGGTGGTGAGCGTGCCACCAAGGTGCAGTGGCGTTGCGGTGATGGTCACGTTCCCGCCGCGCGCTGACCTGTGGTGCGTGGCCGAGACCTCAACGCCGACTGCTGTTTTCCCCAGCGTGCTGGCATAGATCACTGCCGCCCAGGAGCCAACGGCTTCGCCCACCGCGAGGGAAGCGCCGCCGTGCAGCAGCCCAAAGGACTGGCGGTTGCCTTCCACAGGCATGGTGGCCACGACGCGGTGCACCGATTCCTCGACGATGTGCACGCCCATTTTCTCGTCGAGCTCACCCAGGCTAATTTTCCATGGTTGGTCGGACGGTGTGCCCGGGTGCTGGGAATCGGAGGTCATAGGCCTTCCTTGCAACGAGAGGCAACCATCACTGTCGGGGGTGCAGGCCCTGAAAGACCATGGTGATCACGTTGTCAGCCAAAAGCTCGGGTGTGAGGGGGCCTCCCGGCTTGTACCATTCCACGATCGAATTGACCGTTCCGAAGACCAGCCGAGTGACCGTCCTCGGATCTATGTCCTTGCGGAGTGAGCCTTCATCCCTTGCCGCGGATACCAGTTCTGCGACTTGGTGGTCAAAGTTCCGACGTCGTTCCAGGGCCTTGCGTTCGATCTCGGTGTTGCCGCGCAGACGCAGCAGCAATGTGACAAAGGGCAGCCGGTCGACGAGCACGGCGATGGTCCGGCGAAGGACGAACTCCAGCCGGGCGCCTGCATTCCCCGAGTCCGCTCCCGGTTCGGCCAGGATCGCCTCAAGTCCCCCGAGGGCGTGCTCCAGGGCAAGGTTCAGCAGTTCGCCCTTGGACGGCACATGGTGGTAAATGGCTGATTTTGAAATACCCAGGCTTTCAGCCAGAACGCCCATGGAGGTGGCGTCGTAGCCGTGGCGATTGAAGACGTCGACGGCGACCAGCAGGACCGACTGCTGATCGTACCCAGGGCGGCCGCGTTTCGCGGGAGCTGTACTTGGCATACCGGCTATCCTCCCATGCTCAATGACGACAGTGCCGGGCCGACGGTGGGGCACACCTACCAGCACAAAGACGGCTACTCCGAGGGGCGGAAAATTGCAACGGCCTCGCGGACGGCGTAGTAGACGATGACCAGGCCCGCGAGCGGGTCCGCCCACCACCAACCGGCCACGTCATCCAGCAGCACCCCGGCCAGCACTGCGGTGGCCAACAGTCCGTCAATGAAGGTTATTCGACCCTCGGCCACGAGAACGGGATTGCCCAGCGCCCTGCCCGTGCGTGATTTTCCGGCAGCGAGGCTGAACATCAGCAGGGCCGTGACCGCGGTCCAGCCGATACCTCCTGGGCTGGGCAGCGCATGGTGTCCGAAGGCCAGGGCAAGGCCGGACTGGACAAGCAGGTAGAGGGCGAGGACCAGGAATGCCCCTGCGATCAGTTTGAGTGCCATCCGCTGTCTGTGCTCGCCGGTTCCCGAGAGCTCCCACATCACCACCGTACTGGCGCCGATTTCGATCAGGCTGTCCAGGCCGAAGCCGGCCAATGCCACGGAGCCCGCGGCAATCGACACAAACGCCAGCACGGCCGCGCCGATCACATTCCAGCCCAGGGTCACCCCCTCAAGGGCGAAGCCCCGGCGCCGCAACCGACGCGTGTGGGCGCTCATGTCGCTCTGAAGAATCACCGAGTTGTCCTATCCCTGCCGCCGTCCGGGGCCTGCCCGGCACCCGTTGGAGGGTCAGCTTTGCCGAAAAGCACTGAGCCTAACCCTAAGCGCCTCCCAGCGGCAGCTCGTCAGAATAAAGCCGCGTGGACCTGAATGAGCACCTCATCAAGGACGCCACCTCCACCCGATCCGCCGAAGCCAAAGCCCTTGGCATCGGCATGGGAGTTCCCTGGTTGACCCTTCACCGGCACCGCCGAACACGTCACCGCCGATGCCAGGGCCATCGTCCGGACTATCGCCCGCACAAACGCCTCAACGCCCTGGGCATCCACACCATCGCTGATCTGCGTGCCGCCGACCCGGTCCTGATCCGCGACCGGTTCTCCGTGGTGGTGCAACGGATCGTCCTGGAACTACGCGGCATCCCCTGTGTCCAGCTGGAAACCTAACGTGCCGACAAGAAGCAGATGATCTTCTCCCGCAGCTTTGCCGCCCCTGTTGCCGGCACGTCCCGTATGCGCGGTGCTGGGCGTCTACGCACAGCAGGCAGCCATCCGCCTGGTCAAGGACGGGCTGCACGCAGGTATCCTCTCGAGCTTCGCCGGGACCTCCGAGTTCCGGGACGGCGCTAAGTCCTTTCCGTCCGTGACATTCAAAATGCCCGCCCGACGGCCGACCCCGTCCTGCTTAGCCAGGCCGCCGTCGCCGCCCTGCTGCCCCGCCTCGAAGGGGGCGTCCCGTACGCCAAGGCAGGAGTCATCCTGACCGACCTCTCCCCCGCGGGCGCACGGACCCAACTGCCGGTCTTTGCAACAACCCCACGAACAACGGAGCATCGGCGCCTTGCTGGGCGGTGTCATGGACCGGTATGGCACCAGGAGCATCGTCCTGCGTGTGGCCGGTCTGCAGCATGCGCCGCAATGGTCCATGGCCCGCAATCACCAATCGCCGCGGTACACCACTGAGTGGGACGAACTTCCGCTGATCAAGGCCTGCTGAGGTGCACCAGCATCGGCCGCCGCAGGAGCGCCAACTGGCTAGGGAATGATGTGTTCGGCCCGGTACCTGTCGAACAGGTTGCGGAAGGAGTCCTCGGTGCGCCGGTACCCGCTGAATCCTGCAAGCCGGCTTTTGCTCATATCCGCGAGGACTTCCATGTTCCGTCCCAGATCGGCGTCGGTATGCCACCACGACGCGACCCGCGCCAGGTCCTCCTCGGCCAGGGAGTGACTGGCGGCAATTTTGGACCATTCCTGCTCCAGGCCGTGCATCTGTTCCTGGAGCGGCCGTGGTGCCCCTTCATAGCCTTCGGCTGGCACACCGAAATAAGCTGCCAGCTTCGGCCACATCCAGCGCCACCGGAAAACGTCGCCATTGACCACGTTGTACGCCTCATTGCGCGCAGCACTCGTAGTGGCGGCCCAGATCATGTGCTCGGCGAGGAGGTCGCCGTCAGTCATGTCCGTGAGGCTGTTCCACTGGGTCTCGGAGCCGGGAAACACGAAAGCCTGGCCACGCTCCTTGCACAGGGTAGCCTGGGCCGCCAGTGTCAGCCCCATATTCATGGCGTTCCCGACGGCGTACCCAATGACGGTATGCGACCGGTGGACGGACCAACCGAAGCCCTGCCGGTCAGCAGTAGCCCACAGCTCATCCTCCTGCGAGTAGTAGAAGTTCGGCGCCGGCAACCGGGGCTCGTCCTCGTGAAAAGGGGTGTCCGGAACGGGTCCGGCGCCGTAGGACTCAAACGGGCCCAGGTAGTGCTTCAATCCCGTCATCAACGCGACATGTTCCACCGGGGCATGGTGCAAGGCTTCCAGGAGGTTTCTGAGCATCGCCGCGTTGACGCGGATGTTTTCCTGCTCCGTGTCCTGCCGGGACCACGCCGTGAAAAAAACGTGCGTGGGCTTCTCATTGCGCAGCGCCGAGCCGAGGTTTTCCGGTGACAACAGGTCCGCCGGGATGTGCCGGGCAGGCGCAGCTGGAACCGGGTTGCGGGACAGCGCGAGGACCGTCCAACCGCCGTCCCGATGCAGCTGCTCGATGATGGCAGAGCCGGCGATGCCGCTGGCCCCGACAACCAGGGCGGTCCTGCTGGGGGAAGCGCCTGAAGGGGCGTCGGCGGTCATGGGTACCTGGCTTTCCCTAAAGTGGCGGCGAACCGATTGACCTGCCGCAGGAGTTCATCGAAGGTGACTGACCACGACGGCCGGTGAACCCGCTTCCCAGCCTATGGCGTCCCCGACGCCACGGGCCACTTCAATGGGCACGGCTCACGCGCGAGCGGCGGAAGACCCTCAGGCCTTCCGCCGCGGCAGGGACGGTCAGTGTGCAACCGCCCGATGGTGGCTTTCCTCGGTGCTGGGGCGGATGGCGGTGGCGGTAACGACGGCCGCCAGGGCGCCCCCGATCCATGAGGTCCAGGCCGCACCCGTGTGGGTGGCATACGCACCGAACCAGGGGGCAAGGAAAAGCAGCAGGCCGACAGCTGCCTGGGCGTATTCGACCGCGGGCATCCCCGGTTGGGCCAGGTTAATGGCGCCACTGATGACCAGCAGGCCGCCCAGGACGAGCATCAGCACGGTCGACATGCCACCCTGTGCGGTCCACAGGGTCGCCAGCGCCGCGTACAGCCCGATAGCGATGGCAACATAATCCTGCCACCGCGTCCACTTCTTCATTTGGGATTCCATCTCCTTGTTATGTCGGCCGTTTTCGAACTCCGGCGGAGCACCGGTCCGACACCAACAGTGAACCCTCGCGGGGACTGACGGGGCAGAGGCTTAAGTCCCTTCCCATGGCCCCCGGCCTGGTTGTTGCGCTGGAAAGGCGGGAGGCATGGGAGGCCCACCTGTCGGCGCGTTAGGTGTTGCGGTGCTCAACGTCTCCCCTGTCGCCGTCTCGTCCCGGGGGTCCTCGGGTCCTTGGTCCAGCCGGAATGGCGGATACTCGTCCCGGAGAAGGAACACATAGGCCATCACCCGGTACACCCAACGGTGGATGCCGACCACCAGGTCAAACAGCGGCCGGGGATACCGCGCCGAGAACAGCAGCGCGCAGCCTGCAATCAGCACCAGCAGGCTCAGCACCGATACCCCCGAACCCCGAAGAAATCCCCCCGGTCCGGTGCCGACGGCGATGGTCCAGGACCAGGCACCGGTCAGGCCTGCGACGATGAGCAGGTGCGGCAAGGCGAGCAGCCACCACTTGACCAGGACCAGGCCCCGGCCGAGATGCGCCGGATAGGGAACCTGGAAATCCGCCGGGAAGGAGCTCACGCTGGCCAGGGTGAAGGGAGGGTACCGATCAGTTCCCAAGGCGGAGGCGTAGAACTGCACCCGCCACGTCCAGCGGAAGACGCCCACCGTGAAGGTGAACAAGGACCGTGGGTACCGGCCCGAAAACAGGATGACGATCCCTGCCGCCACGGTGCACACCAAGCACGCCACCCACAGCAGAAGCAGCACCACAAAATGCGGCAGGGCAAGGAACCATTTCACCAACCACAACCATCGGGACAGTCCGGGATCCGGGTAGCCCGACAGGCGGGCGGGATAGGTGAAAAAGTCCCGTTCGGGGCCGGTGACCTGGCCGGCAAGGGGCGCAGTGAATTGGACCGGACCCGGACCGCCGATTCCGCCGGGATCCAGGCCCCTTCCGAGCCCGACCGCTCCCGCCAGCACCAGGGGAATCCCAATAATCGCCAACACCAGCGCTGATACCAGCAGGGTCAATCCAATCGGGGCAAAGAGGTTGGACCGGAATCCGGCCTGGAGGTCCACAGCCCCGGCCGGGCTCGCATCGGCGTTCATCACCACGACCGCCCAACTGCCGGATCCCAGGTCCGTAACGATTTCCTGTGTCCCCGAGCCCGACGCCGACGTCGCCCAGAACCTTTCGCTCACCGGTGGGACCGGCACTGACGTTCCCTCCACATCCCGGTATCCTGCGCGAAACGGGTTGGTACTGACATCAACCAGTTCCGTGTGGTGCACCGAGGACAGATAGGCGTCCACGTCAGCTTGTCGTGCCACGCCGATAAAGATTGCCCGCCCCGTCGGAACCCCGGTAGCGCGCAACCGCAGCGTCGCAATGCCGGCCGGCAGGCTCACCGGTCCTGCCGAGCTACGCAGGCCCTCGACCTTGGGGGTGGTCAGGGCATAGGAGTCGAACTCGAACCGCTCGGTGGAGGTGTTGAGGAAGTTCCCGTCGTGCTGCAGGCCAGCCAGCGCTGCGACGGCGGCACCGCCGAGCGCCAGCCCACCGCCGATCAGGACAGCCAGGGCTCCCAGGAGGACCATGACCAGGGCTCCCGGCCGCATCCGGGCACGAGCCGGCGCGGGGACAGGGTTAGTGGGGATGAACGTCATGGCAGCTGTCCTTTGTGAGAGCGGCCCGGGAGGGAAAAGGATCTCACCGGTGTCCAGCCTTCCGGTGAGGTTTCGTGGCGGGTGGGGTGGCTGTGCAAGTTCACCCTGCGCGGCCAGTTGCCCACGGACTAGGGCTAAAGGTCCCTTCCATCGAGAATTCCCGGCAGGAAGCGCAGGTCTACGGGTTAATCCTTCAGCTGCAGACGTGGCCGAAAGTCATGACGCAAAGCAGTATGGGCCAGAGTCCTTGGACCCTTGCCCGGGCAGCGAACGGATGGGGACAATAACTTCGCACGGTTGATCCATGGAACCGGATCGCCGCATGTCCAGCAGGGGGTGTAGCGCCGTGAACGGGAAGCTCCCCACAGACGAGCCATCAGTCGGCCGGCCGGGATACGGACGCCAAGCTGAGCGGATCAGCGTGTTCGTACTGGATGATCACGAGCTGGTCCGGCGCGGACTTCAGGAGCTCCTGGAAGGAGAGGGATTCCAGCTGTTGGGTTCCACCGGTTCCGCGGTGGAGGCAACGCGGCGCATCCCGGCACTAAAACCGCAGGTGTCCATCCTTGACGTTCGGCTCCCTGACGGAACGGGCATCGAAGTATGCCGCGACGTACGGTCCATCGACCCGTCACTGTGCTGCGTCATCCTCACCAGCTACGACGACGAGCAGGCGCTCCAAGGAGCCGTTTTGGCAGGGGCCTCCGGGTATGTCCTGAAGGAAATCGGCGGACTCGACCTCATCACGGCGCTTCGGCGTGCGGCGTCAGGGGAAAGCCTTTTTGATCCGTCTCTCCGTACGCGAATTGTGCATGGCCTGAGCGCACCGCGCAGACCGGATCGCCGGATTTCAGCCCTGAGCCCGCAGGAACACCGCGTGCTTGAACTTATCGGCGACGGCCTGACCAACAGACAGATCGGAGAGCACATGTTCCTGGCCGAGAAAACAGTCAAGAACTACGTGTCCTCCTTGCTGGCGAAGCTCGGGTTTGAACGTCGCACCCAGGCCGCCGTGTTTCTGGCTGGACTACGGGCCGAGGGTCAAACCGGAGGCACGCCCCGACGGTGAGTGACGCCGTCGGCTTCCTTTCCGGGTGCAACCCCCAGCTGTCTGCTGGTAGAAGGACTGCCGCACAGAGCGGGTCACGCCAATGGCACCGACCACTGCAGGCGGGTTCCGGATCCGTTCGCGCGACCCGCCTGGAAGTTACCGCCCAAGGCTGCTGCCCTCTTTTCGAGATTCGCCAGGCCGCTTCGGTGTGTGGGAGCCGTAAGGCCGATCCCGTCGTCAGTGACAAGTACTTCCACGAAATCCGGACCTGCGGTAACGGCGACTTCTGCGGCACGGGCACCGGAATGCTTGACGACGTTGCTCATCCCTTCGGTCACGACGGCCAGCACGTGCGCCGCGATGGCCGGGGACACCGAGTCGACCGGACCGGAGAAGACCAGCCGGGGATCAAACGGCAGGGTCCGGGCACAGTCGCGCACCGCCCGAAGTATCCGGCTGCTCAGCAGTTCCTGGTCGTCCTGACCTGCGTGCAGCGAGTAGATGGTGTCCCGAAGGACTTTGATGGTTTCGTCCAATTCAGCCGTGACAGCACCAATCCTGAACTCCGCCGTGGAGTCAGTGGTGAAGCGCCTCAGGCTTTGGATGCTTAGTCCAGCCGCGAAAAGACGCTGGATGACGACGTCGTGAAGGTCCTGTGCGATGCGGTCGCGGTCGCGAAACAGCATGATTTGTTCGCGCAGACGATTACTCCGGGCAAGCTCCATGGCCAAGGCGACGTGCGTTGCGTATACGGCTGCCATTTCCCTGACGAGTTGCGGAAATTGTTCGGTGCCCGCCCCGCCGCCAAGAACCAGCAGGCCCTGATTCGCCTTCGCTGACCCCAGACAGATCAGCAGCAGCGGACCGGCAACGGTGGGGACCAGCGGGGCCAGGGGCCGGTTGAGGGCCGAAATGACAGCGGGCGTGCCGGTCCGGAGAACAGCCTGCACCGTTGCCGGGTCGAGTTCGACAGTGAGCCCCGAAAGTTCCTCGCTGCACCGTCCTGCTGCCGCCGAAACGTACAACGCAGTCCCCGCATCGACGGGCACACCGATGAAGGCCAACGCCGCTCCGGACTCTGTCAGTGCACGTTCCACGACGGAGCTCAGGTCGGCTGAGATCTGCTGTTCCTCTTCGCCCATCATGATTCCCGTGACGTCCATGCACGCCTGCAGCCAGGATGCCCGACGGCGGGAATCCTCGAAAAGGCGGGCGTTCTCGATCGCGACCCCGGCGGCGGCTGCCAGCGCCACGGCCAGGTCCTCATCCTCGGCGGTAAAGTCCGCCCCTCCGGACTTCTCCGTCAGGTAAAGGTTGCCAAACACCTTGTCGCGAACCGTGATCGGCACTCCGAGAAAGGTTCCCATCGGCGGGTGGTGTTGCGGAAAGCCTGCCGAATCGGGATGCTGCCGAAGGTCGTGCAGCCGCAAAGGCTTTGGTTGTCGGACCAGCAGGCCGAGGACACCATGGCCGGTGGGGAGCGGACCAATCCGCCCGGCGAGCTCGCTGTCGATGCCCTCGGTCACGAAGTGCGTCAGGGTGTGGTCTTCCCCGATGACTCCCAGCGCCGCGTACTTGGCCTGCAGGAGTGAGCGCGCGGACCGGACGACCCTTTCCAGGACAGCCTCCAGGCTCAGATCCTCGGTCAGGGACACCACTGCTGACAGCAGTCCCCGCATTCGTTCCTGGGTACTGAGCAGTTCTCCGGCCCGGGACACGAAATCCCTCAGCAGGTCCTCTATTCGACTACCGGCGGACGCCGGCAGCAAAGGATCGGTCGGGTCGGATTGGTTCTCAGCCAACTGAGCCCCCTCGATGGCATTGACCCCGGGATGGCACCCCAGGTCTGCTGAGGTTCCACTCTTCCGCCGGAAACTGCTGGGCGGATTCCGAGGCTTTGCCCCCCAAGGTACACCGACAGGCGGATCCCCGATACGGGAAGCAGTGGCTCCTTGGACCTGGCCCGGCCATCAGCAACTCGCCGGCAGGGTCTGCGGCCCGTTTGCCTGTCCTAGGCCCGTCGTCGTCCGAAAACGAAATACGCTATCGGTCCGACGGTGTCGAGGAAGACGGCGGCACGCCACCACCGCTTGCTACCCCGAACCTGATCCGCAGGTCGGCGCTTCAGGTCGTTCAACGCCAGCGCCAGCAGGACCAGTTGCACCGCAGCACTGGCGAACACGCCAAAACGCTGACCCGCGTTGAGATCCTTCCACGACTTCCCGCGCCTGCTCATCCCGTCCCTTCCTTGACCGTTGGGGTGACTTGAGGTGTGCAGGAACTACCGAACTGCACGGGCTGCCGCCCAAGCCCGGCAATTCACACCCCGCCTCGGCGCTATGCCGAAACGGGGCGTGAATTCCCGCAGGCAGAACCGACGTCGGGTAGACCCGGCTTTACATCGGAAAGCCGGGATGGAACCCGGCGGAAGCCCTAGGTGCGGCTGCGGACCGAGCGCATGATCCACATGATGGCTCCAACGACCAGGAGGATGATGCCGATCCAGAGCAGGAACATGGCGGCCTTCACCGCGATACCAAGAATCAGCAGGACAATTCCGACAATGATAAGTGTGAGTACTATTCCCATGCGCTCATCGTAAACCGGAAAACCCGAAATCAGGAGGGTTGAGACCTGCCATAATTCCGGGCACACCTTCCGGGGTGGAAAACGACACCCGAGGCGGCGAGTAAAGAGTGACCGATCGTGGCGTCGCCCGAGGCCGTCCGTGACCGTCAGTGCACCACCTTTGGACCGGCGCAGGACGGGACTTTCGGCATATTCACAAATTCCCGAAACTGCGTACGCTCATAGCCATGGACACCGCCATCCGGACTGTGGACCTCCACAAGAACTTCGGGCAAGTGAAGGCCCTCGACGGCCTCGACCTGGAAGTCAGCACTGGTGAGATTCATGGCTTCCTGGGCCCCAATGGGGCCGGCAAAACCACCACCCTGCGCATCCTGCTGGGACTCGCCCGAGCGTCGTCCGGCAGCGCCAGCGTCCTGGGATTACATCCCTGGGCGGACGCCGTAGAACTGCACCGCCGCGTCGCCAGCGTCCCCGGGGACGTGGCCCTCTGGCCTAACCTCTCCGGCGGGGAGGCCATCGACCTGCTGTTCCGCCTTCGCGGCGGCACCACGGACTCGCCCGTTTACAGGCAGCGCAAACAGCGCCTGTGCGACGTTTTCGACTTCGATCCCACCAAAAGGGGACGCGCCTACTCCAAGGGCAACCGCCAGAAGGTTGCCCTCATCGCGGCTCTCGTCACCGACGCCGAGCTGTACCTCTTCGACGAGCCCACGAGCGGCTTGGACCCCCTGATGGAATCCGTCTTCACCGCGGAGATCCACCGCATCGTGCAGGAAAACGGCTCCTCCGTGCTCCTCTCAAGCCACATCCTTTCCGAGGTGGAGCATCTGGCCAGCCGCGTTAGCATCATCCGGTCGGGCCGGATTGTTGACGGCGGCACCCTCGACTCGCTTCGGCACCTCACCCGAACGGAGATCTCCTTCACGCGCGACGGGGTCGACATGGACACCCTTGCCACGGCCCCGCAGGTCCACGACCTCAGCCTTGACGGGGACCGGGTGAAGTTTGGCGCCGATTCTGACCGCGTCCACGAGGTTCTTCCGCTGCTCGGCGCCCTGGGCGTCAAGGGCCTGCTTGTTGCGCCGCCATCCCTGGAGGAACTGTTCCTCCACCACTACGGCGACAGCATCGCTGCCCCCGCTGAAACGGCAGATGGCGGGCCTCATTCCCACCGGCACCGTCATCTGACGACGAGGACCGGAGCCTAGGATGGACGCCCTGTGGGTCCTGTACCTGCAACGGTTACGGCGGGACCGCTGGCAACTCACCAGCTGGGTGCTCTCAATCGGCGTTCTCGCCTGGTTTGCCGTGGAAGCCATTGCCACCACGTTCGGGAACCAGGCAGCACGCGCCGAGATTCTGCAGCTCGCAACCGCCACACCGGCGATCCTGGTGCTCCGGGGACTCGCCAGGGGTCCGGAGCTCGGAGCCTTCACGTTTTTCGAGATCTACACCTTCCTGGCCCTTCTCGCCGGGCTGATGAACACTTTCCTGGCCGTTCGCCACACGCGGGCGGAAGAGGAATCGGGTCGGGCTGAACTGGTCTTTGCCACGGCAGCCGGCCGCTGGGTGCCGCTCGCCGCAACAGTTCTCCACGGCGCGGTGGCCAACGTCCTGGTTGCCGGGGCGACGGCGATCGGTTTCCTGGGCGGCGGCCTGGATCCGGCGGGGTCGATCGTCGCCGGGTTGGCGACAGGCGCCGCCGGCTTCGCTTTCCTTGGCGTGGGGCTCCTGGCGGGCCGGTTTTTCAGCACGTCCCGCGGAGCCAACGGCATCTCCGCGGCGCTCGTTATGCTTGCCTACCTGCTGCGCGGCTTCGGTGATGCGACAGGGCAAATCAGCGGCGACGGGTTGACCGTGACAGCGGCCTGGCCGAGCTGGTTGTCGCCCATTGGTTGGGGCCAGCAGACGTTTGCGTACACCGGCAACAGGTTGTGGCCGCTGCTCCTCCCGCTCGTTGTCGGTGCCGGCTGCGTCGCCGTCGTCGGAATTATCACGGCCCGCCGGGACGTGGGCACCAGCCTCCTCGCCGGGCGGGCCGGACCAGCGGAGGCCGCCCCCACTTTGCGCGGTCCCTTCTCCCTTGCTTTGCGGCTCCAGCGGGGCGCCATTATCGGCTGGTGCATCGGCGGCCTGGCCATGGGTGTCCTGACGGGTTCCCTCGGCAACGCCATACAGTCCGCCATCACCACGAACCCTCAGGTGACCGCGGCGCTGCGCGCCATGGTCGAGGCGCAGGGAACCTCCATGACCCAGCTGCTCATCGCGGCCCTGTTCGAGGTGTCCGGAATTCTTGCAGCAGCCTGCGGCCTCCAGGCCGTGCTCCGCCTGCGGCAGGAAGAGGTGGCAGGAACGGCCGGCCTCGTGTTGTCCGAACCGGTGAGCCGGATGCGTTGGCTCCGCAGTTTCCTGGAGCTGGGTGCTGTTTCGGTGGTGCTCGTCATGGCGTTCACGGCCGTTGGCGCATGGTTCTCCCTCCTCCTGGCAGGAGATTCCTCCGGAGCGGTCGCCGACATCTGGCAGACGGCCCTTAATCAACTCCCTGCCGCGCTGATTTATCTGTCGCTGCCCGCGGCGGTGTTTGTTCTTTGGCCGCGGGCTACGATCGCCGTCGGCTGGGCGCTCCTGGGTCTTGGCGTGGTTTTTGGCGTTTATGGCGGAATGCTCGGCTTTGACCGGACACTCCGGGACCTCTCGCCCTTCACGCACTCCCCCGTCACCACGGGAACAGGAACGGACTGGAGCGGCGGCTTTTGGATGCTGGGCATCACGGCCGTTCTGACGGTGTTCGCCCTGGCTGCGGTCCGACGCCGTGAAGTCGGCGCGGCTTAGCAGGTCCAGTTGAAAGCACTCAGCTCACAACCACCTCAGGGCGTGCACGGGTGCACGCCCTGAGGTGGTGTAGACGAACTAACGGATGGGTGCGGGGTTGAGGTTGAAGTAGGAGCGGGCGTCGGGTGGGCGGATGTCGGCGATGGTGTCGCTGAAGATGCGCATGGGGTGGGGTGTGTAGGGGTGTTCGGCAATCGCGTCGAGGTTCAGGTCGATGCCCAGTCCGATTCCGTCGGGGATGAGGATGTCGCCCTCGTCGGTGAGGTGGAGGGCTTCGTTGGAGATCTCGCTGCGCCAGGGCACGTCGGTGGCCATGATTTCCAGGTACCTGAAGTTGGTCAGGGTGGCGCCCAGCTGCAGGGTCGCGGCGGTGCTGAGCGGCCCGCTGGGGTTGTGCGGGGCGAACGGGATGTAGTGGGCGGCGGCGAGGGTGGAGATGAACATCAGCTCGCTCAGCCCGCCGGCGTGCGTGACGTCAGGCTGGACGTAATCGACCGCGTTGCGTTCCAGGACCGGAACGAACGCGCTCCTGCCGAACCAGCGCTCCCCGGCAGCGATCGCGACCGGTGACTTGGAACGGATTTCCAGCAGCGCGTCAATGCCGTCCGGCGGGCAGGGCTCCTCGAAGAAGACGGGCTGGAACTGCTCCAGGTTCCGGGCGACCCGGATCGCTGTCGGGACATCGAACCGGCCGTGGCCTTCGATGAACAGTTCCACCTCGTCCCCGACGGCCTCCCGGACAGCGGCGACCGGTTCCAGCATGCGGTGCAGGTCCCGGGGAGTGAGGGTCAGGTCGGCGGCTTCGAAGGGGTCCCACTTCAACCCGCGGAATCCCTGGGCAACGGTCTCCACCGCGGCCTGGGCGAACTCCTCCGGGGTCCGGGCCCCGGAGAACCAGCCGTTGGCGTAGGCCCGGACCCGGTCACGGACCTGACCGCCGAGCAGTTGATGAACGGGCACGCCCAGGGCCTTGGCGGACAGATCCCACATCGCCATTTCCAGGGCGCTGAGCGCCGTCATCGTGACCGGCCCGCCCCGCCAGTACGCGTCCCTGTTCAGCTCATAAATTGTCTGGGTGATACGGGTCGGGTCCTTGCCCCGGACCGCGTCGGCGAGGATGGCGACAGCGCCCAGGACCGCGTGTTCCTGGCCCTCCAGGGTCGCTTCCGCCACCCCCGTGTACCCCTCATCCGTGCTGAGCCGGACAAAAATGAGGTTGGTCCGATAAAAGTCAACAACCACCGTGTCAAGGTTCGTGATTCTCATAAGGGCAAGGTCATCCTTTCACCGCGCCAGCGGTCATCCCACTAACGACATAACGTTGAGCAAACAAATAGAAAGCCACTGCCGGCAGCGTGAACAACAACGCGACCGCCATGATGCTCTGAATGGACGTGTCCTGCTCGCCGATGAAGCTGGCGACGCCCACTGAGGCCGGTTGCAGGGATTTGTCGAATACGAAGGTGACAGCAAAAACGTATTCGTTCCAGGCGCTAAAGAAAGCAATGACGGCGGCCGCGGCGGTGGCGGGCGCGATCAGCGGCAGGATGATGCGGGTGAGTACCGTCAGAGGACGGCCGCCGTCGACGCGGGCTGCCTCGTCAAGGTCGCGGGGAACGCCGTCGATGGCACCTTTAAGGATCAATGCCACCACGGGAAGGGTGAACGCCGTGTCTGCCAGGATGAGCCCATGCAGTGAATTCAGCAGATCGAACCGGCGGAACACAGCGAACAGGGGTACCACCAGCAGTGCTTCGGGCAGCATCTGGGTGAAGAGCAGGGTCAAGCCCACGGCGGCCTTGCCGCGGAAGGTGAACCGGGACATGGCGTAGCCGAGTGGAATGCCGAGCCCGATGGACAGCGCTGTCGTTCCTGCTGCGATGACGAAACTGTTCAGCAGCCAGCGGCCGACCTTGCCATCGGCCAGGGCGTTGGCAAAGACGCCGAGCCTGGACAGATCGGGAAGGAGGTCAGCGGTAGCGCCAAAAAGGTTCTCATCGGGGGTGAGGGCAGTCACGAACATCCAGTAGATCGGGAAGATGGCAAGCCCGAGGACAACAAGGACTGCGATAAGCCGGGCGGTCACTCCCAGGCGAGCGCTGCGCATCATGCCTCCTTCGCGGCCGCACGGGCGACCAGTTGACTGCCCACAATGACAATGAGCGAAATCACGATGCCGACCATGCCGATGGCCGCCGCGGTCCCGAGCTGTTTGGACTCGAACGCCTGGGCGTAGAGATCGATGACCAGGGTGCGGGTGGAGCCAATGGGCCCGCCCCTGGTCATCAACCAGATCAGTTCAAAGCGGCGCAGCGACCAGATGGTCATCAGGACGGCGACCAAACCGATGGTCGGTTTCAGGACCTGCCAGGTCACCACGCGAAATATGGTCCAGCGCCCGGCGCCGTCGACCTGGGCCGCTTCCACCAGTTCCTGCGGAACTGCCTGCAGGGCCGAGAGCAGGACGACTGCCACGAAGGGCACAAGCTGCCAGATGGTGGTCACCAGAATTGCACCCAGCGCCAATTGCGGGTTGTCCAGCACGCCGCTCGCTCCAGGATCGATGCCGACGGCCCGCAACAGCCTGGTAAGAATGCCGTACTGCGGGTTGAACATCCAGACCGCGATAAGGGCGACCGCGATCCCTGGTGCCGCCCACGGGATAGTGACCAGGGATCGGGCAACGGGACGGCCCGGAAAGCGTCCATTGAGCAGCAGCGCCACTCCCAGGCCAAGGCCGACGGAGCCTACGACGCATGCAAGCACGTAAACGAGCGTGGTGAGCAGGGTCTGGCGAAACGCGGGGTTGGCGAAAATGGACTGGAAGTTGGCCGTTCCGACCCAGGCGCTGAACGTGGGGTTGAGCAGGGTGGTCCGGGTGAAGCTGAGCCACACCTCCTGAAGGAGCGGTACGAGCTGAAAAACAACCAGATACAGGGCTGCCGGGGCGAGAAAGAAGTAGGGCGTCCAGGGGCTGCCGGTAACACTTCTGCGTCGACGCCCGTTCAGCCCATCCCTGCGACCAGCGACAGTTCCTGCAGCGGGTCCCGGGGACCGCACCAGAACGTGCGGCCCCCTGTTCCGCTCAGTCACTTTCCGACCAGGTCTTCGGCCTGCTTCTGTGCTTTCTCCATTGCGGCGTTCATGTCCTGCTGTCCCTGCAGGGCCGCCAGCACCTCGGTGACCACGACGTGGCGGATGTCCGGCGTGTACTGGCCGAAGCCCTCGACGATCTGCGGCACACCGGTGTCGGTCAGCTCGTCCAGTGCGGGCAGGAACGGGAACTTCTGCAGGCTCGCTGCACTGCGTTCCGTCGGGGTGGCCACGCTGCTGGCCCCGAGAACCTCCTGCAGCTTTACCTGCTGGGCGGGTTGGAGCAGCCAGTTGATGAAGTCGAGGTCGGCGTCCTTGTGCTTGCTGTTGACGTTGGTGACGATCGGTGCCAGCAGCGCTCCCTGCTTCTTGACCGGGAACGGGATGCGCGCGACGCTGAAGTTCAGGTTGGGATTGGTGGAGGCGACGTGGCTGACGTAACCGCCGTTGTTCAGTTCCATTCCGATCTTGCCGTCAGTGAACATCTTGCGGAACGTTGCCGCGTCGGCGCCTTTGGGGATGACGTTTGCGTCATACAACTGCTGGTACGCCTTCAGCCCCTCGACCACCTTGGGAGAGTTGATGGTCAGTTTTGTGCCGTCGGACCAGTTGCCGCCGAACCCCAGGACGTAGTTGAAGATGTCCTGCCACACGCCGGCTTCCTCCGCCTGCGTTTGCCGGAACGCCAGCCCGAATGCATCACCCTTGGTGGCGTCCTTGGCAGCCTTCAGGAACTCGTCAAAGGTTGTGGGGGCAGTGGGAACCAGGTCCTTGTTGAAGTACATGCCGTAGTTCGAGTCCTCGAAGACGACGCCGTAACGGTGCCCATCGACCGTCAGGTACTTGTCGGGGCCGGGGATCAGGTTGAGTTTCTTGGCGTCGATCTTGTTCTCAAGTGGTTCGAGCAGTCCGGAAGAGGCAGCCGCCTCGAATTCGGGCATGTCGAAGCGGACCAGGTCCGGGCCCTCGCCACCACCCATCTGGGTGAGGATCGTCTGCCCGAAGGTGGGGTACGGGACGGACGCCGGCTCCACTTTGACGAGGTCCTGGCTGGCGTTGTACTCGTCGATAAGTTTCTGCAGTGCGGGACCGCGGCCGGGGTCCCCGAGGGTTGACGCGGCGATGGTGATCGTCGCCGCTTCCGGCTTTGCCGAAGCGTCCCCCGTTGATCCGGAGGGAGATGACGAGCAGCCGGCGAGGGAACCGGCCCCCACCGAAAAGAGGGCCAGGACTGAGAGGGCTCGAACGCGGTATGAGGGGCTTGCTGGCATTGCCTACTCCTTCGTAAACGCCACGCGAACAGTTTCACGTGCAATACACGTATATTACTAATAATAGGATTTAACGCAAGAGCCCGTTGGTCGATCAGGACAGGTAGGGTCAGGGGATGACTGATCTGCACTCGGAGCTTGTTGAGAAGCTGGGGCTCCGCATCGTGCGCGGCGACTACCCCTCCGGGACACGGATTGACGTCGACGCACTTGAGCCGGAGTTTGGCGTCAGCAAGACGGCTATCCGTGAAGCACTGCGTGTCATCCGCGAAAAGGGATTGATTGACTCCCGCCCGAAGCGGGGAACGATCGTACGGGACCGCGACGCCTGGAAGCTGCTGGATGGTGATGTCATCATGTGGCGGCGGGCGGCCCGGCGGGATGACGACCGGCTGCTGGCGGAGTTGGCACAGCTACGGGACATTGTTGAACCCGCTGCGGCGAAACTTGCCGCCCTCTACCGGGAGCAGTCCGACCTTGATGCCCTCAAGAAAGCGTTCGCTGAGTTCGAGGCTGCCGGCATGGACGTTGAACGGCTGGAAGCGGCGGATCAGGATTTTCATCTCCAACTTCTCCGGGCCACGCACAATGAGCTGATGATGCGTCTGGACGTCGTCGTCGTGCACGCCGTGCACGCCCGCAACCGGATCCAGCATCATCCCGGTGCCGGCTGGCTTGACCCCGTACCGGACCATCGGCGCGTCTTGGCCGCCATCGAGGCGGGCGATCCGGCGGCGGCGGAAGCGGCCATGAGGTACGCCATCCGCGGGTCGAACGTCGACCTCGTCAGCGGTGAGCCGCCCTTCGACCAGCCCTAGGTCCGCACCAGCTGTTGCCTCAGGGGTCCAACAGAACGACGTCGGCGTGGACCAGGCGACGGGTGGCCACGAGGGCTGACGCCGGAGCCTGGCTGCGGTCATCGGCCGGGTGTGACTCGTATTCCCGCACCACCAGGCGTCGCCGCTGTCCCGGGGCGGCCGATGTCTGCACTGTGGCGGAGTAGGTTGCCGTCGTTCCGGCTCCGGGTTGCACGACGAGCGCAGTCTCACCGCCCAGCGGCGACCACCCCAGCAGCGGATCCGGGTACGTTTCCGGTTGGACCTCCACCACCGCCACGACCTCGTTGCTGCCGGGCCGCACCGTCCCGGTGACGTCCATCGCCGCCGTCGGCGCGGGACCGGTCAGGGACACCTCAACGTTGCCATCGCCGTGGGTGCAGGTGAGCGACCGGTCCGGGAGGGTTTGCACGAACGCCGTGCTGACCATGGGCGACAGTTCGTACCCGGGAACCGAAGCGGGTTGGTAACGGGCAAGGCCGAGCCGGACGAACGGGAAATACGCGTCCCCGGTCCCGAAGCGCAGGTCGACGTACCAGGCCTGGCGGCCGGCGTCCCACCTCGGCGTAAAGCATGCAATGTCGCGTCGCGGCCCGCCGCCCGCCAGCGTCACATCGCTCCGCACCACCTCGGCGTCGGGAAAGGAACCAGTCCTCAGGGGCAGGGGAAGGGCGGAGCCGTGGGCCGGGTCACCGGTGATCAGGGTAATGTCGCGGGAGAGTTCCGACGATTCGGTGAGAGGACCACCCCGATCGCAAACCACTGCCAGCAGCTCACCGGCGCCGGAGGAGAACCAGGGCCGGCCGAGCCATACCCGCAGCCCCAGGCCGGCACGCCGACTGGTCGTCGTAGCATCCTGTGTCCTTTGCTCATAGGAGAGCAGCGGCAGCAGCTGCAGTACCGTCGGCTTGGCCGGCGCTGCGCAGCTGAGTACGTCAACCGTCACCGTAGGTCCAACGGAATTGCCGTCTCCGGTCGGCATGAGCGGGTCGAAGTATTCCCGAAACCGGGTTGCTGCTACGGGGGTGTAGTCGACGCGGCGGTAACGGGTGTCGCCGAACTCGTGTGAGCGCAGTTGTTCAATCTGGGCGGCGGCGGCTTCGAGCCGGCGGCGCTCCGGAGTGCCCAGTCCGGCGGCCTTGGCGTCCTGAAGCAGCCGGGCCCGCACCTTCGCCGGGGTCTCGGCTTCACGGCCGCGGGTGTGGAACGTAAGGCCCTTGCCGTCCAGGGGCTCAGTCAGCGAGGCGATTTCCGGCTGCCAGGGCGTGCCGAACGGCTCCGGAACCGGTATCGAGAAAACCTGCCGTCCGACTCCGGAGGTCATGTCCTCAACCTCGTCGTACCGCTGGGCCGGGTCATCGATGGTGTCAGCCCAGTGACCCTGCAGGTCCACCTGGCCTGTCGAGGGCAGGTCGGCGAAGAGCCGTCCGTGGAGGTGCAGTGTTGTCTCACCAATGTTACGGGCCAGCACCCGGGCCCCCGCGAAGCCGGCCACGTCATCGGTATCGAGGTCGAGTTCCGGGACGGCGAGCGGTCTCTGCGTGGCGTGGACCAGGAGGAGGTCCCGCCACGGGGTGGTCATCCAATGTGCGCTCCGTACCACGGCGTCCACCACGGCGTCATACCGGTCTGCCGGCAGTTCCTGACGGCACCAGTCAACGACCCCGAGCAGGTCAGGGTCCCCCTGGAACAGCGATGACAGGCGAAGGGTCGCTGTCCGGCCGGGGCGCACGCGGACCGTGAGCACTGCACTGCCCGGGTCAAAGTCGGCTCCGGGCTGGCCTTCCTGCAGGAGGAGCCGAAGCGGCCGCGGCGAATACCATGCGCCGCCGTCCGGGTACCGCAGCTCGAGCACCTGCGCGGGCTCCGCCGGATCGAACTGGAACCGCAGCCTGGCACCGACGCCCAAGGGATCAGGCAGATAGGGCAGATCAATAACGTCGGCGTCGAGGCAGGCGTATCCCTGTTCCTCGGCCGGGCGGTTACCGTCATCGTTCCCACCCGGCGCCACCTCCGGCCGGTGCGTCCCGGTGACCACGAACCGTGCGCCGGGAAGCGCCAGCACCGTTCCGCTCTCGCGCGCCGCGACGTCGTACCATTCCTGGGCCGCTGCCGCGGCGGCCTCCGGGTCCCGTCCCTTCACTGCGGTGATGGCGTCATCGAGCAGTCCGTGTGCTTCGATCAGGGCCAGCGACGCCTTGGCTGCCAGCAGGTGGCGTTGGGCGCTGTCGTGATAGCGCAGGTTCTCCTGGCTGGCGCCCTGGCTCGCCGCAGCGTAGTCGGACACGGACATGCCGGGGGTGCTGCGAATGACGAGGCGTTCCGCGCCCTCCCCCGGGCCGAACACCCAGCGTGGAACCAGCTCCGGAGGCGGAACCGGTTCAAAGCGCCGGTACGTCAACGGCTCGGCGGGTGTGGCGACCGTGTACCGGGGGTCGCCGTTGCCCTCAAACACCGCCAGGAGGTGGTCGGCGTTTTCCACAGTGTGCGCCCGTCCGGCCAGGTCGACAGTGCGCACGCGGGCACGGTATCCGGACCCGAACCTGAGGCGGGGCAACGTTCCTGGCGCCACGTCCGCGGTTATGTCCAACTGCATGCTCGTCAGGTCCGCGGCCGCATCGGCGGTGGGCGGCTCCTGGGGAATGCCCTGCCCCGGGCGGGGCCCGGCAAGGCTCCAGCCGTCCCACGTCGTGAGGACCTCGTGGCTGTAGAGGGGCCGGTCCGGGTCGGCGGGCGCGTCGGGGCGGTCTGCCTCCGAGGTCAGCGACAGCTCCACCTGCCCTTCGTCCTCGACCTCGAGGGGCCGATCGGGATAGCGGAGGGCGGAATACGCAACCCGCCGCCGGTGCAGGGAGCGCCACGTTCCTTCGGCCTGAATATCCAGGCGGTAGCCGCGGACCAGGTCTTCCGCGGCCAGGTCGGAGGGGCTTTCCGGGTCGGCCTCCAGGCTGTCGTCGGCGGCGCGGGCGGCATAAAAGCCCTCATGAAGGTCCTCTGCGGAATTGCTGTGGACCAGTGCGATCCCGCCGGTGCGGGCGGTGGGAACGCCCTCGCGGGAGGGCTCTTCGACGGGCCGCTGTTCCCGGTCATTCTGGCGCTGCAGGGTGGTGGCGAGGTTGAGTGCCTTCAGGGCCAGGCCGTCCACATCGACGCCAACGGCTGCGTACCGGGCCGGATCCAGGTGGAGGAACCCATGAACGAAGTCCGCCCGGCCGGAACGCTCGACGGCGGAGAAGACACTCTGCCCCCCGACGTTGGTCAGGCGGCACCAGGTGGCGGGGGTGGCATCCACGTTCCAGACGTCGGCGCCGGGGTCATTCCGGCGGGCGGGGAAGGCCGAAGCGCGCTGCACCTGAAGTCGCAGCGGGACAGGCGGATCGGCCTCCGCCGTAACGGGAACGAAGTCCGGCCGGATGGTGAGGTCGAGGACGAGTCCGAGCGCCCCCATCAGCGCAGGGTGGTCCCCGAGCACCGACAACAGATGATGGAAGTCGTGGGCCTGGGCGAGTTGGTCCCGCACCTGGTCGCGGCTGCCGGGGAACTCCCTGGGCTGCTCCGCCGAGGGGCGGGCATGGAAGCCGGCGAGGCTGGCGAAAGCGTCGGTGGGGGTGCCTCCTGCACCGAACGGCCGGATCAGTGGCTGCATGGTGGAGTGGTGGGCAGCCCGGAGCACGCGCGCCTCCGCGCTGGCGCCGTCGAGAACCCCTCGCAGCCGCCCGGAGAATTCCGTTGAGTCCGAAACGCCTTCGTAGAGGCCCCGGAAAAGGACCTGACGCAGCTCGCTGAAGTGGTCCACGAGGTTGAACCTGCGCTGGTCGCCGGGCCCGTCCGGGGGTGGTCCAATGGGAGCGGCGTTGCGGCTGGTGATCGGCAGGTCATCGCGGGCCTGGAAGGCCAGGGTGGCCCACCGGTTGCGCAGGTGGGCGAGCACTTCCGCGACCGGGTAGCTGATCAGCGGCCGGTCCGCGAGGTCATCGAAACGGAAGGGACGTACTGCGGTGTCGGAGGTGAAGATCGAGGTCCAGTACGCGCTCTCGGCACTCATGGCCACGGTGAGGGGAGCCTCCGTTTCTCCGTCGGGGCGAACGATGCGAAGGTCCAGGCCGGCGAGTGTCTGCGGCCAGTCGGCGAAGTCAGGAAAGTCGGCCAGGGTGGCCTGGCCGTCCGGGCGCAGCCGCGGCGCGATGAACACGGACGCAGCGAGTTGGCCGTCGGCCGTCAGGCCTCCCGGCAGGAGGATCCATTGAACGGTTTGCCGGCGGATCATGATGCGAAGGCCTGCAGGTAGCGCGCCCACTCGAGGGGGGTCACGCTCTGGGCAAAACTCGGGTCACCGTCCGAGCCGGCGAACCGCCGCTCGACGGACAGGGTGACCGAGGTGCTGAAGAACGCGATCTTGACGCTCACGGTGAGGCTGGCCTGGCCCCAAATCTCACTGCCTACCGTTTTCTTGCGGTAGGTGAACGCGAGGTAGAACTCAAGGGAGATGGAAATCAGCCCAAGGACGCTCAGGTAGCCGCCGCAGCGCAGATACCCGGTGAGCTCCACCGATGATCCCTTCATTCCGAAGTAGACACCGGCCATGACGTACACGCCGCCGGAGGCCACGCCCAGGTTGAGGCTGATGTTGCCGCCAAACTCCAGTGAGGCTTCAACCGACTCGAGCCCGTTGGCGCTGACCCCGACGGCGAAAAACCCGCCGCCGCCAAACAGGCTCACGGTAACCAGGAACGGCTTGTGCCGTTCGCACAGCGCGAAGCGGACTCCTGCTGGTCGGTCCGTCCAGGGAATGGAAAGCGCCGCCCCGACCGCGATGTTCTGGATACTGAAGATGCCGACGCCGACGTTGGGTACGGCCAGGGTGTAGCCGGCAACGACGCCCTGGCCGTCGACCGTCACGTAGGGCGGATCATCGAAGCCATCGGCAGGCAGGATCGATTGCAGCGTGTTGACGAACGCGAGCGGGCCGAGGAACCCGATATCGACCTTGCTCGCCCCGAATTCCACCTTGCGACCGGCTTCGGCCCGGAAACTCAGTTCGGCGATTCCCGCCGACAAGGCACCGGCGAAGGTGAGCCGGACGTTGCGCAGCCGGCCGCGGACCACGGCGCTGGCGGGTTCGCCCTTGACGGACCGGGTTAAGGAATCCAGCAGGAGATCGGCCTGGTCCAGGTCCAGGGTCAGCAGAGGGAGAAGCGCCTGGCTCCGCAGCGGCGGTTTCCAGATGAACCGCGTCTCGATGACATCCGGGGCCGCAGCACCGGCGGGTTCGCGCCGGGTTGTCAGCCGCGGCGGGTTGACCAGGAAGGCACGATCATTCAGTTGTGCCGGCGTAGGCGGGTCGCCTGTGCCTGCCGCGGTGAAAGGCATGACCTCGGGAAGGAGCGAGAGCAGCGGGATGGTACCCAGGATCTTCGTCCTGGCGAAGGCGGAGAGATCCGCGATTCCCTGCTCGAGTTTGTCGGGGGAAGCTACGGGACCGAGAGTGCGCGACAGCGCCGTCACTGTGGCATCCGGGCCCGCGAGCCCTCCCCCGCGCTGGCTGGGCAGGGCGAGCCGCTGGGGTGAGGCGAATCCGACGAAGGTCTGCGCACTGTTGCTTTCGGCATGGAATCCGTGCCGCAGGTACTTGTCCTCCAGGACAAGGTCCGCGGGCGCCGTGCTGCCGACCAGGTCGGCCACCGCCGGAGCCGAGGCGTTCAGGGCGGCCAGGCGGGGTAGCCATCGGGGAAGGTAGGACGCCGGGGCGCCGGCCGGATTCATTGCATGCGTGGGCTGTGGATTGGCGATTCCGGGTGGCTGTTCGATGTCGTAGGTCAGGTTCGTGGCAATCAGGGCGGTGGAGCCCGGGCGCTCGCCGGCCTCGGCGACCGTGAGGGTCTGTCCATGCAGGGGAAGAATGTGGGCGTCGGGGATCGCGGCCGGCGGATGGTCAAAGACCGCTCGAATGGTGCGGTGCGCTGCCAGCGCCTCGTAAGGCACGAACATCAGTGGCAGCGAAAACTGGACGTCGGCTCCGCTGACATCGGTGCCGGTGGCCTGAAATCTCAGTTCGGTCCCGTCGGGTTTCAGTAACCAGGACGGTGTGCCCTCCGGTGGTTGCAGGACCCGGGCGGTGGTCGTTGTGAGCCGGATGGAACGCATCGGGAACTCCCGGCCCTCGTGCGCGAAGGCGCCGCCAAGCGGTACGTAGTCGAGCCGGGGTTGCTGGACAATGACGTCGGTGGTGGCAAGAAGGTAGCCGAGACCGGTGAACAGTGCACCCTCCGGTGGATTGGCGACGACCTTGAGGTTCGCGGGCATCCGTTGCACCGTCCGGACGACGACGGCTTGGTGACCGGTGCCGCAAAGCCAGCCCACCGTCACGGTGCGCACGAACGTGTCCCGGCCCAGCGCGGCCACATGCTGGTACTGGCGAAGACCAAGCGGGTCGAAGCCTGCCGGCTGCTGCTCCGGTGGCACCAGGGGGAAATCCCACCGGCCCTCGAAGTCCACGTTGGCGCCCAGGGCGGTCAGCTCGACGCGGCGCGCCGACAGCGGCTCCGGGACGAACTCACCGACACGTCCGGCCACCGGGATCGGCAGGTGGAAATTGCTGGTCAGTTGGACCGTTTGCCGGCGATTCTCGGGGGTGGGCAACGTCGGGAAGGGTGCAGGGCCCTGGTAGGCGCCCAGGGCTCGCAGATCGTGGGGTGGTTCCAGCACGCCCGGAGGTTGTTCGGTCCTGGTGCTCAGGACTGCGCTCCACAGCTGTTCATAGGGACTGTTCGTCGCTGCCGTATCTGTGCGCCATCGGCTGGTCAGGTCCGGGGACAGCGCCAGCCGCCAGGGAAATTCGATCGACGTCTCAAGGTCGCCCGGAAGGCGGGGTGCAGGGATATCGGGAGTCGGGTCAGTGCCACGTTCCAATGCAGTGGGCGCCAGCACGGGTTCCCACTCGCGCCAATCCAGCAGTGCCTCGGTGGACAGTGGGATTTCCCCGGCGGGCAGCCGGAAGACGAGCCGGCTTTCGCCCGAGAGGGCGGTGCGAATCGGCGCGGCAGGGGGTGCGGCGGGAAACGCCGGCTCCGCCAGGGCCTGTGGCGGGAAGTGCACGACGATCAGGGCGTCCGCGTCCCCGTCTGTGCGGACCAGGCTGGCCCCGTCCCCGGCCACCTCGAGGTTGATGAGCTCAAGGGTCAGCCACAGCATGTCGGAGGGACGGAACAGGGTGATGGTGCCTGCCATCGTGGTCTCATTTCTCGTGGGGTCAGCCCTGAACCGTTGGCCGTTTCGCGCAGTGAAAACGTTCGAACGATACTGTCACCGGCGTTACTCAGGCGTTACAGCTCCTCGCCGCCGCCTGCCCAAGGGGAACCAATCCCCCGGGCCGTCTTTCAGACCGTCCGTTCCCGCGCGGAAGGGGCTTCGGCCGGGAGGAGTATGTTATGGCCATGAGAGACAATTTCCCTGACCGGCACGAAAGGCTCGCCAACCGGCTCCTGAGCGTTGCGGAGTTCACTCATGCTCACTGGTTTTTCGGCAATCTGTACGAAGCCCTGGTCAAAATACCGGACCGGGTTGGCGGCAGTGAGGCCAGTCCCGAACTGCCCAGGTCGCCTTTTGGAGCGGGCAGCCCGGGCCGGTACTACGTGCCTATCGCCCCGCTCAACGTCCCGCTCGCGGCCGCGTCGCTCATTACGGGGTGGAAATATTCCGGACGCAGGCCCTGGCTGATAGGGGCGGCCGTCAGCTCAGCAATCGGCGGCGCGGCCACCGCCTACCTGCTCCGGTCCGTCAACCCCGACCTTTTCTTCGGTGAGCATCCCCTCAGCCCGGAACGCCGGAAACCGATGCTGAAAAGGTGGTACCGGGTACATGCCGTCAGATTGGTTGCCAGTGCGGCGGCCCTGGCAGCCATCGACCACGCGCGATCCTCCGCCCCTGGAAGCCCCGGCTGAGAACAGATTCAGGCGGACTGCCGTCCCGAAGTCGTCGGCCTACTGCCCCTGATCCTCAGTTCCGCCGGTTCTGCGGGGACGCCGAGTCGGCTGTGAAAAAGTCCTTCAATTGCGGCGCCAAGGCCGCCGCCGATACCTGGTGCGTCTGGCCGTCCAGGATCCGGTGCTCGCTGCCCGGGATGGCGGCTGCCAGTGCGGCCTGCGCGTCTGCCATGGGCTTGGCCGCCTTTCCGCCGACCAGGACCAGGGTCGGAACGGTAATCCTGCGGAACTTGTCCACGGGGGCAACAAAGTTGTTCGTCACATAGGTCTCGTAGGGCAAGGTGTTGGCGGCAGCGGTCTGTTTTTTCCAGGTTCCGGGCATGAGGCGAATCATCCACGGAACAAATGGCGGCAGCCCGATCATCTTCACGAGGAAGTAAGACACCGCAGCACCCCGCTTTCCTTTCCGAATCAGGTCTTCCAGCTGCGCCCGGTGATCCGCCAGCCCGCCCTCCTTTGTGTTCGGACCGGTATAGGGAGCCTCATAGGTGGCCAGACGCCGCATTTTTACACCCGCCGCTGCCGCTTCGAGGGCGAGTGCGGCACCCGAGGAGATTCCGTAGACGTACGGGGCCGAGCCGGCCTCGTTCAGTACTGCCTGCAGATCCTCGATTTCGCGCTCCACCGCATACGGCTTCACCTCAGCACTCTCGCCGCGCCCGCGCCGGTCGTAAAAATAGACCGTGAAGGAATCTGCAAGCGCGACGGCCAACTCGCGGGCTGGCCCGAACGACCGGCCGCTGAATGCGCCATCCACCAGGACCAGGCTGGGCCCGGTTCCGATCCGTTCAAGGCTAAGGCGAGTACCATCGGGCGAAACGATGCTTAGGACCGTTCCCGTTTCTTGTGTCTTGCTCATTGCAGTGCTCCATTCGAGTGGACAAATCGGGTACTCACCATTGGACGATCACATGGAAACGACATCAGCAAAGCCCTCGAATTCTTCCTCGCCCGGGACTGACAGGCAACACCTCCGCCCGGACTGCAGTCGCTGCTTTGCCCTCTGCTGCACAGCCTTCGGATTTTCGCGCTCCGCGGATTTCGCCTTCGACAAGCCAGCGGGCTCGCCGTGTCCGAACAACGCACCCGACTTCTCCTGCGCAATCCACGCCAGCCTCCGTCCCAGGGGATTCCGTGGCTGCACGACTTTCGACTGCTTCGGAGCCGGCCAAAACGTATCACAGGGGTTATTCGCCGGAAAGAGCTGGCGTGTGCACCCAGACACCAAAGCCGACATGTTTGCTGCTTTCCGAGCTTCACGGCAGCTACACGAGATGCTCTGGCACCTGGCGGAGGCACGAACCCGGACCTTTGATCCGGACCTTGCGGAGCGTGCCGGACTGCTCCAGACCACCATCGAGCGGGCGGTCGGCGGAGAACTGCAGGGACTGCTCGGCCTTAATATTGAAAACCTGCACGCCCAGGTGAGGTTCGTCCTGATGGACGTCAGTGAGGAGGTGCGGGCCTCCTACTGCGCTGCCGGCGATGACCATCTGGATCCCATGCTGGCACCTGGTGCGGACCTGATGGGCCGGAACCTGAGGTCTCGTAAATTCTGCGGGGCAAATCTCCGGGGCGGCTATCTCATCGCCGCCGACCTGCGGAACACTGACTTTTCAGGGGCGGACCTGCTCGGCGCGGACCTTCGGGACGCCCAGCTGGGCGGCGCTGATTTGTCCCGGGCCCTGTACCTGACCCAGCCGCAACTCAACGCCGCCAGGGGAAGCAGCGAGACACTGCTTCCGCCGGATATCACGCGGCCCTCCCACTGGGAGACGGTGGACGCGTGAGCCGCGTCGGGGAGCCGGGCCCTAGACGAGCTGCCGGGAAGGTGCCTAGCTCCTGAGCAGCGAGCGGGCTTCTTGGCGGGTGGTGCCGGAGTCTTGGATGCCTTCGGCGATGTGGAGCAGTTCCGGGGGGATCTCGCGGCCTTTTTTCCGCATGGCGGTGGCCCAGAGCCGGCCGGCGCGGTAGG
>JAODMR010000151.1 GCA_025465475.1 Micrococcaceae bacterium
GGTTAACTCGCCCCGGTCCAGCGATGGTGACGGCCCGTCGTCGACGCCGTCCGCCGGGCCAGCGTGACCGTCGTGGGAAAGGAGGATAGCTCCGGGGGCTGCGCCGGTCATCGCCTTACGGATACGGTCGGTTTGGTGCACCTCCTTGGAATCCCAACTCGTAGCACTCCACATGACGGGCTTCACCCCGGCCGACTGGACCGCGCGCCAACTAGCCAATGTCTGCCGGCCGTACGGGGGACGGACCCACTCGACCTTGCTGCCGGTTAAGTCTTCAAGCTCAGCGCGGCCATCCCGGGTCCTTTGAGCGACTTCACGGAAAGAAAAGCCTGTGAGCCGTTGGTGGTCAAGTCCATGGAGGGCCACCTCATGGCCCGCGGCGACGACTTCGCCCAACAAGCCCGGATGACGCCGTGCCCGGCTGAGCAGGACGAAGAAGGTGGCGCTGAGCTTGCGTTCATCAAGCACTTTCAGGATGCTGTCCGTCCCGCCTGGCTCGGGGCCGTCGTCATACGTCAGAACAATTTTCCGGACCGCCGTGTCGACGGCCACGATCGAACCGACGAAACCTGAATGTGCACGGACGACGGGCTTGGCTGCCCGGACCACGAACCGCGGCACATGCCTCATCCCTTTATCCCCGGCCGGCGGACCGCTGGCAGCCGGAACCACGTCTGCCAGCGTCTTTCCCGCGCGTACTCAAGATAGGCGAACCCGACCGCACCGGCGAGCATCCCTGCACCGCGGTAGGCAGTTCGCAATCCACGCGCCTGATGGCGATGGGAGGCCATGATCATCCCGGCGACGAACCGCAAGGACCCGCCGCACATTCGAAGTATGCCGCGGAATACCGATCTGAGCCGCGCCGCCCTTTTCTGGATGGCTCTGTCCGTCGAGTGGATGTCAACCAGTGCGGCCGAATTTCCGTGGCTCCACGCTCTTTTGAGCACCCAGTCGCGGGTGGTGCGATCAGCGGGGACGAAGTCGGTGGCCACCGATTCGTCGCACCAGACAATCGTTCCGCCCGCCTGCACAAGCAACCGACTGAAAAGAGTGTCCTCGCCCCCTGAGAGACCGAAACTGTTGTTGAAACGTACACCGGCTTTCCGGACCTGGCGCATGTCCAGAAGAAGGTTACCGGCGGCCGCCACAGGTATCACTGTTCCGGTCGGCAGCCGCCGGCGGCGGAAGAAAGAACCAGCGGCAATCCAGGGATCCAGTTCAGCGTCAAACTGCGAAACTACTCTTCCCATGACTGCGGCCGGGCGGGTCTGCCGCCACGTGTCCAGCAGCGGCTCCAGCCAGTGTTCCTGCGGCTCCTCGTCGTCGTCGATGAAGACGAGCAAATCATGGTTTGCAGCTTCGTCCAGTGCACGGTTTCGACCGGCCGATATGCCGGGCACCGGCTCCGCAACGTACCGGATCAAGTCGGAATGAAAGCCGATGACCGTGCTTCTGGCGCTTTCAGCCGGGTCGTTGTCGATGACAACGATGCTAGGCGAAACCGCCCGGTCAGTGTCTTGAGCAAGTCTCTCAACATGGCGGAGCATGGTTCCGAGGCCCCGTTCGAGCGTTGCGGGGCGTCGATACGTCAACACCGCGACAAGCAGCGAAAGCTGTTTCATGGGCGCACCGCCCTCTGCGGCTGCGCTGGGCGGGCAACGCCGAGGCCGATCGCCCGCTCATAGGCATCCCTGTGAGCTAGCGAGCCTGTGTACCAATCCCGCGCACTAAGGTCCGGGCGCCTGCGTTGGCCCTGCGCTGCAATGGACGACAACGTCTGAAGGATTACTTCGGGCGTTAGTGCCCCGGCGTACTGGAACACCCAGCCAGGCCCAACTTCTTCAGCCAACGCTTGATTGACGTCGTTGGCCGGAACAAGCACCGGTCGGTCCAAGGACAGGGCCGCCAGGGTTCCGCCGGAATTGTGCATGAATCTGTACGGGAGGACCACGAGTTCCGAGCTTGAGATGGTGTCAACGAGTTGGGCGTCGGAGACATACTGCAAATTGAGGCTTATCCTGGGGTCGCCGTGTGACAAGGCCGCCATCACTTGCGCCAGCTCCGCGGTGGAAGGTTTGCCCCCCAGCCGAAGTGATAGCTGAGGGTGGGTGTCCGCCGTAGCCCTAAAAGAAGTGATTAGGTCCTCAACGCCCTTATAGCGCCGGATGAGGCCGACGTAGCTGATGCGGCCAGGTATCTGCTGCGCCTTCGGAAAGTCGGCGAACCATTCACGATAGTGGCCATGGGGAATCGTGGCGCTGGGCCGGTCTGTCGGTGGCCGCGTCTTAGAGTTCAGCCGAACGTAATACGCAGTTCTGCGGTCAATGAGGCGGAGGAGAAGCACTTCCCGGACGGAGATGCCCTCGGGCAGCGCTACGTTGTGGACGGTTCGCACGATGGGCGTCCTAGTCAGAGCGAGCCTGCCAAGGAGAGCCAGAGTGAGTGCCTGTCGCGCGAGTTTTTTCAGCGGGCTGTGACCGCTGACCAAGATTTCCGGCCAGTGGACGTGGAAGACGTCGTACTTAGCAAACAGTGCAGCGCGCCAGCTGAAGTTTATGACGCTGATATCCGGGAGGTCGCGCAGCCCGCGGGCCAATTGGACCAGATAGGGATTGGTCGTGGATCGCGGCGCTGGGAAAGACTGCAGGACCGTTAGCGAAGCGTTCAATAGTCACCTCTCGCATTTGAGCAGAATTGATGCAACGCCCCGGGCCTTTAGCATGCGGCGTGGTCGTATCCTCTCACAACGCGGCCAAGTTGCTAGGCAGGCAGCGTGCAGGCATCAGGGTCACCACGGACCGCCTCAACGACTCCCCGTCATCGGCGGGGTCCCGCCCCGACTCCTCCAACCCGTTGAAACTGTCGGTCCCCCGGCATAGTCTCTCTGGTGTCTCGACCACCCCTACCCGCATCCACGCAACGAGGCGTGGGCTGCCGCGAAGAGCAGGAGTACGCAAATGCCAACACCTGACCACTCCAATGGAGCACCGTGCTGGATCGATCTCATGACCTCGGATACCGAAAAGGCCAAGGACTTCTACGGGACGCTCTTCGGCTGGACCTTCCAGACCGGCGACCAGGA
>JAODMR010000165.1 GCA_025465475.1 Micrococcaceae bacterium
CCGCCATCAGCGAACTCGGCGGCACCCTGCACGTGGACGGCATCGCCATGCGCCCCGGGCACCCCAGCCTGCTCGCTGAACTGCCCGACGGCCGTTTCCTGCTCGGGCTGCCGGGCAACCCCCTGGCGGCCATGATGGGACTGCTGACGCTGGGCGCGCCGCTGCTCGCGCGATTGGGCAGCCGTCCGGTGCCTGCCGTTTCCTCCGTGCCCTGCGGGTCACCCATTGAGGAAAGCCCCGGCCGGACGCGGCTCCTGCCCTACCGGCTCGTGTACGGACTCGCCTCACCCACAAAGTTTTCCGCCTCCGGCATGATGCGTGGCCTGGCCGCTGCCGACGGCGTCATGGTGGTACCGCCGCACGGGGTGCGGATGGGAGAACCGGTGGATACCCTTCCGTTGCCGTGGCGCTGCGCCGGGCAGTAGGGATTCCGTGCCGGAAAACTGACCGGCACAGGGATGTGTTCCGGCACCTCCCTGTGCCGGCGTTGCAGCCGGGGACGCTGTAGCGTGGGCACGCTGTAGCGGCGAAGCTGACCGGAACGTGCTCGTTCCGCGGGAAGTTGACCGGCTGTACCTTGCCGCGGGGACCGCAGGACCTAGGCTGGGAGGAGCACCCGAACGCCAGGAGGAATACATGGGACGGCTGACACAACGCGCCCGCGTCACGACGTACCGTTTGGCTGACCCGTCCCGTTTGGCAGACCCGATGAAGAATCGTGTCGCGCCCGGCGCCGGCGGCAGCTCCGGCGTCGCGCCTCACGGTGGCAGTTCCGGTGGCAGCTCCAACGGCAGTTCCGGTGGCAGCTCCAACAGCAGTTCCGGTGGCAGTGCCGGTGTTGGCCAGAAGGGGACCCAGGGAGCGTCAGGTTCGGTGCTGACGGCTCCTCCGGTGCTGGTCACCCGTCGGGAGGACACCCTGGCAGTGGAAGAGCCGCTGGAAATTAGGCTGGGACACAAGCCCTTTTCCGTCACCATGCGCACCCCAGGGAACGACTTCGATCTGGTCGCCGGGTTCCTGGTCTCCGAAGGTGTCATCTGGTCCCCGGAGCAACTCGTGTCGCTGCGGTTCTGCGCGGGGGAGGACGAGCAAGGCAGGCAAACCTATAACGTGGTGGAAGCCCAGCTCAGCCCCGGTATGCCACTGCCGGACACCAGCCTGGAGCGCAACATCTACACCAGCAGTTCGTGCGGCATCTGTGGCACTGCCTCCATTGACGCGGTGCGGAAAGCCTCCCACCTGCCTGCCCTGGACCCCACCGCCGCTGCCGGAACCCTCGACGTGCAGCTGTTGGCGTCCCTGCCGGACCGGTTAAGGCTGGAACAAAAGGTTTTCGACAGGACGGGCGGAGTTCACGCCGCCGGCCTGTTTACCCATGCCGGAGAGCTGCTCTGCCTGCGCGAAGACGTGGGGCGGCACAACGCTGTCGACAAGGTGGTGGGTTGGGCCCTGCGTGAAGGAAAGCTGCCCCTCCAGGACGCGGTGCTGCAGGTCTCGGGGCGCGCGTCCTTCGAACTTGTGCAAAAAGCGGCTCTCGCCGGGATTCCGGTCCTTGCGGCAGTCAGCGCGCCCTCCTCCCTGGCCGTGGAGCTGGCGCAGGACGCCGGCGTGACCTTGATCGGTTTCAGCAGGGGAAGCAGTTTGAACGTATATGCCCATCCGGAGCGGCTGCAGGCCCAGCAGTAGGACAGGGGGAGACGCTTTGCACGACGATCGGACCCTGACCGAAGCCCGCGTGGACCGCTTCCTGCGGAGCCGGCTTGAACCGGCGATCTATGCAGCACGCCAAGCCATGACCGTAACCGGATGGGTGGCTCCGGGAGAGCCGGTGACCTTCGCGGAAGCTGCTCAACAGGACTACGTCCCGGTTGAGCCGGGCCAGGCGTGGGGCGCGCCGTGGTCCACCTGGTGGCTGCGAATCACCGGTACCGTTCCCGCGGGATGGCCAAAGAACGACGTCGAACTGCTCGTGGATCTGGGATTCACTCTCGAGACGCCCGGGTTCCAGGCCGAAGGAATCGCCTGGCGGGTGGACGGAACCGTGGCCAAAGGCATCTCGCCGCGTAACTCGTGGGTTCCGCTTGCCCTGTTGGCCACGGGCGACGACGGCGTGATCGACTTTTATGTCGAGGCTGCCGCCAACCCCGACGTTGCCGCTGGTTTTGGATTTGAGCCCAACGGGCTGGGGGACCCGCTCACGGCGGGGAGGGAGCCTCAGTATCGGCTGGGGACCATCGAGGCGGCCCTACTTGACCGGCAGGCGTGGGAACTGCTGCAGGATGTCCGGACGCTGCGGGGCCTGATGCACGAACTGCCGGCCGACCAGCCCCGCCGGCACGGGATCCTGCGGGCGCTGGAACGCATGATGGACGCCGTGGATCCCGACGACGTCGGCGGCTCGGCTCCGGTAGGCCGCGACATCCTGGCAGCCGAACTGGCTAAACCGGCCACGGCCTCGGCGCACACGCTGGTCGCGACCGGTCACGCACACATTGACTCTGCCTGGCTGTGGCCCGTGCGCGAAACTATCCGCAAGTGCGCCCGGACGTTCTCCAATGCGTTGGCCCTGATGGACCGGGATCCCGATTTCGTCTTTTCCTGCTCGTCGGCGCAGCAGCTGTCCTGGATCAAGGAGTTCTATCCCGACCTGTTTGAGCGCATCCGTGCCAAGGTTGCCAGCGGGCAGTTCGTTCCCGTTGGCGGCATGTGGGTGGAGTCGGACACGAATATGCCCGGTGGCGAAGCCATGGCCCGACAGTTCCTGGAGGGAAAAAGCTTCTTCCAGCGGGAGTTTGGGATCGACTGCCAGGAGACCTGGTTGCCCGATTCCTTTGGCTATTCGGCCGCCCTGCCCCAGATCGCCGCCTCCGCCGGGATGAAATGGTTCCTCACCCAGAAGATTTCCTGGAACCAGGTCAACACCATGCCGCACCACACTTTCCGCTGGGAGGGGCTGGACGGCACCCGCCTGTTCACCCATTTCCCACCCGCTGACACCTACAACGCGCAATTGACCGGGGCTGAGCTGGCGCACGCCGAGCGAAACTACCGGGATCACGGGCACGGCAACATATCGCTGATTCCCTTCGGTTACGGTGATGGCGGGGGTGGGCCCACGCGGGAAATGGTGGCCACAGCCCATCGCACGGCCAATCTTGAGGGCTCCCCCCGAGTGGTCCTCGGCTCAGCGCAGACCTTCTTCCGCCGGGCCGAAGCAGAGTACCCGCAGGCCCCCGTATGGGTCGGCGAAATGTACCTGGAGTTGCACCGCGGCACGTACACCAGTCAGGCCAACACCAAGAAGGGCAACCGGCGCAGTGAGCACCTCCTGCGGGAAGCGGAACTGTGGTGCGCCACGGCCGCCGTCCGGGCCGGTGCGGAATATCCCGCCGCCGAGTTGAAACGAATCTGGCACCTGGTGTTGCTGCAGCAGTTTCACGACATCCTGCCGGGAAGCTCCATCGCCTGGGTGCATCGGGACGCCGAACGCAACTATGCAGCCGTGGAACGGGACCTTGAAAAGCTCATCGGCAGCGCTGTGTCCGTGCTGGCCAGCGGGGTTCCCGACAGTGATTCGTTGGTTTTCAACGCCGCTCCTCAGGAACGCAACGGCGTTCCAGCCCTCGGAGCGGCGGCACCGGCGCTGCCGGCCGAACCCGTTCAGGTGACGGCGTTGGACGGCGGGTACGTGCTGGACAATGGGCTGATCCGTGCAGTGTTGGACAGCCGGGGTCTGCTGACGTCGCTGCGGGACTATGTGTCCGGCCGGGAGGCGATTCCGCCGGGCAGCTTTGGCAACCAGCTGGAGCTGCATCGCGATACACCCAACCAGTGGGACGCCTGGGATCTGGACTCCTTCTACCGGAACGTGTCCACCAGCTACCTTGACGCGCGCTCGGTGACCTTGGAGCGGGCCGGTTGGGACGCCGTCGTGGTGGTTGAGCGGCTGGTGCATGACTCCCCGGTCACCCAGCGGATCCGGCTGGCCGCAGGCTCGCCATCATTGCAGATCAGCACCAGCGTGGACTGGAGGGAAAGCGAGAAGATCCTCAAACTCGGTTTCCCCTTGGACCTGCGGGCCGACCGTTCCGCGTCCGAGACCCAGTTTGGGCACGTCTTCCGGCCGACCACCACCAACACCTCCTGGGAAGCCGCCAGGTTCGAGATCTGCGCGCACCGCTGGCTGCACGTGGGGGAGCCCGGATACGGCGTCGCCCTGGCGAACTCATCGACCTACGGACACGATGTCACGCGCAACGTGCGGTCGTCGGACGGCGGCACGACGACGACGGTGCGGCTGTCGCTCCTGCGGGCCCCGCACAGCCCGGACCCCTCCGCAGACCTCGGGCTGCACGAGCTGACTGTGTCGCTGCGGCCGGGAGCCACCCTCGCCGACGCGGTGGAGGAGGGCTACCGCACCAACCTGCCGCTCCGCCGGCCCGGCAGTGCCGTTGACCAGCGGCGAGAAGCGCCATTCGGTGGTGCAGCTGACGGCGGCAGGGTTGAGCCCCTGGTGTCGGTGTTCAACGCGGCGGTGGTGGTTGAAGCCATCAAACTGGCAGAGGACGGCTCAGGCGATGTCATCGTGCGGCTATATGAATCGTTGGGCGAGCGGTCAACGGCGGTCCTTCACGCCAACTTCCCAGTTACCGGCATCTGGCTCACGGATCTGCTGGAGGCCCCGACGGCGGGCGGACCGGAACAGCTGCCCGGCGCCGACGCCGTCGAACTGACACTGCGGCCTTTCCAGCTGGTCACCGTGCGCTTTGGCCGCGGGTGACCGAGCGGCAGCGGTCAGGCGTCCGGCGCGACGTTGACGGTCAGGGCGGACGGATCCACTGTCAGTGACATCTTGGACCCTTGGCCCACGTGGTCGCCATCGAGCTGCACCTCGTGCGGGTCCTCAAAGGACACCTCGAACTTTCGACCCTGGAAATACTCCACCGCGGGGCTCTTAGTCCGACCGCGGGCCAGCAGCCCGGTCGCCACCGACAGCCAGCCGAGCTTTCCATGCGGAGCCAAGGTCAGCAGGTCCAGCACACCGTCGTCGATCTGGGCCCCGGGGAAAATTTCCAGCCCACCCTGCAGGCGACCGCAATTGCCAACCATGAAGCTGCGCAGCCGTCGGGTGTAGCGGGGGCCGCCGTCGATGCTGATGGAGGCTCGGCCGGGCTTGCCCGGAAGGTTTCGGATGCCAGCCTCCACATACGCCAGCCAGCCGACGCGGTCCTTGAGGTCGTCGTTCGTGTCGGCCATGATGGCGGCGTCGAAACCCAGACCGGCCATGACCAGGAACAGTTGCTGTTCGGCCGCGTCATCCACGCGGACCCGCACAACGTCGATCCGGCGTTGGACTCCGGTCAAGGCGGTCCGCACGGAGTGTTCCGGGTCATTGATCCGGATGCCAAGGTTGCGGGCCAAGAGGTTACCCGTCCCCAGCGGAATCAGGCCCATGGCGGTGTCCGAGTCCGCGAGCACCGAGGCCACGCAACGCACCGTTCCGTCGCCACCGGCGGCAATAACGACGTCGACGCCTGCCTCCAGCGCCTGGCGCGCCTGGCCCACGCCGGGGTCTTCGATGGTCGTCTCCAACCACAGTGGTTCTTCCCAGCCCTCCTCGGCGGAGATGCTTCGCAGCATGCCCTGCAGGTCCTGGTCAACGTTCTTGGCTGGGTTGAAGACGACTGCCGCCCGTTTTGTCAGGGTCGGCGACGCTCCGGGAGCGTCCTGCTGGCCTTGCACAGTCAACGTTTCGGGGGTGGGTGTGTGCGTCATGGTGCCCTTTCAGGGCCGGGAGGGACGGTGCGGCCGGCCGTCGCCGTCGCGATGCTGCCCGGAACAGCAATTGATCTTCCGAGCCTAACGTGTCCAAGCTGCGGATTTGCTGCCAAAAGCCTGCCGGTATGGGTGATGAGGCCCACCGTTGGCACCGACGTCGGATTCTG